>JAFPTK010000182.1 GCA_017400305.1 Lachnospiraceae bacterium | reverse complement strand
GAGGGGCAGCTGCATACAGTACTCCACCAGCCGGTAATCGAGGAACGGCAGCCGGTCCTCGATGGAAAAGGCCATCGCATTGCGGTCCACATAGCGCAGCAGAGCAGGCAGCACGATGGAGCGGAAATCATTTAAGAGAAATGCGTCACTGCTCTGATAACTGCGGGAGAGCTCCGCATCCCGGATCGCCGGTGCGAGATATTTCCTTTTGATGTCATTTTTCTGCTTCTTCCCGAGGAACTGCCGGAGCATGCTGAGATCGGCAAGAAATGTGGAATTATGCTTTCTCATGTACGGCAGATACAGAAAGGCTTCCCGCAGCGCGCGGAACGGGTGTCCGCCGGACAGAAGCTTCCGGATATAGTACACGCGCGCCTTGCGATACCCGCAGAGGATCTCATCCGCGCCCTGACCGTCCAGGAGGACCTTCGCCCCCTTTCCCTTCGCAAGCCGCATCACGCAGTAGGAAGCATACATACTGGTGGAGACGAAGGGTTCATCCTGTGTGTAGATCAGGTGATCCAGATCGGCAAACAGGGAGTCGCCCGTGGGTTCCACATAGTGGCCCGATACCCCCGTCCGTTCGATGACCGCGTCAATGTAGCGCCGCTCATCGTCCGGCCGTCCGGGATAGGTGGCCGAATAGGTGGACTGTCCGTTCTGGGCGCCGGTTTCCTTAAGCTGCCTGCTGGATTCGCACACGATGCTCGAGGAATCCAATCCGCCGGACAGGCAGCTACCCACCGGCACATCGGAGCGGAGCCGCATGCGGACAGAATCCCGGAACAACTCGCGGAAACGGTCCTCTGTTTCTTTTGAGACCTCCCCCACCACGGTTTCCCGATAGGGAAGGGTATACCATGCTTTCTGTTCCGGCTCGCCCGCTCCCGTGACCGTCATCTGACTGCCGGCGGGGAGCCTTGAGATATCGCGGAAGAAGGTCTCCTCCTCACAGTCCACAAAGCCGTTCACCAGGTAATTGACCACCGCCTGCTCCCGGACGATCCGTTCGATCCGCTCATCCGCGAGGAGCGTCTTGATCTCCGACGCAAAGAGAAAATACCCCTGCTGCCGGGTATAGTAAAGGGGCTTGACTCCGTAGCGGTCGCGGGACAGGAACAGCGCATCCTTCCCGGCGTCATAGATCGCGAACGCCCAGAACCCGTTGAACCTGCACTGGCAGTCCTCCCCCCAGCAGTCATAGGCGGCCAGGAGCACCTCCGTATCTGCATCCGAGTGAAAGGTGTACCCCTGCTGCTTCAGTTCCTCCCTCAGCTCGATATAATTGTAGATCTCTCCGTTAAATACGATCGTATAGCGCTCACACAGTGTCATCGGCTGATGACCCGCCTCAGACAGATCCAGGATCGCGAGCCGCACATGGCCGAGAGCAGCGCTTCCCTGCACAAACACGCCCTCATCATCCGGACCGCGATGCTTCTGCGTCCGGTTCATGCGTTCCACCAGTTCCCGATGATCCGCTACGATATGCTGCCTGTCATAGATGCCGCAGATCCCGCACATACGCTCCTACTCCCCTGTCCGATCCGGAAAACGGATCACCTTTTCCGCATTGTCACCGAACCGGATCACCGTCACCGCTTTCTCACCCCGGATCGGCGCCTTAAATCCGCCGGTCATGGCCCGCGCACCGTATCGCCGGGAGATCACGCGCTCGATGAGCTTCGGCTTCTCCGCAAAGCCCTCTCGGAATTCCACCGTCGCCATGATGACCCCGGTGAGCAGATTCTCACACTGCCACCGAAACCCCTTCTCTCCCTCGATCTCCCGTGCCGCCACGTCATCGGACAAAAGGAGAGAAAAGAAGGCATCTTTGGCCCCCGGCACCCGATCCTCAATGGTCAGCTCCCGGTTCTTTTTGTCGAAGATAAACTTTCTCCGGTGGATACAGGGACGGTAACCGTCATGCTCCGCCTCGAGTTCGTCGCGTTCCGGATCGGTCTCCCAGGAGATCAGCCGGCAGTTTGCCTTTTTCCCCCACAGGAAAGCCCCCAGCATCTCCGATTGATCCAGCCCGTTCACGCAGACCGTGTTGTGCCTCCTGGTGCTGCGGAAATCATCCCGTGCTGCCTCATCCGTGTGATAGATGTAGGTTCCCGGATCGCAGAACAGCGGTTCGCCGCAGAAAAAAGCCTGAAAGCTCAGGGCATCCGCGTGGCCGTGCGCGCAGAGCGAGCCGAAACCCAGCGGCGCATGATCGATCCCGATGAGGACACTGCCGTCCTTTGTCCGCAGGATCGCGTTGCCGCCTGTCCGATAATCCACACTTCCCTCGGGGGCGTAGACCGGCTTGTCCGATACTGCGGCCCGCTCCTGTTCCGTGAAGAGCCAGCAGACATTCTCATGCCACTCAAAATCCGGATCTTCCGCCGAGAGGACATATCGCTCCGGAAGCAGCAGGCTCATCAGCTGCAGGAGATATCCGTAGTAATCCGAACGCCGTTCTCCTCCCTGCAGATCCATGAGCTTTCCGCCGTCATTATCGCCGAATTCCACCGCCTCGCCGTAATTGCCGATGCAGTCGCGGACATAGCGCGTCATCCGGATGAGCAGCGGGATCCACCGGGCGGTTCTCTCCCCTGCGAGTCCGTTCCTTGTAAGGAGCCTCAGATCCAGGGCATACGCTTCCATCATGAAAGCCTGATAATACAGCGCTTCCTCTTTATTGACCCCATCCTCATAGACCTGCCGGAACAGCTCGCGGTCGAGGATCGCGATCGCCTTATCCGTCCAGCGCTTCTGTCCCGCCAGGATACCGGCGTGAAGAAGTGCCGAGATCTCAATGATCAGATGATTGTTGGCCGAGGAGTAGCGGGAGTGATGGCGATCCAGATATCCCGCCATGTTAAGGATGCCGTTGCGAAAACGGACCAGGAGCTCCTCCGGCACCGACTTCGCGGCTGTCAGAAATCCGTAAGACAGGCACCAGTTGAGACAGCGCTCCGCGATCTCTATGGCACTCGTCCAGGAGATCCCCCACAGGAACGGATTTTTCTCATTCCAGTCATCAAACAGGGTCGTAAGTTCACTCAAAAACCATTCCCTGTCATCGCTCGCCAGATAGTCCTTCGCCAGGAGCGCAAACTGGAAATGTTTGTTCAGCTCCCAATTGGTCCGGGCATCACCGATCCGGTCCATTCCCCGGTAATCCAGCTTCGTCGACGGGACGAGCGGCCATTCTCCGGTCGTTTGGTACCCGGCATGCCACCACATCCGATAGTTCTCGTAGCGATAGGGAAACGGCAGCGGAATGCTGACACGAAGTGCAAAATCTCTGTTCTGTGTGTTGAGGAAGAGCTTTTCCGGCGAGAGGGGGAGCGGCTGTCCGTCAGGCGTCCTGCCGGAGCGGTCAAAGACCTCCTCCGTCACGGGACGCTTCTCCCGAAAACGGATCTCTTCCCGGATCTGCAGGCACCGCTGCTCTACGCGCCAGAGGATCTCCGGCACGCTCATGGCCCTGAGTCTCCTGACAAACCACTTTAATCCTGCCATGCGCCGCTCTTAAACCTCACGCTTTCGTTCGATCAAAGGCGCCGGAGAAGAACTTCTCATATCCCTCCAGCAGAGCCTTACTCGTGTGCTCCCAGGAGAGCTCGCGGATCACCCGGTCTCTTCCGAAATCCCCCATCCGCTTCCGCATCCCGGGATCATGGAGGAGCGTCAGGATCTTTTCCGCCATATCGGCAGCATCATTATTCCTGGCATATAACGACGCCTCCCGGGCGGAATACCGTCCCTCGGTGAGATCAAACTGCACGATCGGCTTGGCGAGCGCCATATACTCCATCACCTTGTTCATCGTGCTCTTGTCGTTCATGGCGTTGTATTCATCGCAGTTGACACACACATCCGATGTATTGAGATAATCCAGCATCTCATCATCCGGCGCCCTGCCGGTGAAGGTCACGCAGTCGTCCAGCCCCATCTCGTGCGCATGTTTCCTGGCCGTTTCCAGATAGGGCCCGCCGCCTACGATCCCCCACTGGACGGAATCCTCCCTCTCTTTGATGATCCGGGCGGCTTCCAGGAGGTAATCCACCCCCTCCTGCTTTCCGATGACACCGAGGTAACCGACCATATAGGGATGGCCCTTTTTCAATTCCTCTTTCGGCGGTTCGATCTTCATCCGCTCCAGTTTAGGGCCGCTCCGCAGTACGATCACCCGTTCGGGATCCATCCCGCCCCGCGTGATCGCGATCTGCTTGTAACTCTCATTGGTCACAAAGGCAAAGGTGCAATGCCGGTAGGTCTGCCGTTCCAGATAAAGCTGTCCCCGATAAAGGAGCCCGGAGGTCTTTCCGAACTTGGCTTCAAACAGTTCCGGGCAGATGTCATGGTGATCGAACACATAGCGGACACCGTATTTCCGAAATCTTCCGGCCACCAGATAGATGTCATCCGGCGGATTGCAGCCGTGGATCACATCGAATCCGATCTCGCGATAAACCTTACGCGCCAGCTTAAGTTCCTCACGCAATGCGGAGGTATATTCCTGAAAATACGCGAGCGCACCGCCCTTTGCTTCCGGAAGGTCATGGCGAAAGATATGCACCCCCTGAAGCGTCTCCTCCTCCTCCGTACAGTTTTTGCCCTTCGGACAGATCACGGATACCGTGTAGCCGTTTGCGGCCAGCGTGGTCGCCTCCTGCCACACCCGCGTATCAAAGGGAACCGGGAGGTTTTCCACTATGATCAGGATTTTTCGTCCGTTATTATCCATGCATCAAGCTTCCAATGCCTGTGCGATCGCTTTCGACAGCTGATCCGCGCAGGAGGTGCCGCGATTTCCGCACAGATTGCCCTTGAGCAGCTCCATGATCTGTCCGGCGTCCGCTCCCTCGACCAGCTTGCCGATCGCCTTGAGATTGCCGTTGCAGCCGCCCT
>JAFPTK010000181.1 GCA_017400305.1 Lachnospiraceae bacterium | reverse complement strand
GCTTCTCGACGTCCTTCATGGCGTGGATGTAGGCGCTGCCGCCGCCGAAGATGATGCCTTCCTCGACCGCCGCGCGGGTGGCGTTCAGCGCATCCTCCATGCGGTACTTGGCTTCCTTCATCTCGGTCTCGGACGCTGCACCGACGCGGACAACCGCCACACCGCCGGCGAGTTTCGCAAGACGTTCCTGAAGCTTCTCTCTGTCGAAATCAGAGGTGGTATCCTCGATCTGCTTCTTGATCTGAGCGACACGGGCCTGAATGTCCTTCTTGGCGCCGAGGCCGTCCACGATGGTGGTCTTCTCCTTCTCGATCTTGACGCTCTTGGCACGTCCCAGATCACCCATCTCGGTGTCCTTGAGCTCTAAGCCCAGATCGGAGCTGATGACCTTGCCGCCGGTCAGGATCGCGATATCCTGCAGCATCTCCTTGCGTCTGTCGCCGTAGCCCGGTGCCTTGACCGCCACAACGTTGAAGGTGCCGCGCAGCTTGTTGACGATCAGGGTCGTGAGGGCCTCGCCCTCCACATCCTCGGCGATGATGAGGAGCTGTGCGCCGGTCTTGACGACCTGCTCGAGGATCGGCAGGATGTCCTGCACGTTGGAGATCTTCTTATCCGTGATCAGGATGAAAGGATCCTGGAGGTTCGCTTCCATCTTGTCCATATCGGTGCACATGTAGGCACTGATATAGCCGCGGTCAAACTGCATGCCTTCCACGAGATCCATCTCGGTGAGCATGGTCTTGGACTCCTCGATCGTGATGACGCCGTCCTTGCCGCCGACCTTCTCCATGGCTTCCGCGATCATCTCGCCCACGGTCTCATCGCCGGAGGAAACCGCTGCGACACGCATGATCTGCTCCTTGCCCTTGACCTTGGTGGACATCTTGGCGATGGCATCCACCGCCGTGTCGGTTGCCTTCTTCATGCCCTTGCGCAGGACGATCGGGTTGGCGCCTGCCGCGAGGTTCTTGATGCCCTCGTTGATCATGGCCTGTGCGAGGACGGTCGCCGTCGTGGTACCGTCACCGGCCACATCATTGGTCTTGGTCGCCACTTCCTTGACGAGCTGTGCGCCCATATCCTCATAGGGATCCTCGAGCTCGATCTCCTTCGCGATGGTCACACCGTCATTGGTGATGGTCGGAGCGCCATAGCTCTTGTCCAGTACCACATTTCTTCCCTTGGGTCCCAGAGTCACACCGACGGTATCCGCCAGCTTGTTGACACCTTCCACCATTGCGAGACGGGCATCTGCTCCGTGCTTGATTGTCTTTGCCATTTTAAATGCCTCCTTTTCTTAATCTATCCGGTTTCTTTTTCTATCGATCCTCCGGACCGCTCCGCGCTTCACGCTCTCACGGGATCGTCACTTCACTACTGCCAGGATGTCACTCTGCTTGACGATGATAAAGGTCTCCTCATCCAGCTTGACTTCCGTGCCGGCATATTTGGAATAGATGACGGTCTCGCCCTTCTTGACCTGCATCGCGACTTCCTTGCCGTCGACCATACCACCGGGGCCGACTGCGATCACCTCTGCCTGCTGCGGCTTCTCCTTCTCCTTGCCGGGAAGGACGATGCCGGATTTTGTGGTCTCTTCCGCCTCGAGCTGCTTTAATACCACTCTGTCTGCCAACGGTACCAGTTTCATAATGCTTGCCTCCTTTATATAAAATATTGTCTGTACTGTCTTCCTGTTAGCACTCTAATTGATTGAGTGCTAACAACAGAACCTATCATAGCACACGCCGATGGGATTGCAACACCTTTTTGGGGATTTCATACTTTTTTTATAAAGATGGGGACCGTTACCCGATGCTCCGTCCCTGCAGGTCGATGCGGTGCTCCAAAAGGGCCTGGGCCCAGTATTTTTCGGGAATATCGGGCCAGACGGCTTCGCCGGTCTCCTCCTTGCAGAGCTGGGAGGCGCGCAGCATCACGGCCTCGGTGAGATCCACACCGGTGCGCAGGACATGCATGACCAGGGCAGCCCAGGCCGGCGCTCTGGCGGACAGACCGCTCTCGGAGAAGGCGTGGTATTCCTTCTCCCGGTCATAGTCGAGCTGCTTTAACTCCTCGATCCACTCGCCGCCGTCGCTCTTAAGGATCAGGAACTGCGCCTTGCCGCCGTGATCCCAGGGAACACCGATGGATCCCGGATTGATGCAGCCGCGGTCCCGGAAGCGGTAGGCCTCCTGCTGATGATGATGCCCGTGGAGCAATAACTGTGTCTTCATGTTATGCAGGATCCGCCGGGTATTGGCCTTTCCGCGAAACATCAGCCCGTTCGACTGTTCCGGTGTCCCGTGACAGAGTGTGATCGGCGGATAGCCGGGTTCCTCCCAGACACAGCAGATCGGCAGCTTTTCAAAGAAATAGAGGTCCCGGTCCGTCAGATGCTCATAGGTATAAAGGAGCGATCCGCTGGCCGAGCCGTCGTGCCAGCCCTTCTCGCCGCGATTCCGATAATCCAGCAGATAGTCCTCGCGATTCCCCCGGATGAAGACGGAGCGGAAATAGTCCCGCAGGATGTAGACAAGCTCCATCGTCTTCTCCGGTTCCGGACAGTCCGACACGTAATCCCCCAGACACAGATAGTGATCGATCCCGTGGGTGGAGCAGTACTCGAAACAGGCCTTAAAGGCCTCGTAATTCGCATGGATATCGCTGAAGACCGCTACTTCCAAAGCCTGTCGTCCTCCGTCATTTCGTCATGAATAACAGGCCGAAGGAACCCGGGCCGCAATTGATGGCGATCGCCGGAGAGGCCTTCTGGAATATGACGGTCTCGAACGGCACCTTCTTAAGCACCTCCTCGCGGATCCTCTCCTGCATCTTTTCCTGGAGTCCCACATGCACGATGAAGATCCGCCTCGTATCGATCTCTCCCGGCACGGCAAGGGCGTATCCGATGTATCTCTTATAGGAATGCTCCTGCTCCCCGATGCAGATCCTGCTCACCGTCATCCTTCCCTTCTTAAGCTTCAGGATCGGGCGCAGGAGGAAGGCCTGAGCGATCCTGCTGACCATCGGGTTGATCCGGCCGGCCCGCGCCAGCCACATGGAATCATCGATGATAAAGCTCGTGTGCACCCGTTTCTCCATGGAATTGATATGCGCGATGATCCTTTCGGGAGACTGTCCCTCTCCGGCCAGCCGCACCGCTTCCAGCACGATCATGCCGAGCCCCGCGGAGAGATGCCCGCTGTCCACGACGGTGACATTGTTAAAGGTTCTTGCCGCCTCCGCCGCGGTGGCGAATCCTTCGCTCACAAGATCCGTCATCGAGATATGGATGATATCATTGGCCTCCAGCAGGACACCTCCGAAGAAGGATTCATAATCCCTGACCTGCGGGCACTGCGAGGTCGCCCGGCGCTCCGGATCCCGCAGATAGGCCAACAGCCCTCTCTGGCTCAGCTCGATCCCGTCCTGGAAAACGCCGTCCTTCGTCCTCACCTGATAGGGCATGACCCGGACTCGCCTGTCGTCGATCAGGTACCTGGGCAGATCACACACGCTGTCCGTCGTGATCATCACCGGGATACGCTTCCGGTGATCCGAGGCACGCGCACCGACTTCCTCCGCCTCCGGTCTGACCACCTCATCCGACAGATGGATGAGCTCTCTGGGCAGAAGGCGCATGACCTCATTTTCCAGCTCCTCCCCGTTCACCGGCTTGACCAGGTAACCGTCAAAGCCCTCTCTGGCATAAAACTCCTGATTATCGCTTCCGGCATTGGCGGTCAGCGCGACCACGCGGGACTCGCGGCACATACCGCCCGCCTGGACCCGCATCGCATGAAGGCACTCCACCCCATCCATTTCGGGCATCAGATGATCCATGAAGATCAGATCATACCGGGATGTCAGGGTGTGCGTCAGCGCTTCCTCCCCGCTCTTCGCCGTATCGATCTGGATCCGGGTATCCCGGAGGAGCTTGCGGACGACCATCAGATTGGCCTCATTGTCATCCACGGCGAGGATCCGCGCATCCGGAGCTTCAAAGGTCTTGTGGTAGCTTGTCCGATTACCGAAATCATGCTTCGACTCAAACTTCACTTCCCCGAGAGCCTCATCGGATGCCGCCTTCTGCGGGATCTCGATCACAAAGGTCGATCCCTGCAGATAGACGCTGTTCACCTTGACACTGCCTCCCATCAGGTCCGCAAACTGCTTCACGATGGCCAGTCCCAGACCGGTCCCCTCGATGTAGCGGTTCTTCTCTTCATCCACGCGCTTGAAGGCGGAGAACAGATACGGGATATTTTCCTTCTTGATCCCCATACCGGTATCGCTCACCGTGTAGATCATGCGCACCTGATCCCCCTGTTCCCGGACCGCCTGCAGGGAGAGCGTGATCGAACCCTCCACCGTATACTTGATCGCATTGGTCAGCACATTGATGAGGATCTGACGGATCCGGACCTCATCCCCCACCAGCCGGGACGGCGTGGAGGGATCGACATCCACGCGGAATTCCAGTCCTTTTTCTCTTGCCCTTAACCACAGAAGTCCCACGATATCGGAGAGCATGGCCCCGACATCATACGGCACCGGATTGATCTTCATCTGTCCGGCCTCGAATTTGGACATGTCCAGAATGTCATTGATCAGATGCAGGAGCAGTTTTCCGGCGGAGCGGATGTTGGTCGCATCCTCCGCCACCTCGTCCGAGATCTCCTCCCGAAGGATCATCTCATTGAGACCGATGATCGTGTTGATGGGCGTGCGTATCTCATGGCTCATGCTGGAAAAAAACCTGCTCTGGGAGCGGTTTAACTCCTCGATCTCCTCGCGCTGCTTTCTGGCAAGGATCCGCTCCCTGTCATAGATCCGCACCAGGAAGGAGATGGAGATGAACAGCAGGAAGCCCACGCCGATGAGGGAGGCGATGGAATCCAGGTAAGCCGTCCGCATATCGTGGGTGGTCAGGAACTCCGGATGCAGATACGCGATGAGATAGCATGTGACCGCGGAAACCGGCAGGAGTCCGAGGATCACATATTTCTTCCGTCCCGTCACGACCAGACCGATATACAGGAAGGCATAGGAATACCAGATGGGCGTACAGCCGTAAACACCGTCCCCGGTGAAAAACTCCACCGGAAGCACCAGAAAAATGATCGCCAGGCTCATCAGGACCGCTCCCAGCTGTACCTGATGGATCCGGACCGCCAGCGGGATGACGATATACATCGCAAGGATGGTGACCGCCAGCATTGCAAGCTTGGCCGCACTCTCTCCGATAAAGATGTCCCACAGGAAGATCACCGTCAGCGTGAATGCCGCCGTGATCGAGTTAAGGGCAAAGCTACGGATCGCCAGATCCCGGGAGGAGTCATTCAACCAGTCGATCAGTCTGTGCGGCATCCTCATGACTCCACCTCCCCATCCTCCTCCGGCATGAATTCCAGGATATCCTCCTCGTCCTCCTTCGGAGACTCCGCCTTGATCCCGTACATCCGGCAGACGGCATCCGCTGCCGTCCGGTACATGGTGAGCAGCTGCTCCTCCTCCTCCGGACTGATCCCCTGGGTGCTCCCCTCCGCGGAGGCGTTCTCAACCTCTCTGGCCAGATCGGAGAGCTGCTCCGCGCCGATCATCCGCGCGTTGCTCTTTAACGCATGGACACGGATCCTGTAATTCTTCCAGTCCTGCTGCCCGTAGCAGGTATCGATCTCCCGGATCTTGGCTTCCGCCGTCGCTCCGAATTCCAGCAGGAGGGATCGGTAGAATTCCGTGTCGTTCATACAGTAGCTGAGCCCCGCCGATGTGCGGATCCCAACCGCAGAAAGCGCGGTGATCTCCTCCTCCGAAGACCGCGGGGACCCATCCCCGCCCCGGAAGACCGGTTTCCCATAGTGGATCGCGGACTTGGGCAGTTCTCTCTTCAGCACCCGCTCCAGCTCCGCAATATCGATGGGTTTGGGGACGAATCCGTTGAAGCCCTCCGACAGAAACATCTCTCTGGCACTGGAGACCGCATTGGCCGTCAGTGCAATGATGATGATCTCACGATCCCGCTTGCCGGCATCGGCCCGGATCCGCTTCATGGCCTCCACGCCGTCCATCTCCGGCATCATGTGGTCCATAAAGATCAGATCGAAGTGCTCTTTCTTGCAGATCTCGATGGCTTCATACCCCGAGAGGACGGTGGTCACCTCCATCCCGTAGTTCTTAAAGACTCCTTCGGCGACCATCAGGTTCATACGCTCATCATCCACCACCAGCGTCTTTAAGCCGGGGCAGGTGAAATGCTGGATCGAACGGCCGTCCGTATCCTCCTCCGAGATCTCGCTGTTTAAGATATTGGCGATCAGGAAGCTGTTGGCCGGTTTTCTCATGATATGGATCAGGCTGCCGGCCGGCAGATGGAAGGTCTCATCCGCCACGATGGTGACCCGGATGCTCTCCGCCAGCGCCTCCATATACTCCGGATCCGAGCGGTATTCTCCCACCCCGATGAACAGATGGGAGATCCTCTCCTGGTCCACCAGCTTTTTCAGCTCGGAAAGCTCATTCACCCGATGGATCGCAAACTTCATTCCCCGGCCGATGTGTTCGATCATATTCTGATAGAACTCACGGATCTGCGGGATCGTAAACTGCTCAAACCGGAAATACGTGACCGGCATCAGCTTCTCCTTGTTGATCACGGACATGCAGGGTTCCGCCTCCGCGATCGTCTGCGGGATACTGACGATGGTGCGGGTTCCCTTGCCCGGCTCGCTGTCGATCTTTAAGAAGCCGCCCATGGCCTCCGCAAATCCGTTGACGATCGGGATTCCCAGTCCCAGACCGCCGATGGCGCGCTGTCTTCCCGAATCTCCCTGATAGAAGCGCTCATAGCACTTATCGACGATATCCGGCCTCATGCCGATCCCCGTATCGGTCACTTCGATGCACAGATTGACACCGTATTCTCTCGGAGCAGCATAGATCCTCGCATACACACCGCCCTGCCTGGTGTACTTTAACCCGTTGGCGATGAGATGCCACAGGATCTTCCGGATCTTCACGACATCACCGATCAGGGCGACGGGCGTCTGGGGGTTCACGTCAAAGATCAGCTCCACCTCAGGCCGCATCAGCATGCGGATCTGCACCGCCAGATCGTTGACCAGGGAATTGACCATATAGGTTTCTCTGGTCACCGCCAGCTTCTTCGTATCGATCTCGGTATAATCCAGGATGTCCCCGATCTGTTCCGCGACGCGTCTTCCCGCATCTCCGATCGCCATCAGATCCGTCCGGACATCCGGTCTCATCTCCCGCTCCGTGAGCACCGTGGACAGACCGATCACGGCGTTGATGGGGGTCCGGATCTCATGGGAGACATTCGCCAGGAAATCATCCACCCGGCGGGTCGCATCCGTGAGCTCCTCGATCTTGTCGTCCGCCCGTCTGAGCACCTGTCCCCACTTCTTGATGATGAGTCTCGCGATCCAGCCCGCCATCAGGATCATGGCGATATGTAACAACGTCCGGGTGATCATGAGCGGCGTCGTCTCCATCCCGTGCATGAGCCCGATGATCAGATCATACCCCAGTGTCGCAAAATAAGTGAACATGCTCAGATAGATCAGCCCCGAGATCCCCGTCATACAGAACAGGATGATGATGACCGCCATCACCCCCGCCATATCATACATACTGGTCTCATGACAGCCGTAAAAGAAAAACGTTGCCATCATTAACAGCGAATATACCCAGATCCGCTGTGACTCCGTGATGCTCTGGGTGATATGAAGCCCCCAGGAGAGCAGGACGCCCGCCACGATCAGCGGATACACCCAGGACTCCCAGGAGAGCAGAACGGATTCCGCGATCAGCACGATGGAAAAGGTCGTATAGCTGATCAGGATCATCAGGTGGGACGTCTGAAACAGCGCATTATTTCTCTCATCCGTCATGTCGTCTTCCTCTCCTTGGACATCATGGCGATCAGGTGTTTCCTGATCAGGAAATAGCAGATCAGATGAACCGCACCGGTCATCGCCCAGCTGATGGGATAGGACCAGTAGAGGACGGTGAGACTGCGGTGCGTGGAAAAATAGGTGTAGATCCAGAGGATACGGAAGCCGCAGGCACCGATCAGTGACACCACCATCGGGACCACGGAATAACCCAGACCGCGGATACTGCCGCAGACCGCATCCATCATGCCGCAGAGCAGATAGAGGGTGCAGATCACCCCCATGCGCTTCATCCCGAACTCAATGGCAACGGGATCGCTCGTGTAGAGAGACAGCAGACCGTGACCGCACAGGTAGAAGAGATTCCCCATAGCCAGACCGATCACCGCCACTGTGGCAAGACAGGTAAAGAGCACGCGGTTCACCCGCTTCATATCCCCCACCCCGTAATTCTGGCTGGTAAAGGACACGGAGGCCTGGTAGACCGCATTCATCGACATGTAGACAAAACCCTCCAGATTCGCTGCCGCCGCGTTTCCGGCCATGGCGATGGATCCGAAGGAGTTGACCGAGGACTGGATCAGGACGTTGGAAAAGGAGAAGATCATACTCTGCAGCCCGGCCGGGACGCCGATCTGAAGGATCAGCGCCAGCTTGTGACCGTGGATCCGGATCCTGGAAAGGATCAGCCGGTAGCTCTCCCCGGTCCGTATCAGACACATCAGGATCAGCCCCGCGGAAACCGCTTCCGAAATGACTGTGGCAATGGCGACGCCCGCGACATCCAGGCGGAAGACGATGACGAACAGAAGATTTAACGCGACATTGATCACCCCGCTGATGATCAGGAAATAGAGCGGTCTCCTGGTATCTCCGATCGCCCGCAGGATCGAGCTGCCCGCATTGTAGAGGAAAAGGACCGGGGCTCCCAGAAAGTAGATCCGCATGTACAGCGTGGCAAGCGGCAGCACCTCCGCCGGTGTCTTCATCATGATGAGCACCGGCCGTGCGATTGCAAAGCCCAGCGCACCGATCAGAACCCCGCCGATGAGACTTAAGCAGATCGACGTGTGCACCGTCTCGCTCATGTTCTGCTTCTCTCCCGCCGCGTAATACCGGGCAGCCAGAACATTCACCCCGACAGAGAGACCGATGAACAGACTGACGATCAGGTTGATGATCGAACCGGTCGATCCCACCGCCGCGATGGAATGCGCCCCGTCCGCTCCGAAACGGCCGACCACCACGATATCCGCCGCATTGAACAAAAGCTGCAGGACACTGGAAAAGAGCAGCGGTACCGCAAACAGCAGGATCTTCGGCAACAGCGGCCCGTGGGTCATGTCGATCTCGTATTTTTTCCCTTTCAGATCTCCCTGGTCACGTCCGTGAGCCACTTTCGGATCTCCTCTTCCGCAATGAGCGGTGTCAGGCGCTCCCGCACCTCCCGATGATAGTCGTTGAGCCAGCGTCTCTCGCGGCTTTCCAGCTGATTCGGATCGATCCCGTCCAGATCGATGGGCACCCAGGTGAGCATCCGGAAGCCGAGAAACTGCCCGTCGCCGTTCTTCTCACCGGCGGTGACCTCCAGGATATTCTCCGTGCGGATCCCGTGGCTGCCTTCGATGTAGACACCGGGCTCATCCGACACGATCATCCCCGGCTGCAGATCCGCCTCCTTCTCGCCCTCGATCCGGCGCCACCGGATGGAATGGGGTCCCTCGTGGACATTCAGCATGTAACCGACACCGTGGCCGGTGCCGCATTTGTAATCGATATTCAGATCCCAGACCGGTCCCCTGGCCAGGATATCGAGATTTCTTCCGGTGCAGCCCCTTAAGAACCGCGCATTGGCAAGGCGCAGCATCCCGGCCGCCACGGCGGTGAAGTGACGCCTGACCTCATCGGAGATGGGTCCGAGGACGATCGTCCGGGTGACATCGGTGGTGCCGCCGAAATAGGTCCCGCCGGAGTCCACCAGGTACAGCCCTTCCGCAAGGATCTGTGCGTGATCCTCCTCGGTCGCCTCGTAATGCATCATGGCGGCGTTGGGGCCATAAGCGCTGATCGTGGGGAAGGAGAGCTCGATAAAGCCCGGCAGTTCGGCGCGCATGGCATCGAGCTTC
>JAFPTK010000180.1 GCA_017400305.1 Lachnospiraceae bacterium | reverse complement strand
CAGGTTAATTTCGTATAATTTACACAGATTTTTCTCATTTCAACGCGTTTCATTGGTTATTTTTCACTTTACAAAGGAGGAACCGTCCCATGAGCAAACTGGTCTACGATGCCGAGGAGATCCGCAGTACCATCGACCGGGTAGTGGCGCGCACGATGCGCATGGATCTTACCTGGGACTGGCCGGGAGGGGTAGCTTACTACGGTGTCTGCGCTGCCGCGGATGCCGCCGGCAGGGATGACTACTATGATCAGTTAAAGGAGCGGGTGGATGAGTACATCGAGCTCGGTCTCCCCCGTGTCTGGACCGTCAACGCCTGTGCCATGGGCCACGCCATGCTCTCTCTCTACACCCATTACGAGGATGAGAAATATCTGGAGATCGCAAAGAGCAAAATCGACTATCTTACCAAAGATGCCCTGCGCTTCGGCGACCATGTATTGCAGCATACGGTATCGGCAAATAATGACTTCCCGGAGCAGGCCTGGGCGGACACCCTTTTCATGGCAGCTTTCTTCCTGCTGCGGGCCGGTGTCCTGTTAAAGGACGAGGCCCTCATCGATGACGCCCTGAATCAGTGGTACTGGCACATCAAGTATCTGCAGGATAAGAATTCCGGCCTCTGGTATCACGGCTACAATAATATCGACAAGAGCCACATGTCCGGCTTCTACTGGGGCCGCGCCAATGCCTGGGCCGCCTTCACCATGAGCCAGGTCGGTGTGACGCTCCCCGAGTGCTATCTCTATCCGAAATACCTGGATATCGTTGGATCCTTAAACGATCAGCTGGCATCGGTCAAGCTCCTGCAGACGGAGAACGGTCTGTGGCGCACGATCCTCGACGACGAGGACTCCTATGAGGAGGTCTCCGCCTCCTGTGGCATCGGAGCCGCGATGCTCACCAAACGCAATCCGCTTCATATCAAATATCTCAACAAGACGACAAAGGGACTTCTGGAAAATATCTCCGAGGACGGCCGCGTGATGAATGTCTCCGGAGGCACCGCCGTGATGAAGGACCGCGAGGGCTATCGCGGCATCTCCCGTGACTGGATCCAGGGCTGGGGGCAGGGTCTGGCACTCGCCTATCTGGCGGGTCTTCTGGATTATGACAGACTCTCCGGAGACGGTGCGCTTTGAGCGGGACTTCGAAGGACAGACCGATGACCTACCCGGAGTTGATCGGCAATTTTGACGGTTTTCCGGAGGAGAAGGAGGGCTGTTCCTCTCTCCTCTTAGACACTGCGCCCGGCAATTACCGAGTGAAACTGAAGCTGTCTCCCAAAGAGGGAGTCATGGGATCCGAGGCCTTTTTCTTCCTCGGCCGCCGGATGCTGGCCACGTGTCTCCCGTCGGCCGTAGGTCCCTGCGAGATCTCCGGCACGGTACACGTCGGCGCTTATATCCCACGGGGAGCCGATCACCCGTACCCCGGGCGCCTGGCAGTGACGATCATCGCACCGTCCCTCCAGCTCTCCGACTGCCGGATCGAGCGCGAGGATCTCCCGACGATCCACATCGCCGGAGATTCCACCGTCACGGATCAACCGGCGGAACATCCCTACCATCCCACCGGGAATTACGCCGGCTGGGGACAGATGCTTCCTGCTTTCTTAAACGGCAGCTTCGCCGTTGCCAATCATGCGCATTCCGGCCTCACCACCGAGAGCTTCCGAGCGGAGGGACATTATGACATCCTGCTGGACGAGCTGAACGCCGGAGATTATGTTCTCTTCCAGTTTGCACACAATGACCAGAAGCTGGCTCATCTGGACGCGAACGGCGGTTACCGGGATAATCTGATCCGCTATGCCGCCGAGATCCGGGAACGCGGCGCTCATCCGGTATTTGTGACGCCGCTTGCAAGAAACACATGGAATCGCGACGGATACAATGATCTGTTAAAGAATCATGCGGATGCAGTGCTCGCTTTGGGCAGAGAGCTTGCTGTTCCGGTGTTGGATCTTCACGGTCATACCATGGAGGTCATCCGGCAGAAAGGCCAGACAGCGGCTTCCAACCTGTATCACGACGGGGATTACACCCACACCAACGATTGCGGCGCCTTTCTGGCCGCCAGAGCCATTGCCGCTTCTATCGGCCGCATCTCCGGGTTTGAAGGGCACTATGATGCCCTGGCACAGGCAGTGGACTCTGCCTCCCTGCGGGAAGAAGCCCCGGCAGCCGGGGTCTTCCTGTCACACCTGGAGCGGCAGGATCACCGGGCGGATCCCGATCGATCCGGTGAGCGACCGGACAGCGCCGGCAAGCCGGAACGGGATATCGTCCCGGAGGATCTCACCGGACCGGCCGTCTGGCAGATCGATGAGAACGGGGTCCTGAAAAATCCCGACGGCAGTCCGGTGGCGCCGCCGTGATCCCCGCACCTCGTCTCCCGTAGGATACACCTGCACCTGTAGAAATATCGGAAAGGAAGGATCATGAGCAAAGAAAACCAATCGGTCGGAGGCTTCACTCTTCCCGGTGAATCCGGTTACGAACAGCTCACCATGGAGCTTGCAGACAAATGGGGAGCCGATGTCATCAGAGACAGCGACGGGACCGTCCTGTCGGACGAGATCCTGACCGCCGGCTATGACATCTATTCCACGATCTGTGTGATACGCGATCACAACGAATGGGCCGATGCCAATCCGGATAAGCTGCAGAGTACCCTCCTTATGACCGATGCACGCACGGCCACAGATGACGGAGCCCTTACGATCCCGGTGATGGAGGATTTCTTCGACGAACAGTTTGCCGTCAATGACCTTCCTGACGCCATGAAGTACTGGCAGGTCTTTGACCGGACGACCGGCACGGAGCTTGACCGCAAGGAATGGCAGTATGATCCGGCTTCCCGGTCCGTGATCATCGAGCATCCCGCCCCCTTCCATCGCTATACCGTGAATTTCTTTGCCTGGCGGATCTGGGAAGAGATCTCCATGTACAACCACACGACCAATCACTGGGACAAGGAGCATTTAAAGCAGATCGATCCCATCTATCCCGAGACGCAGGAATACCTCTTGACCTGGATGGAGGACTGGTGCAAGACGCATCCCGCGACCAACGTCGTCCGCTTCACCTCGATGTTCTACAATTTCGTCTGGATCTGGGGCGCGAGTGAAAGAAACCGCAACCGCTACACCGACTGGGGCTCCTATGATTTCACGGTCAGCCCCCGGATGTTGGACCTGTTTGCGGAAAAGTACGGATACTCGCTGACCGCCGAGGATTTCATCAACGGAGGGAAGCTCCATGTGACCCATATGCCGCCGACCGACAAACAACGGGATTATATGGCTTTTGTCAACGATTTTGTCATCACCTTCGGCAGGAAGCTGATCGATATCGTACACCGCTACGGTAAAAAGGCCTACGTCTTCTATGACGACTCCTGGATCGGGGTCGAACCGACCAGCCCGCGGTTTGAGGAATTCGGCTTCGACGGTCTGATCAAGTGCGTCTTCTCCGGCTTTGAAGTGCGTCTCAACGCCGGCGTCAAGGTGGATACCCATGAGATCCGGCTGCATCCCTATCTCTTCCCGGTGGGTCTCGGCGGCGCCCCCACCTTTGCACCGGGCGGCAATCCCACATTGGATGCGAAGAAATACTGGAATCATGTGCGACGCGCCCTGTTACGAGCGAAGATCGACCGGATCGGCCTGGGAGGATATCTGCATCTGCTTAAGGATTTCCCGGATTTCGTCGATTATATCGCCGATATCGCGGACGAATTCCGATCGATCCGGGCCCTTCACGAAGCGGGTGCTCCTGCTCTCCTGCCGATCAGGGTCGGGGTGCTGCATGCCTGGGGGAAGCTCCGCCCCTGGACACTGTCCGGTCACTTCCACGAGACGTATCAGCACGATCTCATCCACATCAACGAAGCCCTCTCCGGCTTCCCCATCGATGTAGAATTTCTGGATTTTGATGAGATCAGGAAACGGGATCTCTCGGAATTTCAGGTCATCTTAAATGCCGGCGCCAGAGGGACCGCCTGGAGCGGCGGAGATGCCTGGGCGGATCCCGCCCTTGCAGAAAAGATCACTCAGTTTGTCTATCGCGGCGGTGTATTCCTGGGCGTGGCGGCGCCTTCTGCCCTCACGTACGATACGGGCGAATCTGTATTCGCGCTTTCCGGTATTCTTGGGGTTGATCTCGATACCCCCGCGCGGATCTGCCATGGACAGTGGTCCTATGAGGAGGACCGCGATCAGGCACAACGTCTGATCCCCGCCGGTGCACAGATCCCGTTGCACGCAAGGGTACATCTGACCGACGGACAGGCGACCGTGATCTCCTCCCGGGACGGCGCACCGACACTTACGATCAACGACTTCGGCAAAGGAAAAGGGATCTATCTCTCCGGTTTTGAGACCACCCTTGAGAATAACAGGATGCTGTTAACTCTCCTGCTGGATGCAGCCGGAATTTCTGCGATAAACAGCGGTCTCATCACGGATAACCCGAAGGTGGAGGCGGCATACTTCCCCGCTTCCAAAACACTTGTGATCGCCAACGAGGCAGACACACCGCAAAGTACCTCTATCGAGATCGATCATACCCGCAGAGACTTTTCGGATATCCCGCCCTATGGCACGATCATCGTCTCATGGTAATGCTTTTTCATCAACATCCGGATGATCGATATCCTCCACCCGGATCCAGACCTCCTGTGCACTCGGATGAAAGGCAAAGTCCGCGCTCACGGAAACCTGCCGTCTCGCTGCCGCATCCATACTCAGCACCTTGTTCATGATATCCCAGAAGAGATTGCGCTTCCAGTAACGGAAGCCGAAACGAAAGACATCCATCCGAAGCGGTCAGTCGAGATGAAAAACGAGATGCAGATCCTCGCAGACCGGCGAGTTGTCCGGATTG
>JAFPTK010000179.1 GCA_017400305.1 Lachnospiraceae bacterium | reverse complement strand
GTGGGGCTCTTGTTGTCCTACTACAGCGGGCAGGCGGCGTATCTGAAGTGACAGAAAGACGGTCTGTCGCTGCTGCGCACAGAGGTGTATGCATAGGAGACGCACACGTTAACGTATAGACAAAAAAGTCCCGCCCGATGAGGGCGGGACTCTATCATAGAAAAATTACGGTCTCGGGGATCCACAGTTGGAGCAGAACTTGCCGGTGTTCACGGTGCCGCAGGAGCAGGTCCAGTTGCCGGCCGGTTTCGGGGATCCGCAGTTGGAGCAGAACTTGCCGGTATTTACGGTGCCGCAGGAGCAGGTCCAGGAATCGCCGGCGGGAGCAGCTGCCGGTGCCGGTGCGGGCTGAGCCGCCTGCTGCTGTGCGCCCATCTGGAAGAGCTGGTTCGCGTTCAGGCCGCCGGCCTGCTGTGCCATATTCATCCCGGCGAAGGCCATCATCGGGCCCGCGTTCTGATTGTTGGCAGCGGCGACCATTGCCTCGGACTGCGCAGCGACCATCTGTGCGCCCGCCATGTTGGCGTTGCGGAAGACGGCGTTCTTCTGCAGCTCCTTGATCATCTTCTCATCTTCTTCGGAAGCGGTGACGCTGGAGACGCCGACGGAGGTGATGGTGATGCCGTAGTGGCCGCCCCACTTCTCGGAGAGCACATGGTTCATGGCTTCGGCGAGATCATCCGCGTGACCCGGCAGAGCGCTGTAGCGGATCCCCTTCTCGGAGATCTCTGCGAAAGCGGGCTGCAGGGCGGTCAGGAACTCGCTCTTTAACTGAGAATCCAGCTGGTCGCGGGTGTAGGCATCCTGCACGTTGCCGCAGACGTTCTTAAAGAACAGGATCGGATCGGAGAGCTTATAGGTGTATTCACCGTGGCAGCGGATGGAGATGTCCACGTCGAGACCGATGTTGTTGTCGACGACACGGAAAGGCACCGGGCTGGCTGTGCCGTACTTGTTGCCGATGATCTCCTTTAAGTTGAAGAAGTAGACGCGCTGGTCGGTACCGGTATCGCCGCCCATGGTGAAGCGCTTCTTGAACTGCTCAAAGCTGTCCTTGATGCCCTGCAACAGGCCGCCGGTAAAGATGGTCGGTGAGGTGGTGTTATCAAAGACAAATTCGCCGGCCTGTGCGCAGAATTCCACGATCGCGCCCTGTTCCACGATGATCATGCACTGACCCTCGTTGACGGCGACGACGGAGCCGTTGGAGATGACATTGTCATTGCCGCGGTTGGTGTTGCCCTTGGTCTTTTTGGATGCCTTGACGACAAGGGTGTCGGCCGGAAGCGACGGGCAATAGAAATACTCTTTCCACTGGTCGGCAAGTACGCCTGCGCCGGAAGCTACTGCTGCTGCTATGAGACCCATAATGCAATCCTCCTTTTCTTTCCGATGGATACCCATCCGTAACGGATGAAACTGACGGTGAGTATTATATCATGAATTCGCCCGGATGAGTATAGAAGTTTCAATCTTAAACTGCCTCTTGTAGCAAGAATTTACGGTTTATATAATGGAATCAGCGTCTAAAACGCCTGACCGGTCATGCCGGTATGAGCAGGGAAGGGACAGAACAGGCTGTGGACAGCAGTGATCAGGGGAGCCGTCATGATGAATAAAGCAGCGATCGCGATCGATATCGGAACCACCACACTGGAGGCAGTCCTGGTGGATGAGAATGGCCGGATCCTCAGGGAGACCGCCCGCCCCAACGGAGGGGCCGCCTATGGCGCGGATGTCATGAGCAGGATCCGCGCTGCCGTTGAGGGGGCACCGCTGCAGGAGGTGATGCGGCGGGACCTCACGGCCATGATCGGGGAGCTGTTACCGGACGAGGACGACAGCGGTCATGATCCCGGAACGGATGCGGGTATGAAGATTACCCCCGCGATTTCATACATTGTGGTCGCGGGCAATACAACGATGCTTCACATCCTGAGAGGATATGACTGCTCCGGGCTGGCCCGGTATCCCTACACACCGGTATCCCTTGCGGCGGAGCGGCTTCCCGCGGGAGACGTGCTCCCGGAGATCCGCCCGGAATATGCGCACGCGGAGATCATCCTGTTGCCGGGCATCTCCGGCTTTGTGGGAGCGGATATCGCAGCCGGTCTCTATGCCGAGGAGGTCGTATCCATGGAGGGGACGACGCTGTTCCTGGATCTGGGGACCAATGGGGAGATGGCGCTGATCCGTCACGGAGAGGGAGGGGGCGGCCTGCAGATCTCGGTCTGTTCCACCGCCGCCGGCCCGGTCTTTGAGGGAGCCGGGATCCAATGCGGCTGCCGCGGCGTACCGGGGGCGATCTCCGGGGTGGTCGTGGTGCCATCCTCCGATGCATCCGCCGGATATGGCGGAGAATATGTCGCACGCTGCCGCACGATCGGGCAGGCGCCGCCGGTGGGGATCTGCGGGAGCGGCGTGCTGGAAGCGGTCGCTGAGCTGGCGAGATACCATATCATCGACGAGAACGGTCTCCTGAGCGATCCCTGGTTCCGGGAAGGGTTCCTGCTGGCGGAGCGGGATCCGCAGAGGGCTTTGACGGCAAAGGAGGCCGGATCTTTACCGGATCAGAGGGATACC
>JAFPTK010000178.1 GCA_017400305.1 Lachnospiraceae bacterium | reverse complement strand
GTGGGATTTCTCATCCTATCAGCCGGATTGTATCGTGGTGAACCTGGGAACCAATGACAGCGGTGCACTGCAAAACCAGGACCGCTGGACCAGAGAAGAATATCAGCCGTTATTTATTAACGCGGCTGTCGGCTTTCTGCACACCCTTCGCGCCAGGAATCCCGGAGCGTACCTGTTGTGGGCCTACGGGATGCTGGGCAACGACATGGCGGACTGGATCCGGGAAGCCATTGCGCGCTATCAGAAGGAGAGCGGGGACACCCGAGTGTCCTATTATGAGTTTGCAAACTGTGGGGAGGACCGTCTGGGGGTGCGCTCCCATCCGAATCGTCTGGCCCATGAGGAGGCCGCGGACGCACTGGCGGCGGAGATCCGGAGGGTGCTGGGCTGAAACGGTGCGAACGGGCGATCAGCGGGAACCGGTAGAGAGATCTGTGATCGGAAGGAGCAGATGATGGTATCAGGGCAGCAGGATAACAGGGACGGTGCGATCGGTTCCCTGCGGATGCGCGGGTTTCTGAAAAGAGCCGCCGCGGGAGAGGATCTCGTCGTAGCCTTTTTCGGAGGATCCATCACGCAGGGATCCCTGGCTTCCACAGAGGAGACCTGCTATGCGTATCGCTTCTATGAGATGCTGGCAGAGCGCTATCCGAAAGCACATCTCACCTACGTGAACGCCGGGATCGGCGGCACGGGCTCCCACTATGGCGCGATGCGCGTAGAGGAGGATCTGCTGGCGCATCGACCGGATCTGGTGGTGTTAGATTTCTCCGTCAACGATACCGAGGCGGTCCTGCCGCTCTATTCCTCGGGGGAGACGGGGGCGAAGGGAAATGCGGACTGGGGGAAACGGAGACGGGATCCTCAAAATGGCGACGACCTTGATACAGCGGGGCGCCATGCGGCGGAAGAGTCTTCCGAGGGCGAGGCAGAAGGCGCTTCCATGAAGCTCTACCCCGAGACCTGGGAGGGGGTTGTCAGACGGATTCTCGCAAGCGATTCCCGGCCGGCGATCCTGGTCCTTAATAATGCCTTTTATGACACCGGTATATCCGTGGAGGAGGAGCACAATACCATCGCGTCGCATTACGGGATCCCGCACATGAGCGTGCGTGACCGGATCCTGCCCCGCATCGCGGACGGCACTTACGTCAGGGAGGACTTGAGTCCGGACGGGCTACATCCGAATGATACCGGGCACCGTCTGATCGCAGAGGAGCTGATGAAGGTGCTCTTTGCTTATGCGCCTCAGCCGGGGGAGGAAAAGGAGGATGTCGGGGGAGTGTCGGATTCCTCCGAGACATCGCTTCCCGCACCGTTTACCTTAAACGGCTATGAACACACCGTGCGCCTCGACTGCAGGAACAGCGGCGCTCAGCTTTTCGGGTTCACCCCGGACACGGAGTCCCACGACGGACCGGAGGATCGGTACCATTTCTTCCGGAACGGGTGGACGGCCTCCCATGTGGGGGATCGGTTCTCCCTTGACTTCGAGGGAAGCGGAATTGCGGTGGTCTATCGCAAGACGATCCATCGTCCGACACCGGTGGCACGCCTCATTTTAGATGGGGATGAGGAGCATGCGGTGCTACTGGACGGCAATTTTGATCAGGATTGGGGAGACTGCCTCTTCCTGCAGCCCATCCTGCATCACGGCAGACCGGGACGGCATCATATCGACGTGGAAATCATCAGGGCCACAGCCGGGGATCAGGTCCCCTTCTATCTGCTGAGTATCGGCGTCTCCGGTCAGATCGGTGCACACCCTTTTTAAGACGGTTCCGGCAGCACATCCGTATAGAACTCGTTGTCCTCATGAGAAAATCCGGCTAGGCCGCCTCAACCTTTGTTGAAAATGCACAAAGGTTTTTACAAATCTCTGCCACTTGGCACAGAAGTATTGAAATCCGGGAAGAATGAAATAAGCCTCAGAAGGAAGCTATCATCACCATACCTTGGCTCTCCGGCGGGTTTTTGTTGTCCGGTCGGGGGAATGTGGGTATAATGGAGTTACGATTCACAGTCTGCTTGCCGGGTGGGCTGTGAACAGTAACATAATAGATCGTAACGTATCCATGCAAGCGGGATGAGGAAGAGGCGTATGTTGTATCAGAGAGTGATTAAGCGATGTTTGGATGTGATTCTGGCTCTCCTCGTTCTGGTCCTGTTGAGCCCCGTCTATCTCATCCTGGCGATCCTGGTCCGCCGGAAGCTGGGAAGCCCGGTGATCTTTACACAGGAGCGGCCGGGATATCGGGAGCAGATCTTCAAGCTGTATAAATTCCGCACCATGACCGATGAGAGGGATGAGAAGGGGGAGCTTAAGCCGGATGAGGTGCGGCTCACCCCCTTTGGCAGGATGTTGCGGAGCACCAGTCTGGACGAGCTGCCGGAATTTCTGAACATCTTAAAGGGGGACATGAGCTTCATCGGACCGAGACCTCTTCTGGTGAAGTATCTTCCGCTCTACAATGAGCACCAGCACCGACGGCACGAGGTCAGGCCGGGTCTCACCGGGTACGCGCAGGTCAACGGCAGAAACACCATCTCCTGGGAGCAGAAATTTGACTACGACGTGTGGTATGTCGATCACCTGTCCTTTTTGCTTGACTTAAAGATCGTATGGAAGACGGTTGCCGTAGTCTTAAGGCACAATGACATCAACAGCGCGAATGACGCGACCATGGAGGCATTCACCGGGACGCCTCCGGATCAGCAGGATGGAGAAGCAATATGAAGACGATCAATCTCTTATTTTTAAGCGTCGGCAGACGCTGCGAGCTGCTTAAGGATTTCCGGACATCTCTGGGGGATGCGGTCCGGATCATTGTCACCGATCACAGCATTTATGCCCCGGCACTTCACTTCGCCGATGCGGGCTATCAGGTTCCGTTAATCACGGATCCGACCTACCTCCCGACGATCTTCTCCATCTGCGAAAAGGAGCGGATTGACGGTGTGACCACCCTGATCGACCCTGAGATCGCGCTCCTGGCGGAGAACCGGGAGCGGTTCGAGGAACTGGGGATCACTGTACTGGCGCCCTATGCGGAGACGGCAAGGCTCTGCTTTGACAAGTTTGAGATGTACCGGTATCTCACGGAGAAGGGGATCCGGACGACCCGCACCTGGGGATCGATCGAATCCTTCCACACGGACCTGGAGGCCGGCAGGATCGCCTTCCCGGTATTTGCCAAGCCGCGCCGCGGAAGCGGCAGCGTCGGCGCCGGCCGGATCGAGGATCTGCCCGCTCTGGAAGCGGCCTTCGCCCGGGATCCCTCCCTGATCGCGCAGGAGCTCATGACCGGCAGGGACATGGATGCGGATGTCTACGTCGATACCGTCAGCCATGAGGTGGCCGCCATTTTTGCCAAGGAAAAGATCAGCACGGTGATCGGCGGTGCCAATAAGACGATTTCGGTGAAGGACGAGGCGCTGTTTTCCTTCGTGCGGGAGGTGATCGGTGTCCTTGACTTCAACGGGCCGTTGGACATGGATCTCTTCTGCCGTGACGGCAGTTACTACCTGTCGGAGATCAATCCGAGGTTTGGCGGCGCCTACCTGCATGCCTACGGCGCCGGTGTGGATTTCCCGAAGCTCATCTATCGGAATATTGCGGAGAAGGCCACCAATGAGCCGCAGATCGGCACTTACGAGGAGGATGTCGTGATGATGATGTACGACAGCGTGGTCATCACCCGGAAAGCCGATATCGAGAGGGGCTTAAGGAGCTTATGAGGATCCTGATCCTGACGAACTATGCGAACGGGCTTTATCTGTTCCGCAGAGAGTTGCTTAAGGCCCTCCTTGCGGACGGTCATGAGGTCCTGGTGTCGCTTCCGCCGGATGATATGACAGAAAGGCTCAAGGGGATCTCCGCCGGCGGTTCGTCGCCGCAGATCATCGAGACGCCCTTTGAGCGGAGGGGGATGAATCCCTTCCGGGATCTGAAGTTGTTTATGACCTACGGCAGACTTCTCAGGGAACGGAAGCCGGATGCGGTCCTCACCTACACCATCAAGCCGAACCTTTACGGAGGGCTGGCCTGCCGGCTGTCTCACATTCCGTATCTCGCCAATGTGACCGGTCTCGGTACTGCCATCGAGAGCGGTGGTGTCTTAAGCAGGATCCTCCTTGCCATGTACCGCCTGTCTTTAAATCGTGCGGTCACGGTCTTTTTCCAGAATCAGGGCAACCGGGACTTCCTTGGGCGTCATGGGATCGGCCGGGATAACGGAGAGGTGCTTCCCGGCTCCGGCGTCAACCTCGCGGAGCATCCGTACTGTGCGTACCCGTCGGAGGAGGACGGAATCCGCTTTCTGGCGGTGCTGCGGATCATGCGCGACAAAGGGATCGGGGAGTACTTCGCTGCTGCGGAGCAGCTGAAAAAAGCCCATCCGAAGCTTCGTTTCGTGCTGGCGGGTGAGTATGAGGAGGAGGAGCGATCCCACTGGGAGCCGGAGATCCGGCGCTTAAGCGAAGCCGGAATCCTTGATTATGTCGGGCATATCGATCATGTTCATGATCTCATGACAGAGTGTCATGTGATCCTCCATCCCTCCTATCACGAGGGGCTTTCCAACGTCCTTTTGGAGGCGGCCGCCTGCGGCAGACCGGTGCTGGCAAGCGACGTGGACGGCTGTACCGCGGCATTTCTCGAAGGGGAGAGCGGGTTTTCCTTTGCACCGCGGGACGCGCAGGCTATTGTCGGTTCCGTGGAGCGCTTCCTTGCTCTGACGGCGGAGCAGCGCGCCGAGATGGGGAGAGCGGGACGGAAATATATGGAGGAGCATTTCGACAGACAGATCGTGATCAACCGGTACCGGGAGGTTCTTGCAAACGCTATTGGATAGAAGGTTAGCTTTGATTTAGAATTGCCTGTCTGATATAATATACGGGAAGCAGATCCTTGTGGTGAATGCCATCGTATGATACGGAAAAATCTTTTGGGGGGATTTATGGTCAGATATCGCTACAGTGAATCGGACTTCAGACTGATCGAAAACAGCTGCCTGGCATTTGGTGTCTATCAGTTCCTTGATCGGCGCGTAGTGACTGTGGCGCTTTCGGAGGGGCTGCTTGAACTTTTTGGCCTGCCGGACAGGGCAGAAGCTTATGCGCTCATGGATAACGATATGTACCGGGATGTACATCCGGATGATGTCGCCAGGATCGAGGATGCGGCGCTCCGATTTGCGACGGAGGGCGGCGGCTAT
>JAFPTK010000177.1 GCA_017400305.1 Lachnospiraceae bacterium | reverse complement strand
TCGACAAGGTCAACCGCCTCATCCGGAATACGAAATGGGGGCAGAAGGGGAACTTCCTGGATATTCCGACCGACTGCCCGCAGCGGGATGAGCGGCTCGGCTGGACCGGAGACGCGCAGATCTTCTCCGGGACCGCCTCCTATCATATGCGGACGGGGACCTTTTTCCGGAAGTACCTTAAGGATATGGCCGCAGAGCAGCGGGATCTGGGCGGCGCGGTTCCGTATGTGGTCCCGGACATCCTGTCCATCGGCAGGGAAAAGATGGGCGAGCCGCCGTACGACCCCTCCGATGAGCGGTGGGGAGAGGCGGGATCTGCCGGCTGGGGGGATGCGGCGACGATCATCCCGTGGAATCTGTACCTGCACACGGGAAATCTCGCGTGGCTGGCCGAGCAGTATGATAATATGAAGCAGTGGACGGACTATATCGTGCGCATCGACGAGGAGCGCTGCGGAGGAAAGAGGCTCTGGACGTGCGGCTTTCACTTCGGAGACTGGCTTTCCCTCGATGTCGAGGGCGGTGCGGAGGATGAGAACCACCGCGAGGGCGGCACGGACAAGTTCTTTATCGCCTCGGCCTACTATCTGCGGTCGGCGCAGCTGACCGCCAAAGCGGCGGCGCTTCTTGAGAGATCGGAGGATGCCGCTTATTATGAAAGGATCGCAAAGGAGGTGCGCGCGGCCATGCGGCAGAAATACCGCACCGCGCCGGGGACGCTCTCGATCGACACGCAGACTGCCTATGCGACAGCGCTGCGCTTCGGATTGTTTGACGAAGAGGAGCTGACCGCCGCGGGAGAGCGGCTGCATGATCTTCTGGTAAAATGGAAGATGCATCTCGCGACGGGATTTATCGGCACGGCCTATCTGTGCGATGCGCTGACAGAGCGGGGATTTGCGGAGGATGCGTACACCCTGCTTTTAAACGAGGACTACCCGAGCTGGCTGTACGAAGTCAATATGGGGGCGACGACGACCTGGGAGCGGTGGAACTCCGTCCTGCCGGACGGAAGGATCAGCGGGACGGGCATGAACAGCCTGAATCATTATGCCTACGGCTGTATTGCGGAGTGGATCTATCAGGCGGTCTGCGGTCTGGTACTCGATGAGGACCGGCCGGGCGGGCAGCGGGTGATCTGCATGCCCCGGATCGACCGGCGCCTCGGTGCGGCACAGGCGAGAGTGCGCTTTGCCGCGGGGGAGTATCGGTCGGCCTGGCAGATCGACGGGGACCGGGTGCGCTATGAGCTGGAGGTGCCCTTTGACGGTGCGCTCGCCTTTACCCCGGACCGGCCGCTCCTGGATATCACGGTCAACGGAGAGCGGGCCGGGGATGGCGTCTTTGACAGGGACTTCCCTGCGGGGCATTATGTGATAGAGGGGAGGATCGCGTGAACGTTGCGGAGATCAAATACTGCGATATCGCCAACGGACCCGGCGTACGGACAAGTCTCTTTGTGAGCGGCTGCACGCACCGCTGCAGGGGATGCTTTAATGAGGTGGCCTGGGATTTTGCCTATGGAGAGCCCTTCACCGATGAGACGGCCGAACAGATCCTTGCGAGCATGAAGCCGCCATACATACGGGGGCTCACCCTGCTCGGCGGGGAGCCGATGGAACCGGTGAATCAGCGGGCGCTTCTGCCGTTCTTAAAGCGCTTCCGTGAGGAGCTTCCCGGGAAGGATCTCTGGTGCTACACGGGCTACACGCTGGAGACGGATCTCCTGCCGCTCCGTAAGGAAAACGGGCAGCAGGCGGTGTCAGACGGCGCGGCGGCTTCCGGAGGAGAGTCCTCGGCCGCAGGCCGGGCCCGGTGCGAGGTCACGGATGAGCTCCTTTCCCTCATCGACGTACTGGTGGACGGAGAGTATGTGGAAGAACAGAAGAGTGTCTCTCTCCGCTTCCGTGGCTCCGGAAACCAAAGGGTCATCGATCTGCCCGCTACCCTGGCAAAGGGGGAGGTCATCCTGTCGGAATACGGGGAGAAGGAGTAAGCGTTTTTCCTGAGGAGTCTGTGATGTCAAAACAATTTGCAAGAAAAGATCTGTCTGCCCTTGGTTTCTTCCTGATCCTGGGGATCGTCCTGGGGAATCTCGTTATGATCGCCATTATGAGTGGTGCTGTGAGCATCCGGGTCGCCGGGATGATCCTGGGGAGCGGGACCGTGCCTGACCCGGCCGAGATCATGGATATCACGGCTTCCATCCAGGGGAATGCCCTCTTTCTCCTGGTGCTCAATACGCTGTCGGTCTACCTCGTCGGGTTCGGGTTCATCTACCTGCTGATACGCCACCGGATCCCGTCGATCCGTGCGGGACAGGGAGCGGCACAAAGGGAACGCCCGGGACTCTCTCTGACGGAAGTGCTGGCGCTGATCCCGATCAGCGTATTCCTGATGGATGCAGGGGATCTGATCGGCAGGGGGATGGCACAGCTGTGCGGGGATCAGATCGGGGTCGAGGCAAGCAACCGGGCGGTGGAGGTGTTGTTGTCCGGCAATCTCTGGCAGACGATCCTGTTTGTGGTGATCCTGGCGCCCGCTGCGGAGGAGCTCTTCTTCCGGAAGTTCCTGATCGACCGCTTTTCTGTCTATTCTGTGCGGGGGACCATCCTGCTCTCCGCCCTCACCTTCGCGATCTTTCACCAGAATTTATTCCAGGCTTTTTACGCGGGGTTTATCGGGGCGATCTTTGCCTGGGTCTACACTAAGACGAAGAACGTCCTTTATCCCATCGTGCTCCATGTAGGCATCAATTTCTTCGGCGGGATCATCATGCCGGCCTGCACGGAGCCGGTCATAACCCGGAGGGAGGACCTTCTTGCGGGCGATCCGGCGGTGATCGCCGCCTTCTGTCAGGAGCATCCGGAATCGGTGATCTTTCTGACGGTTTACGGGACGCTCTCCCTGATCGGGATGATCCTGCTCATCCTCTGGATGGCGCAGCGGAGATTCCGCGTGGCGGAGACGCCGGAGGCCCTGCCGTTTAAGGAGTATGTCAGGGCGTACGTGACAGCGCCGGGACAGATCGCCTATCTGCTCGTCTGCGTCGCGCTGGGCGTATTCATGCTGGTCGCGGGATCGTAGAGAGGGGCGGTTGTGGCAATCCCTGATCTGTGTTATAGTAGCCGGGGAGCGGTACCGCTCCCTTAATCTTGTTTTACACAGAAGAAAGAATATTCAACAGGATTCATCAATGAGAGGAAGAGTGCCATGGCAGACAACAAGAAACTGGTAGAAGCGATCACCGCGCGGGATGAGGACTTCGCGCAGTGGTACACCGACGTGGTGGTCAAGGCCGGTCTGGT
>JAFPTK010000176.1 GCA_017400305.1 Lachnospiraceae bacterium | reverse complement strand
CCAGGCCGACCAATGTCCTCGGATACTTCATGGAGGCCTGCCATGTGAAGGAGGAGGGACTGCACAACGATTACGCGTACATCTGGCAGCAGGGGAAGAGGCTCGGGGACTGCCGTCTGGACAACGATCTTGGCTGTGAGGTGTGGTTTACCGAGCGGGGCGTCAAGGAGGTTGCCGACGACAACGGCACGATGATGGAGGACGAGGAGGAGATTTCCCGTCCGGAGAAGGCGATAGAGTTCACCGCGACGGATATCCGGCGCATGATCAGTTTTGTCGACCGCTACATGAGCTGGGGCATATCCGGGAATCCGGCGATCCGCAGAAATGAGCACCTCTATCACCATACGGCCTTAAAGCGCCGGGAGAAGCGCTATGACGGACTGATCCGCCGCTGGTACATGTTCGAGCCCTCGGCGTACAGGCTGGGAAGGAAGGAGAAATATCCGCTGGTTATTGCGATCCACGGCTTCTCCTGCTCGGGACCGTTCTTCGCGGCCAACAGCGGATGGCACCAGGTAGGCGAGGCGAGAGGCTTCTTTGTCTGCTATCCGACAGCTTATCCCATTCACCCGCAGACCGCGGTGCCGGATGACGGCGACACGCCTGCGGCGAGCGATAACCCGGTGGTCAGCTCCGTGATGACGCCGGGGCGCGCGGTGACCGTTGCGTGGCAGACAGGCAGCGCGGGAATGGGCTCCACCGGGGTGGACGAGATCAGCTTCTACCGGCAGCTGATTGATGATCTCTGCTCGGAATATCCCATCGACCAGGAGAGGATCTATGTCACAGGGCATTCCAACGGATCCCAGATGACCCAGGTGCTGATGCGGCACATGCCCGGGCGCTTCGCCGGCTTCGCGCCGGTGGGCTTCATGGAATGCGTCGACGAAGAGAAGCCCGCGCCGACGGACGGGATCGCCCGCAACCCTTGGTATGTCGTCGGCGAGCACGATATTCACGATGACAGCCTTGAGGGAGATACCTGGAATACGATGACCCTGAGGATGATAGCGAAGGCGAACGGAATCGATTATGATCTCTCGCACCGCTTCGAGAGCGGGAATTACCGCCACCTGGTGATGAAGAACGCGAAGAACGAGCCGCTGGTGCGCTTCACCGGTATCGCCGGATACCCGCATTCCTACTCGCCGGAGCTCTCCTTCATGATCTATGACGATTTCTTCTGCAAGTGGAAGAGACTGTCGGACGGGACACTTGTGTACCTGGCGTAGGATAAGAACAGGAGACCAGCTCGTCCGGATACTCCGGGGGCTGTGCGAAGCGCCGGCACTTAGCGGGCGTTATGTGCCCGCTTATGTGCCGCTGCGCTGAGAGTCAGAGCGCAAGCGTCCCCCGGAGTATCGGACGAGCTGATCTCCGTACTATTCGCTGACAGGGACGCTCACGCGCCAAGCGTCGGAATGAGATCCTGTAAATGAAATTCATTTATGAGTTCCACCACTTCCTCCGTGGAGGATCGGTTGAACTTGCGAAGCAGGGAGTGAATCTGTGACTTCACCGTGGACATCTCCACATTTCTCGCGGCACAGATTTCCTTCCTGCTTTTTCCGTCCATGACAAGCCGCAGGATCTCCATCTCCGTGGTGGTGAGAGAGGAGACGATATTCACCGCGTAGAGGAAGCTCGTCTCGTAGGAGCGCACGCGGCGGAGTTCGCCGAGGATCTTTGTGGCAAGCTCGGGGCGCAGAGGGCTCTCCCCGTTTGCGGCGTCCCGGATGCTCTTCAGGATCTCCTCCTCGGTGGCGTTTTTCATGAGATAGTCGCAGGCACCCAGCTGGAAGGCGGTGAAGATCAGTTCGTCCTCCTCGTAGACCGTGAGCATGATGACTTTCGCATCTACACCCATTCCGCCCAGCTCGCGCATGGCCCTTAAGCCCGCATCCTTGGTCTCCATCTCGATATCCATCAGGATGACATCCGGCTTTGCTTCCGGTGCGATTTTCACGGCTTCCGCGCCCGACCCGACGTCCGCGGCCACGGTCATGTCTTCGGTATTCTCGATATATTTTCTGTAGAGCCTGCGGATCGGCTCCATGTCATCGACGATCATTACGCGGATCATCCCTAATCCTCCCGTGCGATCCTCTTTATGCAGGACCGCCGCTTTCCTTAAGGCTTCCGGAGGCGTGCCCCGGCATGAATCCGCCGGACAGCGCCGGCAGAAGAATCTGGAACGTCGTTCCCTGTCCTTCCTTCGTCTGCACCGTGATCCTCCCGCTGTGCGCCTTGACGATGCGATAGGTCATGGTCAGTCCGATTCCCCAGTGTTCCGAGATCGGGGAGGAGGAGAAGAAGGGGTCAAAAATATGCTTCAGGTTGCCGGCAGTGATTCCCGGGCCGGTATCCTCCACCGAGAGGATCACCCAGTCGTCGAGATTCTGAAGCTGGACCCTCAGCGAGCGGCGCTCTTCGGGGACCTCTTTCAGAACGTCCACCGCGTTGGTAATGAGGTTGTGGATTGCCTCCTCCAGGTACTCCCGGTCTGCAAGCACCTGTGGAATCTGGCCGATAACCCGGATATCGGTGCGGATGCCGGATAGCTCCGTCGACATCCTGCCGATCATCTCGTAGAGCATCGGGGAGAGCGAAGTGGGCACCAGGGTCAGTTTTGACTCCTTTGTCGCGCTGTGTATGGCATTGAGACGGCGGTAGATGTTGTCGCAGCGCTCCAGCACATGGCGGCGGTCCTCCTCGCCTTCATCCGACACATCGAGCATCCGGATCTCCGCCTGCACAGCGAGCAGCTCGTTCTTCATAT
>JAFPTK010000175.1 GCA_017400305.1 Lachnospiraceae bacterium | reverse complement strand
GGCGGCGATACGCGGATGCTGATGCTCACGGACAATATCTTCCTGTGGGTACTGTCGATCCCCCTGGGACTGCTCGCCGGTTTTGTCCTGCATCTGCCGGCATTCTGGATCTATGTGTGTCTGAAGTTTGATCAGATCGTCAAGACGCTGTGGGCTGTGCTGCGATTGAGAAGCGGCAAATGGATCAAGCGGATCTCCACCGGGGGGATTACCTGATCAGGAAATGAAAGAAGGAGGCGATGCGGTTGTAGGCCTCCGGGTTCCAGTCGCGCATGGCGAAGTATCTGCCGTCACAGAGGATGGCGGCGAAGGAGAGAAAGAGCTCTGTCAGAGTCAGTAACAGGAGAAGGATCGTCACGATCCGCCGGATGCGGCGGGTCGTTTTTTTATCTTCATCGTCCTCCGCGAAGGGGCGGAGAAATGCCAGTGCTGCCGGGAGAAAGAAAAACAGAGCGAAATCCGATTCATAGCGCTGGGAGATCCCGGCGATGCCCGCATCGACGAACAGGATCACAAGACCCAGAAAAAGAGAGAGCGCGGAAACGGCGGTTCCGTTGCTCTTCCCGTCATCGGCTTTTTCGGGGCGACGGAGGGACGGGGGGAGGTTCAGGAGGAGGCCTGCGATCACCAGCGGATGCAGCGGCAGCAGACCGCCAAACATGGGCTCGACATAGAGGGATTCCCGATATTGACCCATGTAGTCAAAAATCTCCATAAACGGGAATACACGGTGGATCCGCGGGGGATTCAGGGCGAGCAGACGGATGCCCTCCAGTGTCTCTCCGAAGGAGTGCCTGCCATGCAGCAGATCGCGGGTCGAAAACAGGTAATGGAAGCCGAATTCCAGTGGATCACCGAAGCGCAGCGCGTTGTATATCAGAAAGAGAGAACCCGTGATCAGCGCGGGAAGCAGGACACTGACCGTATTGGTCGATGAAGCTTTTTCTCTTCTGAAAAAGGCGCCGCGGCGGATGGCATCGGCATAGATCACGAAAAGGAGCAGATAGGAGACGGCCATGACGGGCCGGCATCCGACGGTGAGCCCTAAAAGGATCGAACCGATGACCAGCCGGAGGCGGTGAAAGGAGCCGTCCGGCCGTTCCGCGGTGAGGAAACAGGAAAGCCCCAGAAGGGTGAGCAGGAGTCCCATGACCGCCGGCATGCTGTAGGTGGTACAGAAGGCGGCGAGATAGGGGATGCCCAGGGTGCCGATGAGAGAAACGGAGAGCAGGAGGCGGATCCCGGTCGGGGTCTGCCTCGCGTATTTGCCGCAGAGACATCGAAAGAACAGGAAAAGGACCGGTACAAGGAGCACCGAGGTTGCGATCACGGCGATCCAGGTGGGAAGGATCCTGCCGGTCAGCAGGCGGAAGGGCAGATAGAGGAGAAGCGCCGGGGTGAGACCGAAATAGACATAGTAGCGGCCCTGATAATAAGCGGTGTCGATCAGCGCGTAGGCACCTGCTTCGTCGCCCGCGATGGTGCGCGCGGCGGGATCATAGGGGTTCTCCATCCCGGCCAGAAAGGCCGCCGGTTCCTCCGGCAGATAGAGGTGGCCGGAGAGGATCGCCCGGGTGAGTTCCTCATACTGCTTCTCGTGGCGGCCCCAGTCATCCCAGTTTCTCTCCGGGGCACTGGAGAGTCCGGAGAGCAGGATGAGCGCCATGCAGCAGAGGATCGTGACAGCGGTCGCGATCCGTGCGGGAAGGGCGGATTTATTTTTTGGGCAGTCTGCATGATCCATCGCCAAAAGTCTAACCGAAAAAATGCGCCTTCGCAATCCTTGTCAGAGAGAGAGAATATCTTTATAATATGATACGTATGTCACAGATCGCTTCCTGATCGGATGGATCCGGAAGGGGCGGCCGCGGACGATCACTGGGTTTGTGGATCATTATCGAAGGAGGCGCAGTTATGAGAAGGATCGGTTTGCTTACCAGCGGAGGAGATTGTCAGGCTTTGAATGCGGCGATGCGCGGTGTCGTGAAGTGCCTGGCGCACAGCGGAGAGGAGATCGAACTGTACGGATTCCTCGAGGGGTACAAGGGGCTCATTTACTCTCACTTCCGGCTGTTAACCTCTTCGGATTTCTCCGGGATCCTGACCCGCGGCGGCACGATCCTCGGCAGCTCCCGGATGCCCTTCAAGACGATCCGGGAGCCCGATGAGAACGGGTTGGACAAGGTGGAGGCCATGAAGCAGAACTACTACAAGCTGCAGTTGGACTGCCTGGTGGTGCTCGGCGGCAACGGATCCCAGAAGACGGCGAATCTCCTGAATCAGGAGGGCCTGCACATCGTGTCCCTTCCCAAGACCATCGACAACGATCTGTGGGGAACGGATATGACCTTCGGTTTCCAGAGCGCGGTGGGGATCGCCACGGATGTCATCGACCGCATCCATACGACGGCGGACTCCCATGGACGCGTCTTTATCGTGGAAGTCATGGGGCACAAGGCCGGATGGCTGACGCTCAATGCCGGTATGGCCAGCGGCGCCGATATCATCCTGATCCCGGAGATCCCTTACGATATCGATAAGATCTGCGAAGCGATCGAGGCGCGGGACAAGCGCGGCAGCCATTTCACGATCCTGGCGGTGGCGGAGGGCGCGATCTCCAAGCAGGATGCCAAGCTCTCCAAGAAGGAATACAAGGAGAAGCTCGCCAATCGGAAGCATCCTTCGGTCTCCTATGAAGTGGCGGCGCAGATCGAGAAAAAGACCGGACGCGAGGTGCGAGTGACGGTTCCGGGCCATATGCAGCGCGGCGGTACGCCGGATCCCTACGATCGTGTCTTCGCCAGCCGTCTCGGCGCGGAGGCGGGGCGCCTCATCCTCAAGGGGCAGTATGGCTTTATGGTGGCTTACAAGAACCGTGAGATCGTCAAGGTGCCGTTGGAGGAGGTCGCCGGTAAGCTCAAGACCGTCGATCCGGAAGCCAGCATCATCAAGGAAGCCAAAATGCTGGGCATCAGCTTCGGAGACTGAAAAGCGGCATGTCCTATGTAGCATTATACCGGAAGTTCCGTCCGCAGAGCTTTGACGAGGTCCGCGGGCAGGATCATATCGTGACTACGCTCAGGAATCAGATCCGGGCGGACCGGATCGGTCACGCATACCTGTTCACCGGGACACGTGGCACCGGTAAGACGACGGTCGCCAAGATCTTTGCGCGCGCCGTCAACTGCGAGACGCCCAGGGACGGCTCTCCCTGCGGCGAATGTGCGGTCTGCCGGGCGATGGCGTCCGGAGCTTCCCTGAATGTTGTGGAATTGGATGCCGCTTCCCACAACGGTGTTGATGATGTGCGCCAGATCGTGGATGAAGTGGATTACTCCCCGACGATCGGCAAAAAACGCGTCTATATCATCGACGAAGTGCATATGTTTACGACGGCGGCGTTCAATGCGCTGTTAAAGACGCTGGAGGAGCCGCCGGAGCACGTGATCTTTATCCTCGCGACCACGGATATGCAGAAGATCCCCATCACGATCCTCTCGCGCTGCCAGCGGTATGATTTTCACCGGATCTCCCTCGAGGAGATCTGCGGTCGTCTGAAGGAAGTGGCGCAGGCGGAAGGGATCGATGTGACCGATGAGGCGGTCTCCTATATCGCCCGTGCTTCGGACGGGGCGATGCGGGACGGCCTCTCTTTGCTCGACCAGTGCGCGGCCTTTCATTACGGGGAACAGCTGACCCTCGACAAGGTGCTGGATATCCTCGGCGCGGTCGAGGTGGAAGTGTACGGCGCGCTCTTTGACGCGCTGACGGCCGGCGATGTCACGGCTTCTCTGGACCGGATCGCGGAGGCGGTCGGAAACGGGCGGGATCTCGTACAGTACACCGACGATTTCATCTGGTATCTGCGCAATCTCATGCTCATCAAGGCGGCGGGCCAGGCCTCGCCCCTCATGGATCTCTCCACGGACAGCCGGGCGGCACTTTCCGCCAAGGCGGAGAAGACGGATCTGGATCTGTTGCTGCGGTATATCCGGATCTTTTCCGAGCTCTCGGCGGGGCTGCGTTATTCCGTACAGAAGCGCGTGCTCATGGAGATCACGATCATACGGCTCCTCCGGCCGCAGACCGAGGGGGAGAACGGCGAGCTTGCGGCGCGCGTGAGTGCTCTGGAGAACCGCTCCGATGCCAGCGAACGGGCGCTGCGCGGCGCAATGGATCAGCTGAAAAAGGGGGTTGTGATCGCGTCGGCCCCCGGGGGGAATGCGGGGGAGACGGCAGAACGCGTGGACGCGGAGCGGGAACAGAGGGCCCAGGCTCTGGCTGAGGCGCTCCCCGAGGAAGTGAAGCAGGTCCTGGAGCGCAGAAACGAGGTCATCCGCAGGGTGACCAGCCCGTTTTACCGGGAATTTCTCAGCCGAAAGAGCTTTATGGTCGATGAGACGGGAACCCTGGTGGTGGCGGGGGAGGAGGCTGAGGAATACGCGGCGCGGAGCGGCGGAGAGATCGAGAGCGAGCTGAAGGAAGCGATCGCGTCCCTGATCGGCAGGGAAGTCCGCATCCGCTTTGATTCGGCGGATCCCGGCGCCGGGCAGGACGGACGTCTGTTTTCCGCGGACGAGATCCTGCGGTCCCGGGTTCACATGGATATGGAGATCGAGGAGGGAGACTGATGCCGGTCGAACACGTCGAAGGCGCGTGAGATACGGGATCGGATCCGAACGGGTTTCATCGGATAGTGACACACATTCAGGAAGGAGAGGAGGAATACGGATCATGGCGAAAAGAGGAGGTTTTCCCGGAGGCGGCATGCCCGGCGGATATGCCAATATGCTCAAGCAGGCGCAGCGGATGCAGCGGCAGATGGAGCAGAATCAGAAGGAGCTGGAGGATAAGGAGTACACCGCCAAGGCGGGCGGCGGTGCCGTCGAGGTGACAGTCACAGGCGGCAAGGTCGTCAAGGCCGTGAAGATCGCGCCGGAAGCAGTCGATCCCGACGATGTCGAGATGCTGCAGGATATGATCGTGGCGGCGGTCAATGAGGCTATCGCCCAGGCGGATAAGGAGAGCGAGGAGCTGATGGGCAAGATGACCGGAGGCCTTGGCTTTTGAACCTGTACAGCGGTCATATCAACCGTCTCATTGAGGAACTGGCGGCTCTGCCGGGGATCGGGGACAAGTCGGCCGGGCGGCTGGCTTTTCACATCATCCATATGCCCAAGGATCGCGTGGCGAGACTGGCGGCCGCCATCACGGATGCCAGAGAGCACGTGCACCACTGTAAGATCTGCTGCACACTGACCGACGAGGAGATCTGTCCGATCTGCGCCAATGAGAACCGCGATCATAAAACCATCATGGTGGTCGAGAATACGCGGGATCAGGCAGCCTATGAGAAGACCGGCAAGTATGACGGCGTCTATCACGTCCTCCACGGGGCGATCTCGCCGATGCTGGGGATCGGACCCGATGACATCCGTTTGAAGGAACTGATGCAGCGCCTCCAGACGGATGAGACGGATGAGGTGATCATCGCGACGAACTCCAGTCTGGAGGGGGAGACGACCGCCATGTATATCAGCAAGCTCATCAAACCGACCGGGATCCGCTGCACGAGGATCGCCAGCGGCGTGCCGGTGGGCGGGGATCTGGAATACATCGACGAAGTGACGCTCCTGCGAGCGCTGGAGGGCAGGACAGAGCTTTGATGCCGTTCATGGCCGGGCGGCGGTATACGCGGCATTTTCCGGTGCAGCTTTGCCCGGGATAAGTCAAATAGCATGGAAGGAGGATCATCATGGCAGTAAAGAGGGAACACATCGGAGAGGCGAAAAACGGGGAACCGGTCTACGCGTATCATCTGACCAACCGCGCGGGGATGCGCGTTGTGGTGCTCAACCTCGGCGCGACTCTCACGGAGATCGTGGTGAAGGACAAGGAGGGGAACCCCGTGGATGTCTGCCTCGGTCAGGCCGATCTGGAGGGGTATTACCGCAATCCGGGAAATCTCGGCGCGGTGGTTGGACCGATCGCGAACCGCACTGCCGGCGCGAAATATGAGATCGACGGCCGTTCGTACTCGCTGCCGCAGAATGAAAACGGGAACAATCTGCACAGTGACGATGAGGTCTACGGTTTCCAGAGGAAGGTCTGGAACGCGGAGGAAACGGGAAACGGCGTTAAGTTCTCGATCAGCGTGCCGGACGGGGAACTGGGCTGCCCCGGCAACCGGGAGGTTTCGGTCACCTATACGCTCTCCGATGCCAATGAGCTCGCGCTCCACTATCAGGCGACGTCGGATCAGAATACGGCGCTCAACCTCACGAACCATGTGTATTTCAATCTGCGCGGTCACGCGGCGGGAAGTATCGAGGACCACATCATGCAGATCTTCGCGTCGCACTATCTGACGGTGGTGCCCGGCGCGATCCCCACCGGGGAGCTGGCGCCTGTGGCGGGGACGCCGTTTGATTTCCGCAAGCCCAAGCTGATCGGCAAAGAGATCAACACGGATATCGAGCAGTTGAAGCTCGTCAAGGGCTATGATCATAACTTCTGCGTCGATGACGCGGACGGGACGCTGCGGGAAGTCGCCGTGACGAGCTGCCCCGCGACGGGGATCACGATGCACACACTGTCGGATCTGCCCGGCGTCCAGTTCTATGCGGGTAACGCGCTGGTGGCGCCCCGCGCCAAGGACGGCGGATCCTACGGTTCCCGCGACGGGTTCTGTCTGGAGACGCAGTACTTCCCGAACTCCCTGAATCAGGAGGGGTTTGAGAAGCCGATCTTCGGCCCCGGCCATGATCTGGATACCACGACGATCTACCGCTTTGACTGAGAAGATCTGCAGGACAGCACGGAGCAGGCAATGGCGCAGATCAGAAGCTTTACCTCTTATCTGAAAAAGAAAGACGACACGACAGAGGGCGTCAGGTCCTCTGCCGAGCCGACCTATCTGGAAAAGATCAGAAGCCACCGGCTGGTGATCTTTTACCGGACGTTTTTGGGCGTCATCCTGCTGGCTGCGCTGATCGCGGTCTCCTATATCTCCTGGCGCGACAAGGTATTTACCGAGGCGGAAGTGATCAGGACTGCGCCGCTCTCGGAGGCGCAGGGGGCCTCCTTTCTGGCCTTCGGCGAGAACATCCTCCAGTACAGCAAGGACGGTATCGGCTGCATGAACGCGAACGGCGACGCGCTGTGGAATCAGACCTGGGAGATGCAGTCTCCAATCGTGCGGATCTGCCGCAGTATCGTCGCCGTCGGCGATTACAACGGTCATATGATCTATGTGGCCGGGGCAAACGGCTCGATCGGAACGATCGACACCAACCTGCCGATCCGCGATTTCTGCGTGGCCTCTCAGGGCGTGGTCGCGGCCGTGCTGGATGATCAGGACGTGACGTGGATCCATCTGTATGACGCGCAGGGCAATCAGCTCGGGAGCTTCAAGACGACGATGGCGGACAGCGGGTACCCTCTCGCGGTCGCGATCTCGCCCAACGGGCAGCTCGTGGGCGTTTCCTTCCTGTACGCGCAGGAGGGGCGGATCAAGACGAGCGTCGCCTTTTACAATTTCGGCTCCGTCGGGCAGAACGCCATCGACAATTACGTCAGCGGATATGATTACATCGGCGTGGTGGCGCCCTATCTCTGCTTCCTGGATGACGACGCGGTGTGCGCGGTGGCGGACGACCGGATCATGTTTTACGGCGGGGAGCAGATCCCGACGAGCCGCGCGGAACACCTGACGGCCGGGGAGGAGATCGCGGGGGTATACACCGGCAACGGTTACGCCGCGCTGGTCTATCACAACAATACGGATGAAGGCGCGTACCGGATCCACGTCTATCGGGGAGACGGGAGCGACGTGATCACACTTTTCTGCGATCAGGAGTTTGAGGATATCCTGTTGTTGGAGGATCGCATCGTGATCTACAGCGCGGACGCGTGGCAGATCTTCGATATGAGCGGGCACGAGAAGTACGCGGGCGCCTTCGACGAATCGGTGCGCGTACTGACGCCCACCGGACTCAGGAATCGCTTCCTGGCAGTCGCCGGGAGTTCGATCCAGACGCTGGAGTTGAGGTAAATCCTCACGTTCACTCCGAAATGCAAGTATTCCGGAGATGAAACGGGTGTATTTGCAGGGGTGTATATGCCGGCACCCCAAGCTCGAAAAGCTGCGCTTTTCGAGCTTAGGGCGGCCAGAGACGCTTCGCGTCTTGCCCGCCCCTTGTAAATCCTCGCATTCGCTCCGAAATGCAAGCATTTCGGAGCTGGAATGCTTGTATTTACAAGGGGTGCCGGCATAATAAAAATTCATTTGTTTTTTTATAAAAAAGGTCTTGCCTTTCTAAATTTTCGGTGATATACTAGCATTCGCTCTCGCCGAAAAGGGCGAGCGAACCTTGTAAAGAGAACCTTGACAACTGAACAGTGATGCAACCCCGAATAATTCCTTAAAAAGAATGAGGATTGTTCGGAAGAACACTCAAAGTAAAAAGAGAACGAAGCAAGACCAGCAGGTCTTGAAAAAGGACAAAT
>JAFPTK010000174.1 GCA_017400305.1 Lachnospiraceae bacterium | reverse complement strand
GGCAGGAAATCACATCCTCACTTGTCTTAAAGGAGATCTGCTGATACAATAGAGCATCATGAACAGACAGGCAAAAATCCGAATCCTTGTTGCCGTGATCCTGATCCTCGTACTGAGCGGCTGCGGGAAAAAGAAAGAGGACAAACTCGCGGATTACTGCGATCAGATGACCCGGTTTTACGATCAGGTCGCCGAGATCAACGATACGATCAACGGGATCGATCCCGACCGGGCGGATGCCTCGGAGGAGCTGCTCTCGGCGCTGGATCGTCTGAACGGGATCTTCTCCGAAATGTCGGAATATGAAGTACCGGAAGAATTCGCCGCCATGGGGGATCTGCCGCAGGAAGCGGCGAGCTACATGGATAAAGCCGTAACCTCCTATCACGAGGCCTACGGCGGCGAATACGACGAGGCCGCCGAGTATCTGGCCGGCGAATATTACGAGCGGGCCAATATCCGCATCCGATATATGCTTTCCATTCTTCACGGGGACAGTGAACCCGAATCAGAGACCGATCCGGAGGAGTAGCGAACTGCTATTTTTCCTTGCGGGATAGTGCGCGGATCCGGGCGGTCGCTCGGGCCATTGCCATCTGGGAGATCCGATATTCGCGCATGGAGAGCTCCCGCTGCATCTTCTCCTGCGCGCGTTCCAATGCCCGGCGGGCACGATTTTCATCGATCTCATCCGGCCACTCCGCCGTCTCTGCCAGTACCGCACAGTGATTATCCGAGAAATAGGCCACTCCTGTTCCGATGACGGCTTCCCGCCACACAGACAGCGGGATGTTCTTGTCCGCGATCGCGGCGGAGACATCCTCGCCCTCCGCCTCTTCCACCGGGATACGGAACCGCATGATCCCGTTGTATACGGCATAGACGACATCTTCGTGATAAGCGAGAAACGCTTTCTCCCCATCCACACAGGGCAATATCAGCTCGTAGCACGGTCCCTCGTAAAAGACACCGTCCTCCGCGTAGATCTGCAGGCTGAAATCCTTTGCACTCATGCTCTGTTAAGCCAGCTCCTTCGCCTTCTTCATCACATCGTCGATGGTCCCGACATTGAAAAAGGCCGTTTCGGGATATTCATCCGCTTCCCCGCCGACAATGGCTTCAAATCCCTCGATCGTATCCCGGAGCGGGACGTAGATCCCGGGTACGCCGGTAAACTGTTCCGCGACATGGAACGGCTGCGACAGGAACCGCTGCAGCTTTCGGGCGCGATACACCGTATTGCGGTCATCCTCCGACAGCTCTTCCATTCCGAGGATCGCGATGATATCCTGCAGCTCCTTATACTTCTGGAGCATCTCCTCGATCCTGGTGGCCACCCGATAGTGACGCTCGCCGACAACCTCTGCCTCCAGGATGCGGCTGTTGGAATCCAGCGGATCGACCGCCGGATAGATGCCCTGCTCCACGATCTTGCGGGAGAGGACGGTCGTGGCATCCAGATGGGTAAAGGTGGTCGCAGGCGCCGGATCGGTCAGGTCATCCGCCGGCACATAGATCGCCTGCACACTGGTGATCGCACCGTTTCTGGTCGAAGTGATCCTTTCCTGCAGCGTGCCCAGATCCGTCGCGAGGGTCGGCTGATATCCCACCGCGGAGGGCATCCGTCCTAACAGAGAGGATACCTCGGAGCCGGCCTGTACGAATCGGAAGATATTGTCGATAAAGAGCAGGACATCCCGATGATCCACATCGCGGAAATACTCCGCCAGCGTCAGACCGGTCTCCGCAACGCGCATACGGGCACCCGGCGGTTCATTCATCTGTCCGAAGACCAGTGCGGTCTTCTTGATGACGCCGGAGTCCTTCATCTCCACCCAGAGGTCATTGCCCTCACGGGAGCGCTCACCGACACCGGTAAAGATGGAATATCCGCCATGCTCCGTCGCGATATTGCGGATGAGCTCCTGGATCAGTACCGTCTTGCCGACACCGGCTCCGCCGAAGAGGCCGATCTTGCCGCCTCTGGCATAGGGCGCGAGCAGATCGATCACCTTGATCCCCGTCTCCAGGATCTCCGTGGAGGTCTCCTGATCCGCAAAGGTGGGCGGTTTTCTGTGGATCGGCCAGCGCTCGGCGTCCTCTATGGCAGGTCCGCCGTCGATGGGGTCGCCCGTCACATTAAAGAGCCTGCCCAGCGTCTTCTCGCCCACCGGCACCATGATGGGGCCTCCGGTAGCGATCACCTTCATTCCGCGGGCAAGACCCTCGCTGGCAGTGAGCATGACAGTCCGGACCACATGATCACCGGTGTGCTGCATGACCTCCATCACATCCCGTCTGCCTGCCGCGTCCGTGATCAGTTCATCTCCGATCTTCGGGAGATCCTCTTCCTCCGGGAAACGCACATCCACCACGGGTCCCATGACCTGTATGATCTTTCCCTCACTCAACGATCTGTCCTCCTCTGCGAAAAGCAGTTCATCCTCTCTTGCGGGAACCGCCGACCACTTCCGTGATCTGCTGTGTGATCTCCGCCTGCCGCGTGCGGTTGTAGGTCCTCTGCAACTCTCTGACGATCTCGGTCGCATTCTTATTGGCCGCATCCATCGCCAGCATCCGGGAATTCTGGGCACTGCAGAAGGATTCCACCAAAGCACCGTAGATCAGGCCGCTCACGCAGGGCGGTACGATATTATCCAGAACAGCGGACGGGGACGGATCCATAAACAGCGTATCGTTCAGCACGCCGTCCTTTCCCCCGGCTTCCTCCTCGCGCTCCACGGATTCCGCGAGGGGCAGGAGCCGATCCACGCGCACCTCCGTGGCGAGTGCCCCCTTCATCGCCGTATAGATGATATAAACCTCTTCCAGTTCCCGCTGCTCAAAATGCTCCAGCATCCTGGAAGCGATACTGCGGGCCAGCGGGATGGTCGGTTTCTGTGCCGCGTACTGAAAATCGCCGTCGATCGGGATTCCCCGATTCCGGAAATACTGCCGTCCGACCTCGCCGACGACGTAGAAATACTCGGTCCCCGGGTCCGGAATCATGGATTCCGCGAGAGCGAGCACATTATGATTGTAGGCACCGGCCAGCCCCTTGTCATCCGAGACCACCACGTATCCCTTGCGCCGATCCTCCGGCGCGATCTCGGAGTAGGTATTTAAATAGACGTTCTCCGTGCCGATCGGGATATGCCGCATGATGCAGGACAGGGTCTGTCTGGTCGCGTAGAAATAGGGCTGTGTCTCCGCCAGCATTTTCTTGGCCTGACGCAGCTTATTCGAAGAGATCATGTACATCGCATTCGTGATCTTCTTCGTCTCCTGCACGCTCCCGATGCGTTCCTTGATCTCCTTAAGATTCGACATTCCTGTTCTTCCTGATCTCCTGCGCCGCCTCATTGATCTGATGCCGCAGGACATCATCCAGCTTTGCACCGCTGTCGATCTGCATCATGATATCCGAATGGGACCCGTGCATAGCCTCCAGCAGCCGGTTCTGCTCCGGCTTGACCTCGGAAACCGCGATGTCATCAAAGTAACCGTTATTGGCACAGACTAACGTCACCACCTGTTCCGACTGGGACAGCGGATGATACAGCGGCTGCTTTAACAGCTCCATGAGGGCACGGCCGTGGGCAAGCTGCTTCTTCGTGGTATCATCCAGATCCGAAGCAAACTGTGTGAAAACGGCCATCTCGCGATACTGCGCCAGATCGATACGGATCGATCCCGCCGCCTTCTTCATCGCACGGGTCTGCGCCGCACTGCCGACACGGGAGACCGAAAGACCGACATTGACCGCGGGACGCATCCCCTCGAAGAAGAGGTCGCTCTCTAAGAAGATCTGTCCGTCCGTGATCGAGATGACATTGGTCGGGATATAAGCCGACACATCGCCCGCCTGGGTCTCGATGATCGGAAGTGCCGTGATCGAACCGCCGCCGTTGGCGTCATTTAACTTTGCCGCGCGCTCCAGTAAGCGGGAATGCAGATAGAAGACGTCACCCGGATAAGCCTCACGTCCCGGCGGACGCTCCAGCAACAGACTCATGGCGCGATAGGCAACCGCATGCTTGGAGAGGTCGTCATAGACGATCAGCACATCCTTGCCCTGCCGCATGAAAAACTCCGCCAGAGCACAGCCCGCATAGGGAGCGATGTACTGCAGCGGCGCAGGGTCCGAAGCGGTCGACGAGACCACAATGGTATAATCCATCGCACCGGCTTCCCGGAGCATATGGACCAGCCGTGCCACCGTGGAGACCTTCTGTCCGATCGCCACATAGACACAGATGACATTCTTATCCTTCTGATTGATGATGGTATCCGTTGCGATCGAAGTCTTGCCGGTCTGTCGGTCTCCGATGATCAGCTCACGCTGCCCGCGGCCGATGGGAAACATCGTATCTATGGAGAGGATGCCGGTCTCTAACGGTTCGCAGACGGAACGTCTGTCCATGATCCCGGGGGCGCGCTGCTCCACCGGGAGATATCCCTCCGCCTCGATCATACCGGCTTCATCGATGGGATCGCCCAGCGCGTTGATGACGCGTCCCAGGAAGTTCTTACCCACCGGCACACCGGCCTGCTTTCTGGTCCGTACCGCCTTGGTCCCAGCGCTGATCCCCTGCTCTCCGCCGAAGAGGATGCAGCCGATTTCCTTTTTGCGCAGGTCCTGGACCATTCCGCGGGTACCGTCCTCAAAGATGAGGATCTCGCCGTAGAACGCCTTCTCCACACCCCTGACGATCGCGATCCCGTCGCCGACCCACGTGACGACGCCGATCTCCTCGACCCGGGCATGAAGGGAAAAATCATGGATCTCTCCCTTGAGTGCCGTGATCAGTTCCTCCGGCGAATCGGCGGTCACAGCGGACAAATGTTCCCTCAACTGCGCCTTGCGTCCGATCTCACTGAAGTCATATTCATGGCTGCCCAGACGGATGATAAAGCCCGCCTTGATCGTCGGATCCTGCTCCAGTTCGATCTGCAGATCCTCCAGGTCGAACTTATTGCTCAAAGCCTCCCGGATCTTTTCGAGCTGTTCCGGGCTTGGCGGCTCAGTCGCATATCGAAAATATACCTGATCCTGCCGTTTTAGCTTCTCAACTTCCTTTTCCTTCTTCCGACCGCTCATGCATCCTCCTTGGAGGCAGTAAGCTCACGGATGAATTCGTCGTACAGCGCGCTGTCCGAAACCTGGTCCGCTGTCTGTGCTGAGATGCGGGAAGCTGCGTCGATGACGAGTTCCTTGAGGGCTTCCTGGTTCTTCTCCCGGGTGATCAGAGTCTCATTGTCCGCATCCCTGCGTGCATCGGCGATGATCCTGCCCGCCTCCACTTTGGCGTTGGCGATGATGCGGTTGTACTCCTCAAACCCGCGGCCTCTCCATTCAGCGAGCGTCTTGTCCTTCTCCTCTTCCAGCGAACGGACCTCGGTCTCATACTTCTCCTTCTCCGACTTCGCCTTACTGATCTCCGCGTCAAGCTGCTTGTTTGCGCCCTCGATCTGCTCCTTGCGCTCCTTCAGGATCTTCTCCACCCTGCCGAAGAGGAACTTCCGGAAAAAGGCATAGAGGATCAGCAGATTGATGATCGTATAAACGATGCTCATATTGACACTTAACACTGCGCCATTCCTCCGCTTACTTCACAAAGATGATGACGATCGCGACCAGCAGGCCATAGATCGCCGTTGCTTCCGCGAGCGCGCCGCCCAGCAGGAGCAGGGTCATGATCTTGCCGTTGGCTTCCGGCTGTCTTGCTACCGCCTCAACCGCTTTACCGGTTGCGATACCGATGCCGATACCGGCACCGATGCCGGTGATCGCCGCGATCCCGGCGCCGAGAGCTGTCAGATCCATAAGTTTGATTCCTCCTTCCTATTCCACCGCTTCCTTGATGTAAAGAGATGTCAGAAACACAAATACATACGCCTGCAGCAGGCCGTCAAAGAGATCAAAATAGATGCAGAATACGGCCGGTACCAGGATCGGGACCACCGTCTTAAGCATCTCCATGATGACCGTAGCCGCGAGGATATTACCGAAGAGTCGCATACAGAGAGACAACGGCTTGATCCCGAGCTCCAGGATATTCATCGGCGCGATCATCGCCAATGGTTTTGCAAAGGATTTGATCCACCCGATCCCGCCATGCTTTCGGATCGACGCGACCTGGACCAGGACGATACTCTGAAGGGCAAGGGCCGCCGTCACGTTGAGATCCATCGTTGCCGGCGTGATCCCCAGAAGACCGACCAGATTGGAAAAACCGAGAAAGATGAGGAGCGTGGTGATCCAGGAGGTATATTCCTTTGCCTCCTCCCCGAGTCCGTTCCGCACCAGAGACTTGAGCTTCACCACCGCCGTCTCGATGATGAGCTGACGCTTGGAGATGTTGTTCACGCGCATCCCGGCGGTCATGATGAGCGTGAGGATCATGAGAAAAGCCATGACGCCCCAGGAGACCACGACGGATTTAGAAATATCAAAGAACCCCTCCGGGCCGAAGCCGGGATTGATCGCGATCGCCGTCTTATCGGAATTTAAGAGTTCCTGTACTACCTCGCCGACTTCCATGATCCCTCCTGAAAAAAGATCTTAGGACTGCTGTTTTTGCTCGATCGCTCTCGCATTTCTCTCCGTCCGGAGATACGTATCATCCTTCACGGAGATCTTCACATCTTCCTTCGTGGTATACTGCGCCGCTTCGTGCTTACGCTCCACCGGCTGCATCTGCTTCTTCATGCCCGCGAGGATGATCGCCGCGACGATGAGCGCTATGATAACTCCAATGACAATTGCCATATCACACCTCTTTCTTCATGCGGACGCCGGTTCCCGTGTCCGCGCCGACACAACGGTTCGATCAGACAAAGTACATCGCGATGAGGCTGAACACGATACTCAGCGCAGCCGTGATCCCGAGGAAATACGCGGTCGCCTTGCCCTTGTCGATGGGCAGATTACCGATCATCTTTCCGGTCTGTCCGTTCATCGCGAACAGGAAGTTCTGGCCCTCCCACTTCGTGGAGAGCATCCAGACCGGGAACAGGACATACTCGGTCTTGTCGACCGCCACATCCACCTTGCGTTCCTTCTCGGAGATCTCCCCGTGGCTGACACTGGCCCGCATCTCGTCCACAGCCGTATTCTCCGCACGCTCCGTGACCCGGGTCTTCACCTCGTCCTTGTCAACATCGTAACGGTTGGCGAGGAATCCGGGCATATACGCCATGGAAAACGGCTTCAGATCCTTGTAATCAAACGGTTCGATGGAATCCATGAGATCGTCCGGCATCTTGGTCGATCCGTCCGCGGGGACCCGATGGAAGGAAACATCCCCCTTGCGCCGAACATCGTAGACCTGGACCTCCTCAACCTCGACTTCATTATTCCACTGCTGCGGTGTCAGGCGGAAGCCGTCGATATCGGCCTTGGTAAGCCCCAGTTTCCTGGCGAGATCCGGGCCCTTGCTGCGATGGGTCTTCCGGTCTCTGCCCTCAAACTTCACATCGGCATGCGCCGTACCGGAGAAGAGCCAGAAGGGTACGTAGACCCCCTGGATCTCCTCCAGATGATTGTTCTCGGTAAAGGATTTCGGCAGAAGCTTTTTGCCGTTGTAGTAATTCTTGAGCGCGGCGATCGCGTCCTTCTTTTCCAGACGGAAAGGGATACAGTAGTCGGGTTTGACCGCTTTGGACATCTGTCCGGCAATGGCCGTCGGATTGCCGCAGTACGGACAGCTGGTGACCGCCGTCGTCGCATCCGTATCAAGCGCCGCACCGCAGGATGTGCAGACATAAGTGTTGGTCTCCATCTCGCCGCCATAGGCTGCCGCTTCCGCATTGGCATGCTCGATGCGGGCATCCTCCTTTTCCCTGGCAGCTTCCGCCTTTGCTGTCTTCTCTGCGAGCAGCTTCTCCACTTCCTCTACGGTATAGAGGCCGTCACAGTAATCGCACTTCAGTTTCTGCGTCTTACCGTCAAACCGAAGCGGCCCTTCACAGGCCGGACATTTGTAAGAAGTAACCTGTTCCGCCATGTCATTTCCCCCTGTCATATGGATTAACAACAACTATGCAACATTATAGCCGCAACAGGAGGAAAAAACAAGACAATGGTTGCCTTAAGCGATCATCGATTCCAGTATCTCTTCCCTCTGTTCCTCGCGGTCCTCGAAGAGTTCCTCCACCCGTTCCTCCTCTTCCTTTCGATGCTCCAGATAATCCTCCAGCTGCTCGGCGTTCCTGCGCCTGCGCTCCGCATAGCGGTCCTGCTGCTCCTTTTTGATCCGCGCCTTTTCCTCTGCCGCCCTGGCACGGCGCTCCGTCCTCTCCTGATCAGAGGTTTCCTCCTCCTTCTTAGGGGAGTTCTCCTCATCGCGATCATCCGCGGAGCGTCGTCCTGTCTGCAGGACAAGGACATCCGGGATCACCCGTTCTCCTTTACCGTAACCGGAGACAAAGTTCTCCCCGCCGATCTCACCGGCCAGAGCCGGATCGTCCTTCCCCTGATCTCCCACCGCGAGATCGACGTGCTGTACCGTCCCGACCCCTCCGCTCTCCTTGAGAAATACGCCCGTGGAGCGCATCATGCCGTTCAGTCTCTGATCCGATCCTCTCATGTGATAGGAGGTCTCCTGTTCCCCGAGCCAGATCGCACCGACATCCGCCTCCTTCAGATCCACCAGCTCATCCGTCCCGTCCCCGTTACGATACCAGACCCTGAGCTTTGAGAAGACCTCATCATTTTCATCGATCCATCCGTTCCCGTCCGAATCGTAAGACCTGAGATCCCCGAACCCGTCACCGGAGAGCGCCCCGAACAGCTCCGATCCGTCGTTGATGATGCCGTCCTCATTCTTATCGAGCGCAAGGAATCCGCTTCCGGGAGCGAGTCCCGCCACATCCTCCTCCGATCCGTTCGCATCCAGATAAAAGCGGAAGGTCTGTTCGGAGATCGCCGCGACAGCGGCACCGACATTGACCACCAACGGATCCATCAGGGCTGATGCCAGGGAGGGGACCCGGATCTGTGTGAAATCCGTAAACATATGGGACAGATAGATATTCATATCAAAGGCCAGCTCTCTCCCGTCCTCCGTCACGGCACACCCCGCAGCCGTAAAATGCAGCTCCTCCTGCTCATAGGCATTGACCTGTACCTGCATCAGACTCCCGGTTCCGGACACCATCGGAACAGCGGACAGAAAGGAACCGCCCCCGCCGAACATCCCGGATGAGAACATCCGCTGAAACAGAAGACTTAAGAGTGTATTGCGAAACTCCATCCCTGAAAGACCCGCCGACAGGGGCTTTGCCGCGGTCCCCGTCACGCCGCGCACCCCTCCTCCCTTTCGGCCGTCCGCATCCGACAGATCTCCGCTCTTTGTGTAATTGGAATAGAGATGGTCGGAAAAATCATTCCCCTCTCCTTCTCCCCTCGTCAGGTTCCCGAAGGTTCCCGATGTCTCCGACCGGGATGACGCTTCCTGCGCCCTGATCGTCCCGCCGCTCTGGCGGTAACTCACATAGCTTGTCTGCGCTGCCATCTGCATGGTACTCCCTGCAATCTTCATGTGTTGTCCTCCTTTGCATGTGCTTATCACGCAAGGGAGCGCACAAACCCAAGTTATGCATTCCTTCCGTGGAACGAATGACACTTGGACTTGTGCGCTCCTTCGCTGTCCGATATTATTTTCGACAGGAATCGGCGGTTACATTAGAGGCAGAGCAGAAATCGACGGTTCATGCATCCGATTTCTTTTTGGACGTTCGCGGTCTTCCGGACCCCTTTTTGCGGTAGGTCGAACCGGATCCGCCCTCCTTCCAGGCCGGATAGATCTTCTTAAGAGCCGCAAATCGCGGTCTTAGTGCGGCGGCGTAATCATTGGTCTTGGCACCTTCGGTGCGTCTTCTGACGAAATCATCCATCTTGCTCATGTAGTCCTCTTCCGCCAGTTCGCCCTCCGCGACCATGGTAAGGCCCTTCTCCCAGCTCGCTGTAAGGGCCGGATTCAGCATGGGCTTCATCGAATACGCCACCGTGTCGTAGATCATCTCCCCCAAAAGGGTCGGCGTGATGATCTGCGTCTTTTTATTCAGAGACAGATACCGGTTCTTAAAGAGCTTCTCCAGGATCCCGGCACGGGTCGCACTGGTACCGATCCCGCTCCCCTTGATCTGGGCGCGGAGCTCCTCATCCTCGATAAACTGACCGGCATTTTCCATCGTAAGGATCATCGTGCCGGAGCTGTATCGCTTGGGCGGGGATGTCTCCCCTTCTTTGATCACAGGATCGCCGAGAGAAAGCCTGCTTCCCTTTTTTAAAGACGCGAGAGACGCAAGCATCTCCTCGCCGGTGAGGACCACCTCCTCTCCGTCGGCGTCCTTCTCGGTCTTCGCCTCCTCCTTATCAGCCGTTCCCGAATCCCCGCCGTCGGTATTTTTCCCGGATTCCGTCGCCGCCTTTTTCCTGCCGGTGTCCAGCACATGAAGATACCCTTTGGACTGCAGCGCCTTGAAGGAGGCCTTGAAGATCTCCTTTCCCTCCGTCACAGCGGGCGATGCGTTTTCGCCGCCTCCTCCTGTCGCCCCGGTCACGCGGGACGGCACCGACAGGACAAGGGCTGTCCTCTGCCAGATCGCCTGTGGATAAAAGATCGCCAGAAAACGTCGGCAGATGAGCTCGTACACCTTTGCAGAGAGAGGCGAGAGGTTTTTGATCGCTCCGAGTCCCTGCCCGGTGGGAATGATCGCGTAATGGTCGGTGATGGCCTTGTCATTGACATACCTGGTCTTTGCGATCCCTTCATAGGATTTGTGCTGTAAGATCGCCCTGGCATAGACCGAGACCTGTTCCACATTGGTCAATCCGTCGATGTTCTCCCGGATCACCTTGGCAATGGCGGTGGAAAGGACGCGGGCATCTGTTCTCGGGTAGGTGGTGAGCTTCTTTTCGTAGAGCTCCTGTGCGATATTCAGCGTTTCATCCGGACTGAGCTTAAAGAGACGGGAGCAGTCGTTCTGGAGCTCCGCAAGGTTGTAAAGGAGCGGCGCGCTCTTCTTTTCCGTCTT
>JAFPTK010000173.1 GCA_017400305.1 Lachnospiraceae bacterium | reverse complement strand
GCCGACAGCGCGGGGGAATCGTTGATCCCGTCCCCCACCATGATCACGCGGCGGCCTTCCGCTTTCACTTTTTCTACATATCCCGCCTTATCCTCAGGAAGCACTTCGGCATAATACTCGGTGATGCCGGCCTCGGCAGCGATCTTCGCCGCGGTTCTCTCACTGTCTCCGGTCATCATGACGATGTGCGAAAATCCCAGCCCGCGGAGACGCCCGATCACCTCACGGGTTTCCGAACGCATAGGGTCCTCGATCAGAATGCAGGCAGCGAGCTTTCCGTTCTTTGCGAAATACAGGTGTGAATACTCATCCGGCAGAGAATCGAACAGCTCCTTTTTATCCTCGGCAATGACCGCCTGCTCATCTTCAAACACAAAATGATAGCTGCCGATCACTGCTCTCTCCCCGTCGATCTCCGAGGCGATCCCATGGGCCACGATATATTCGACGCTGGTGTGCATCTCATCATGCTTAAGACCCCTGGCGGAAGCGGCGTCCACCACGGCTCTTGCGACCGAGTGCGGGAAGTGTTCCTCCAGACAGGCCGATTGTCTGAGCAGTTCATCCTCGGACTCATCGCAGAAGGAAACCACGCGGACCACGGTCGGTTTGGCCTTTGTGATCGTTCCTGTTTTATCAAAGACGATCGTATCCGCCTCCGCGACGGCCTCTAAGAATTTCCCGCCCTTGACGGTGATGTCATACTCCGAAGCCTCCCTGATGGCAGACAGGACCGAGATCGGCATCGCCATCTTGAGCGCGCAGGAGTAATCGACCATCAGCACGGATACCGCTTTGGTCACATTGCGGCTGATCAGCCAGGTCAGGCCGGCCGCGAGGAAGGTATAGGGAACCAGCCGGTCTGCCAGTCTCTCCGCCCTGCTCTCAAGCGTTGACTTCAGTTTTTCGGATTCCTCGATCATCTTCACGATCTTGTCAAACCGTCCGCAGCCCTCTGTCTGCGTCACCCGGATGATCAGTTCGCCTTCCTCCACGACAGTCCCGGCAAACACACTCATGCCGATTCCCTTGTGTACCGCCGTGGATTCCCCGGTCATGGAAGCCTGATTGACCATGGCTTCTCCCGCATCCACTTCGCCGTCAAACGGGATCATGTTTCCCATCCGCACGACCACCTTGTCACCGCAGACGACGGAGGAGGCGTCCGTCTGTACCTCGCCTTCCCCGGTGTGCAGCCACACCTGATCGATGTTTAAGGACATTCTCCTGGCGAGATCGTCCACCGAGCGCTTATGCGTCCACTCCTCCAATGTGTCGCCGATATCGAGCATAAACATGACATTCGAAGCGGTATTGTGATCCCCTGTCAGAATGGCCGATAGGATCGCGACGGCATCCAGCATTTCCACCTGCAGCCGTCTGTTGCGGATCGTCTTCAGCCCCCGCCACAGATATCTGGCCGCGCGGATCGTATCCCATATCCTCCGGATAAAGAACGGCAGGAGGAGCCGTTTCCCGCAGTGCACGAGCACGGCCGTCACAACCTGCTCGTAATACCTGGCGGAAAGCTCCCTCCCGGAGCTCTCAAAGACCTGCTCCGGCACCTGAGTGCCGGAAAAAGAAAAAGCCTTCACGATGTCCAGGATCCGTGATCTGTCACAGGAGAAGAAGATCACCGCATCCGCGGTCCGTTCGTAGACCCGCACTTCCCGGACCTCGTCAAAGCTTTTCAGATAGTATTCCAGGGTATCGGCTTCCCGGAAGCTTAACCGTTTTCGCGGGAGATGGATCCTGATCCGGTTTCTGATCTCATGTCTGATCGTAATATTCATTCTTCTCCGTCTTCTTCCTTCCCTGCTCTGTCTTCATTGATCCCCCTTGCTTCCTCATAGATATCGGTGCAGTTCTCCTGCAGCGTGGTCACCTGATCGAGAACCGCATCCTTCACCCGGAGGACCCCCGCGGTGCAATGTGCGTAGACCTTTTTGGCATCTTTGGATGAGAGCAGCTTGATCCCCTCCAGCCCAAACAGCGTTCCCAGTGCGAATAAACCGATTCCCTTGAGTTTCATTTTGATAATCTCCTTTCTGATCGTTTCACACAAAATTAGTGTGCGCTAACCGTCATGTTAGCACACACTAACTAATGAGTCAATGGGGACGGTTCTGTTTGACTCCATTGGAGTCAATGGGGACGGTTCCGTTTGACTCCATTATACAACTTCCCACATGACACCCATGTTCTGAAACCCGCCCTCTGGCATGCAGGCGGCGCAGGGCTGATTACCCGTGCCGCAGCCGCTGCATCCGTTGCAGGAGTGGCCGGCACCGCAGGATCCGGAGAAAGCGATCCTGCGGATCACCCCGCTGCGCTCCAGAAAATCGATGTCACGCCTGACCTTTTCCACGGAGGTGTCCAGCTCCATCGCGAGCATCTCGATGGAACGGGATCTTCCGTCTGACAACAGTTCTATGAGTTCCTCCATTTTCTGTCACCAGATCAGAAGACCGATATGGTATGCGATACCCGCCAGCAGCAGCGCCACTCCGGTGTAATAGAGCGCGATACGCGCCGTCCACTTGACAGAGTGGGTCTCCTGATAGGTAGCCGCAAGCGCAACGATACAGGGCATGTTAAAGGTCATGGCGAAAATAAGCGCCAGAGCCTCCGGTTTGGAAACATTCGCGACAAGGAGCTCATTAAGGTTTTTAGCCACCTCCGCACTCTGCATGGAGGCCACTGAAATAGTGCCTGTTCCGCTGTAGATCGTACTGAGGACACCCAATGCGCCCTCCTTGCCCAGGCTCGACGCGACAAACGCCATAAAGGTCTGCCATCCCATGCCGAAGATCTTTGTGACGGGTTCGATGAAATGTCCGACCTTGTAGAGAATGCTGGCCGTGATATCCCCCGAAGCGGTGTATGACAGCAGCCAGAACGCCAACGCGACGATCACCACCACCTTCAGAGCTCTGACAAAAGTATCCTTCGTACGTCCGAGGACATAGCGGAAAAGAGCTCCCCACTTGGGTTTATGATAAGGCGGCAGCTCCATGATCATCCCGCACCGATCCTCCGGTTTCACCAGAGAACGTCCGAATACTTTCGCAGTGATCCACATGTGGAGAAACATGACGAGCAGGATGACAGCGATGATCACCGGCATCCACGCGCCGAAGAAGACGGTGGAGAGCATGGGGATGACAGCCCAGGCCGCGCCGCAGGGGACTGCCCAGGCGAGTGCGATCGTCAACACCTTCTGCCCCCAGTTATCGATGACGCGGGTTCCCGCAGCACCGCCCATGGTACAGCCGAAACTGATCAGGAAGGGCATGACCGATTTACCCTGAAGGCCGAGCTTTGCCATGGTGTTGTCAAACACATAGGATATGCGTGCCATGACGCCAACCTCCTCGAGAAGCCCGAAGATCAGTGTGACGCCGAAGACAAATCCCAGCATCTGTACGATGAAACAGACGGAACGGATCAGAACATCGCAGAGTACGGAAGCGATAAACGCCGGGCACCCTATGCGGAGCAGCGCTTCATTTAACGGATCCGGAATCATTCCCAGGAGCATCCCG
>JAFPTK010000172.1 GCA_017400305.1 Lachnospiraceae bacterium | reverse complement strand
GGTGAGTATCATCAAAAATGGAAGCAAACGACGTAAATTCATAACGCAATCATTATAGCATGATTTTTGATAATCGGAACCAGATTTCGATATGGCGGTTTGTGAGCAAGATGACAGACCGATAAGAGGGAACGATCCATGCGCCTCAAAACCAAACTCATCATAGCGGCTGCCCTCATCGTGGTGCTGCCCTTTATCCTGATCCTGCTGGTCCTTCTGCTGTTCGGCCCCTCGATCCGGATCGGGGAACTCGCCGCCATCGCGGGGATCCTGATGATCACGAGTCTCGCCAACACCTTCTGGCTCTCCCGCGGTATGACGGAACCGATCAACGAGCTCAATCGCGCCATGCAGCACATCCGGGACGGTGATTTCGAATACCGCCTGATCGACACCGGCCGTATGCTGCCCGGGAAAAAGGAGCAGCACGGCGAGATCGGTGAGATCTACCGCAGCTACGAGGACATGCGGCTGCGCCTCAAGGAATCCGCAGAGGAAAAGATCTCCCACGAACAGCAGAATCAGGAGCTGGTGAGCAACATCTCCCATGATTTAAAGACCCCGATCACCACCATCAAGGGCTACGCGGAGGGTCTGCTGGAGGGGGTGGCCGACACTCCCGAAAAGCGGGAAAAGTACTTGCGGACCATCGTCAACAAGGCGGAGGACATGAACCGCCTCATCAATGAGCTGACCCTGTATTCCAGCATCGATGCGAATCGGATCCCCTACCATTTTCAGAAGATCCCGGTGGCGGATTATTTCAGTGACTGTGTGGATGAGGTCGGCATGGACCTGGAGAGCCGCGGGGTGAAGCTCGATTACGCCAACCTCACCTCCCCCGATACGCTGATCATCGCGGATCCCGAGCAGCTCTCCCGGGTGGTTAACAATATCATCGGAAATAGTGTAAAATATCTGGGAAGGGATGACGGGACCGGAAGGATCGAGATCCGCATCCTGGATGAGGTGGACGCGATCCGTGTGGAGATCGAGGACAACGGCATCGGCATCGCGCAGAAGGATCTGGCCAACATCTTTGACCGCTTCTACCGGACCGACCAGTCGCGGGGTTCCCGTGTCGGCGGCTCCGGCATCGGCCTCTCGATCGTGAAAAAGATCATCGAGGACCACGGCGGCTACATCTGGGCCACCAGCAAAGAAGGCGAAGGCACGACCATGCACATCGTTCTGCGCAAATACATAGAAAACACCGAGCAGGGCGCAGTCACGTAAGACAAGTCAATTAAGGCAAACTATGGGAGGCATCTATGAGTAAGGTACTGATCATCGAGGATGAAGAATCCATTGCGGATCTGGAAAAGGACTATCTGGAGCTGTCTGACTTTACCGTGACGGTCTGCGGTGACGGAGAGAGCGGTCTGGAAACCGCGCTGAAGGAGGATTTCGATCTGGTGATCCTCGATCTCATGTTGCCGGGACTGGACGGATTTGAAGTCTGCCGCCGTCTCCGCGAGAGCAAGGATATCCCGGTCCTCATGGTGTCCGCGAAAAAGGATGATATCGACAAGATCCGCGGTCTGGGACTCGGCGCGGACGATTACATCACCAAGCCCTTTTCCCCGTCGGAACTGGTCGCACGGGTCAAGGCGCACCTGGCGCGGTACGAGCGCCTCGTCGGATCCGGCACCAAACCCAATGAGACCATCGAGATCCGCGGGCTGAAGATCGACAAGACCGCCCGCCGTGTCACCATTGACGGGGTGGAAAAAAACTTCACCACCAAGGAATTCGATCTGCTGACCTTCCTGGCGGAGAACCCGAACCATGTGTATTCCAAGGAGGAGCTCTTCCGCAAGATCTGGAACATGGACTCCGTGGGCGATATCGCCACGGTCACCGTGCACATCAAGAAGATCCGGGAAAAGATCGAGGCAGATACCTCCAATCCCCAGTACATCGAGACGATCTGGGGGGTCGGTTACCGCTTCCGGGTATAGGGCGGAATGGACGACCAGATCACCACAGATCAGAAAACAGAAACGGGAAAGTCTGCATCGAAGGTCGGCGGGATCCTGCTGACGATCTTTCTCTGCGTCCTGATCCCGGTACTCTCTTTTTTTGCGCCCGACGGCTATCAGGAGCTGGGCAACCGCAAATTCGAGGCCTGGCGGCTGATCGCGATCGCCTTTGCGCTTCCCCTCCTCGTGATGACCGGGATCGAGTGTGTGACAGCGCTCCGGTCGAAGCATCCTTCACAGGATCCCGGACAGAAGGAAGACGCCGGGATGGCCGGGCAGGGCGGCAGAAGGCTTCTTCCGGTCGATCTCTTTGCGATCGGATACGGGGCATTTCTTACGGCAAGCTTTGTCCTGTCCTATGACCGTGCCGAGTCTCTGTGGGGGACGACCGGCTGGCGGATGGGATATCTGACACAGATGCTGTTTCTTCTATATTATATGTTCGC
>JAFPTK010000171.1 GCA_017400305.1 Lachnospiraceae bacterium | reverse complement strand
TGGATGGAAAATCTCCGAGAGGTCGGCGCGAGCCTGGGGTTTGCGGTGCTGCGTGATTTCTACGGGACGACGCAGATCGTCATCGAGACCGAGGAGATGATGGCATCCTTTAAGAAGATCACCAAGGAATCCACCATTCAGGTGGTCGGAACGGTCAGGGAGCGCTCCAGCAAGAATGACAAACTGGCGACCGGTGCGATCGAGGTTCTGCCGTCCGCCGTGACGGTGCTCGGCAAGTGCCGGTACAACGAGCTGCCCTTTGAGATCAATCACAGCAGGGAAGCGGATGAGAATACCCGGTTGAAATACCGGTTTCTCGATCTGCGCAATCCCGAGATGCGGGACCGTGTGGTCCTGCGCTCCCGGGTGGTGGCGGAGATCCGCAGGCGCATGACGGCACACGATTTCCTGGAGATCTCCACGCCGATCCTCACGGCATCCTCCCCGGAGGGGGCCAGGGATTATCTGGTGCCCGCGAGAAAGCATCCGGGTAAATTCTACGCTCTGCCGCAGGCGCCGCAGCAGTTCAAGCAGCTTCTCATGACCAGCGGGATTGACCGTTACTTCCAGATCGCGCCGTGCTTCCGGGATGAGGATGCGCGCGGCGACCGGACACCGGGAGAATTCTACCAGCTGGATATGGAGATGGCTTTTGCCTCCCAGGATGACGTACTGGGGATCCTGGAGGATGTCCTGACACCGGTCATGGAGGAATTCGGCCTCTACGGAGACCGCGTCACGAAAGCGCCCTACCCGCGGATCCCGTTCCGTGAGGCGATGGCGAAATACGGCTCCGACAAGCCGGATCTTCGGATCGACTTAACGATCACGGATGCCACGGAGGTGCTGAAGGATTGCGGATTTACGCCGTTTGCCGCGGGCAATTCGATCAAGGCCATCGTGATCACCGGCTTTAAAGAGAGCAGGAAGTGGATCGACAAGCACATCGCGGATGTCGAGGTGCAGTCCGGAGAAAAGGCCTGCTGGTTCCGTATGGATGAGAACGGGGAGATCGTCGGCGGGATCGCCAAGTTTGTGCAGGAGCGCAGGGATGCGGTCGCGCAGGCGCTGGGGCTTAAGCCGGACACCCTTGTCGTCATGGCTTCCGCACCGAAGGAGGCACAGGCGCTGAAGACGGCAGGGTACGCTCTCAAGATCTTCGGGCAGGATCTGCCGGAGCATTTTGACAGGGAACAGTACGCCATGTGCTGGATCGTGGATTTCCCGATGTACGAGATCGGGGAGGAATCCGGGGAACTGGAATTCTGCCACAATCCGTTCTCCATGCCGACAGGAGGGCTGGAGGTACTTGAGAAGGCTGAGCGCGGGGAAGTGGATCCGCTCTCGATCATGGCACAGCAGTATGATCTGGTCATCAACGGGTACGAATCGGCATCGGGGGCGGTACGGAACCACGATCCGGAGATCATGGTCAAGGCCTTTGAACTGGTGCGTCTGGATGAGGAAGCGGTGAAATCCAAGTTTCCCGCCATGTACAACGCATTCTGCTATGGCGCGCCTCCGCACGCGGGCGCAGCGCCCGGGATCGACCGGCTCATCATGCTGTTGGCCGGCGAGGATTCGATCCGTGAGATCATCCCGTTCCCGATGAACAAGAATGCGCAGGATGTCATGATGGGGGCGCCGGGTGAGGTCACACAGAAGCAGCTCGACGAACTTCACATACAGACCCGGACGGATGACTGAGCGAACGGCGGCAGACGGGACAGCGGACAGGATTGGATAAGAAAGCGGAAACCTCGCGGGTAAGAGCCGCAGGGATCAACATCTTCTTCGGATACGCAGGGACGGCCACGACCGCCCTGCTATCCTTTATTTTACGCAAGATTTTCATCCTGTATCTGGACGGGACCCTGTTGGGAGTCAACGGCCTTTATACCGGGATCCTTTCCATGCTCTCCATGGCGGAGCTGGGGATCGGTACGGCGTTCCAGTTCGCACTGTACAAACCCGTCGCGGAGGGGGACCGGGAGACGGTCCGCTCGTATCTCGCGGGTTATGCCAGGGCATACCGGATCATCGCGGTCGTGGTCGCGGTCATCGGACTTGCGCTGACGCCCTTCCTGCGCTTTCTCATCCGCAATCCGGGAAATCACAGTGAGCGGGATCTGATCTTCTACTATCTGATCTTCCTGTTCAACACGGTCACCACCTATTTTGTGTCCTATAAGTATTCCCTGGCCAATGCCGAACAGAAAAACTATATCCAGACCAACGTCATCACGCTGACCAAATTTGCGACCGTACTGCTGCAGATCGTTGTGTTGATCGCGGCAAAAAATTTCTACCTCTTCCTGCTCACGGATCTGGTCGTCCAGCTGATCCAGAAGATCGCGGTGTCGCTGTACTTCGATCGCCGCTATCCGTATCTGGCCGGCGTCTCACGGATCGGCCGCAGACCAACGGGGCTCTCCGACGGGAGGCAAAAGCAGGCGGGGATCGAACCGGCGGGAGGAGTCCGTCCGCTCACATCGGAACAGAAGGAAGAGATCCGGAAGAAGACCGGGTCGCTCCTCATGCACCGGATCGGCGATGCGCTGCGGCTGCAGACGGATTCCATCATCATATCCGCCTTTATCGAGGTTGCCGTGGTGGGAATGGTGGACAACTATCTGTTGGTGGTCAACACCATCGCCAACTTCGTGAATATCATCTTCAACTCCGTGATCTCGGGCTTCGGAAATCTCATCGCCACGGAGGAGGAGGAGAAGCAGCATGCCATGTTCCTCGTTTACCGCTTCTTCGCCGCGTATGCCTACGGGTTTTCCTTTGTGGGCTTTTTCTGTCTGCTGACACCGCTCATCACGATCCTCTTCGGTCCGGAATGGGCGCTTCCCGCGCTGGCGGTACAGCTGTTTCTGGTGGATTATTATTTCAAGGGGGAGCGGATCGTACTGTCCAATTACAAGACCGCGGCGGGGGTTTTTGAACCGGATCGTTATCTTGCCTTGCTCCAGGGCGGTGTGAATCTGGTGATCTCCCTGGCGCTCGTGAAGCCTATGGGACTGGCCGGGATCTATGTCGGGACGGTGGTGAGCGGCCTGATCGCCAATGTGACCAAACCGGTGATCCTGTACCGGACGTGCTTTAACAGGGAGGGCTGGCGTTCGCTCGGCGCGTATTATGCGAAGAACCTGCAGTATCTTGCGATGTCGGCGGCCGCTTTGATCCCGTCACTGCTGTTAACGAGATGGCTGATCCCCGGCGTGTCGCTCCTCGGGATGCCGATCAAGGGGGAGGTCGCAGGGATCACGATCTCCGTGCCGGCCTTTCTCCTCGCGGCGGTGCTGATCACCGTGATCTTTCATGCGGTCTTCCTGCTGTTCTTCGGCAGATCGAAGGAATTCGGCTATTTAAAGGCGCTGGCGTTTGATCGGGTCATCGGAAAGCTTGGCCGCAAGCGCGCCGGATAAGAAACCGGAAAGGAGACGGAACGGATGTCCGATGGCGTAAATACAGCTGAGATCATGTCGCAGATGACGCGGGTCGCGATCGACATGCTGGAGGCGATCGATCATAAGCCGTTTAGGCAGCGGGCGAAGGAGATCGCAAAGACCCTGCTGGGGCGCGGCCGCGCGTCGGATCGCGATCCGCTCTTCTGGCCGGCAGGGTTTCTGTTGCTGGGACTGACCGCCGCTGCAGAGTTTTCTCGAACGGGCATCGCAGCAGAGATTGGCGACCGTTGTCTGCAAGCCGCAAAGATGTACCTTGACAGGTGGAGCAGCCGGGGACAGCAGGTGAGCTATACGGATGACGCGCTTGCTGGCTGCGCCATGATCGCATGCTATCGTCTGGCAGGGGAAGAGGTATATCTGACAATGGCAGATGCGGTGTATGCCTACCTGATGAAAGCGCCTGCAGACGCGGAAGGGAGTGTCATTTATCATCCATCCGGCGGGAATCGCTGTATATATGCGGATGGTACCGGCATGGTCGTTCTGTTTTTATCGGAATATGCGCTCGTGCGGGATCGTGCGCGGGAAAGTGCGTTCCGGCTGGCAAAGCTTCAACTGGTGAATTACCGGAAGTACGGAATGGATGAGGCAACAGGTCTTCCGTATCATGGGTACGAATTGTGTGCAGATGGCAGCGCTGAGAGAAAAGGACTGGTGGGGTGGGGGAGAGCGACCGGCTTCCTCCTCATGGGACTTGCGGGATACGGCAAGGCGGCCACGGATCCGGAAATGGCATCCTTCACGAAGGATCTTTTTTCCACGGTTCTGAAATATAGACGCAGGGACGGCTGCTTTCCCTGGCATCTGCAGTCGACGAACGCTCATGTGGACACCTCGGCCACCGCTATGATCGGCTGGGCACTTGCCGGATCGAGGAAATGGCTTTCGGAGCTGTCATCTGTTGACGAAGGGAAGACGGGTATCCGGGATATCGCAGCGGGACTTACCGCCTATGTGAAGGACGGAACCATGACCGAGAGCCTTGCGGAGTGTGTGGATTTCGGTGAGCACCCGCAGCGCTACGGCGTCTATCCCTGGGGACAGGGCGCGGCGCTGGCATTTTTATCACAGTTTCATCGCAAGGGCTGAGAACTGGTATGATAACCCGCGGATGACGAGATAGGGCTTGTTGAGAACCTGTCCGGGATGTAAAATAGATGCCAATGAGAAAAGGGAAAAACGGACAACTTCATATCGCCATGATCGGCCACAAGCGTGTTCCCTCCCGGGAAGGCGGCGTTGAAGTCGTCGTCTGGGAGCTGTCGCAGCGGCTAAAGGATCGGGGCTACACGGTGGACTGTTACAATCGGTCCGGCTATCATGTAAGCGCAGCGGATTATGACAAGATTCCCGGAAAGAGGGGTTATTATCGGGATGGGGTCCGCATCCTTACGATCCCGACCGTCAGGAATCCCAAGCTCAATGCGATCATCTATGCGGTACTGGGGACATTACGGGCACTGTTCGGACGCTACGATGTGATCCATTATCATGCGGAGGGCCCCTGTCTGATGCTTTGGCTTCCGAAGCTGTTCGGGATCCGTACGGTGGCGACGATCCACGGATTGGACTGGCAGCGCGCCAAATGGGGCAACTTTGCCTCCCGGATGCTGCTTACGGGGGAGGCGATCGCCGCTAAACGGGCGGACGAAGTCATCGTGCTCTCCCATCATGTACAGGAATACTTCTATCAGAAATACGGCCGAAAGACGCACTACATTCCCAACGGAATCCAGGCACCGACCAGATGCCCGGTGCAGGAGATCCGCGAAAAATGGGGATTGTCCGGCGGCGATTATATCCTGACCCTCTCCCGGCTGGTGCCGGAGAAGGGGCTGCATTACCTGCTGGAAGCCTTTCACGGGATCGATACGGATGTGAAACTGGTCATTGCCGGCGGAAGCGGCGGTGCGGCATCCTATGTCGAAAAGCTTCACCGCATGGGAGAAAAGGACGGCCGGGTGATCTTTACCGGGTTTGTGTCCGGTCGGCCGCTGGAGGAGCTTATGAGCAATGCCATGATCTTCTGCCTGCCGAGTGATGTGGAAGGAATGGCAGTGAGTCTCCTGGAGGCCATGAGCTACGGGAATTGCTGTCTGGTCAGCGACATCCCCGAAAACCTCGAGGTGACGGAGGACAAGGCAGAGAGTTTTGCACACGGAGATGTGCGGGATCTGAAAAAGAAGCTGCAGGAGCTGTTGGCGAACAAGGGACGAAGAGAGCTTTACCGGCAGGAAGCCGCATCTTTCATCATGAACAAGCATGACTGGGAAACGATGACAACAGAGACGGAGAAGCTTTATCATGCCGGTTCCTGAGATGATAAAATCCGGTCATTCCGAAGAAGCAAAGCCGCTGGTTTCCCTCCTGATGACGACCTGGAACTGTCGGGAGGCGTTGAAAAAGACATTAAAGAGTGTTCAGACACAGGACTATCCGGCGATCGAGATCGTCATCAAGGACGGCGATTCGTCGGACGGGACCGTGGATGTGATCCGCGAGTTTGAAGCCAGGCTGCGCTCGGACAGAGAGCATACCGGATGGTCTCTGGTCTGGGAATCCGGGGAGGACAGCGGGTTGTACGACGGGATGAACCGGGCGGTCGAGATGTCGCACGGGGAGATCCTGGGAGTCTGCAACGACCGGTTCACCAGGGAAGACGCGGTCAGCATGCTGGTGGAGAAGCTTCTGGAGGAGGACGCGGATGCGGTCCATGCGGATCTGGTCTACATGGACGGCAAGGTGTGCAAGAGATACTGGCACATGGGGCAGGGAAATATCCGGACCGGCTGGATGCCGGCACATCCGGCGCTCTACGTCCGCAGATCGGTCTATGAGCGATACGGAGATTATGATATCTACATGAAGAGTTCTTCGGATTATGACTTCATGATCCGGATCCTCAAGGACGGAACCCTGAAGCTGGCCTATATTCCCAAGGTGCTGATCAGTATGTACTGGGGAGGGACCAGTAACGGCGGATGGTCAGGCTATCTGCGCAATATGAAGGAGGCCTGGCGGGCGTTGATCAAGAACGGGATCCCCTTCCCCGCGACCATCATCTTCTTCAGGGTCATCCGGACGCTCCGGCAATACACATTGGCAAAACAATGGCAGAAAAGAAAAAATCCGTATTACTGCTGATCGCAGCCTATAATGAAGAGGAGAACATCCTGCAGGTGGCGGAGGAGATCACGACCCGCTGTCCGGATGCCGATTATCTCATCATCAATGACGGATCGACAGATGGTACGGAACGGATCTGCAGGGAGCACCGCTTAACGCATGTGCGGCTCCCGATCAATCTCGGGATCGGCGGTGCGATCCAGACCGGATATCGCTATGCGAGGGACAACGGATATGAGATCGCCGTGCAGCTGGACGGAGACGGACAGCATGATCCTGCCTATCTGACACGGGTTCTGGAACCGATCCTTACGGGAGAGGCAGATTATGTGATCGGCTCCCGCTTTGTCTCCGGCGAGGGGGCGGGATTTCAATCCACCGGTGCCAGACGCTTCGGCATCCGCTTCCTGTCTGCTCTGATCCATATCCTGTGCGGCGTGCGGGTGCGTGATGTGACCAGCGGATTTCGCGCGGTCAATCGCAGATTCATAGAGACCTTTGCGGAGAACTATCCGACGGACTATCCGGAACCGGAGGCCATCATGGATGCGGTGATGCGTCGGGGAAGGATCCGTGAAGTGCCGGTGGTGATGCGGGAGCGCGCCGGGGGCGTCAGCTCCATCAACCTGAAGCGCTCGGTGTATTACATGATCAAGGTGTCGTTAGATATCATCGTCTGCCGGATCAGTTACGGATTCCGGCGGGAGAAGAGGAGTACATGATGCTGCCGCAGAGACTGACGTTAGCTCTGATCCTTGCGATCGTCGTATTCTTCATCGCTGTTCTGTGGCTGTTGAAAAACAGACGACTGGCGTTAAAGTATACGTTACTCTGGTTTCTGACCGCTTTTCTGATGCTCCTTCTGGTGCTGTTCCCGGGGTTGATGAACTTCGCGGCATCCCTGGTGGGGATCCAGAGCAGGATGAATGCACTCTACATCTTTCTGATCGCGTTTCTGATTCTGCTGGTCTTTTCTCTCACCTCCATCGTCTCCCGGCAGACGGACCGCATCCGGTCTCTGGCACAGGCACAGGCGATCCTGGAAAAGCGGGTGCGTGAACTGGAGGAGGAAACCTTCCCCGCAGATCCGGGCGGCTCGGGATCGCAGTCCGGGATGACGGATGGGAACGGCGGGAAGACGGATCCCGCTGACACAGACGCCGGGGTTTCCGCATGAATGTGCTTCTGGCGCTCCCGCTGGCAGCAGCCTTTTCCATTCGCTTTCGCAGACGTTTTGAGGAAACGGTCGCGCCGGCGATCTTTGTATTGATCATCGCACTGTACTTCTC
>JAFPTK010000019.1 GCA_017400305.1 Lachnospiraceae bacterium | reverse complement strand
TGCGACAGGCCTGCCGACCGGCATCTACTATGTGGTCGAGGAAGAGAAGGACGGCGCCTTTGTGACGACGAAGACCGGTGATACCGGCGAGATCACGGCGGCGGAGAGCTCCGACGCGAAGTTTACCAACATCAAGGACGAGGGCGGCCTGGTCGTATCCAAGGTGGTCAAGAGCAAGCTTCCTTCCGACAAGGCCAGAGAGTACAAGTTCACGGTCGCGCTGGAAAACAAGGCAGTAACCGGCAAGTACGGTGATATGACCTTTGCGGAGAAGGACGGCAAGTCGGTCGCGGAGTTCACGCTCAAGGACGGCGAGTCCAAGGCGGCGACCGGTCTGGCCAAGGGTCTTGAGTTCACGGTGACTGAGGAAACCGTGGACGGTCTGAAGACGACCTGGAGCGGCAAGACGACGGATAAGATCGTTGAGAACAAGACCCTGGTGGTCGAGGCGACGAATACCCGTGAGGAAGCAAGCCTCAAGCTTTCCAAGAAGCTGATCACCGGACGCACTGAGTTTACGACCGAGGAGCGTAAGGGCCTGAATGATCAGGATAAGGAGTTCACCTTCACGATCAAGCTGGAAGCCGATGTGAACGGTACCTTCAGTGAGGTCGAGTTCAAGAATGGCGAAGCTACGGTCAAGCTCAAGGGCGGCCAGTACAAGCTGATCGAGGGTCTGCCGGCAGGTATCAAGTACACGATCACCGAGGAAAGCCTCACAGGCTTCCAGCTTACCGGCATTACGGTCAACGGCACGAAGAACGCCAATGACAACAAGAAGGCAGAGGGTACACTCACGGTTGAGAAGACCTCCGAAGTGGAGTTCGAGAACACGAGCACACTCATTGACGCGCGAGTTGACAAGTTCTGGGTCAGCGATGATCTTATCTCGGTCGAGATGGAGTTTGAACTGTTCCGGAAGGATAATGAATCCGGAATCTGGATATCGACTGGCAGGACTGAGACTAAGGTGATGGAAGTTGTGCACGGTGCGGATTTCCACTGCTACTTCTACGATCTGGATAAGTATGATGAGAACGGCAAGGTGATCGAGTACAAGGTGGTTGAGACGCCGAAGTCCGTGACCAAGATGGTTGACGGCAAGGTCACCAAGGTGGATATCAGATTTGCCACCCCGGCGATCAGTGAGCAGCTGGCGGCAGAGAAGCTGACGGATACGGAACTCGGATTCGGCATTACGAATAAGCAGGTCATCGATATCCCGGTGAAGAAGGTCTGGGTCGGCGGCGAATCGGAAGACAGCATCCAGGTCCAGCTGTTCGAGAAGAAGCCCGGAGCAAGTGAGTTTACTGCCTCCAAGGATCCGCAGTCAACACAGAGTCTGAAGCTCGTCCTGACCAAGGCTAATAACTGGGAGGGCGTGTTCAAGGATCTGCCGAAGTACGCAAGTATCGACGATGCGAAGTATCACAGACCGATCGAGTATCAGGTGAAGGAGATCAGTAACGTTCCTTGCTACATCACAACAGTGACAGGTGATGCGGCGACCGGTTACACGATCACGAATACGAAGGAAAAGACGAAGATCGATGTCAAGAAGATCTGGGATGACAAGGATAATCAGGATGGCAAGCGGCCGGAGAAGATCACGCTGAACCTGTTAAAGGATGGCACGGTCTTCCAGGCAGTCGATGTGAAGCCGGCAGCGGACGGCAGCTGGAGCTACAGCTGGACGGATCTTGACAAGAAGGAGGTTGTCGGAGGACAGGAGAAGGAGATTGCCTGGACCGTGACCGAGAATGCGGTTCCCGAATATTCGACGACCTACAAGACGACTACTTCGGATGAGAGCGTGGTCTGGGAGGTTACGAACAGCTACACGCCCGGGAAGACCAGCCTGAATGTGACCAAGAAGTGGGAAGATGTGAACGATGCTGATAAGGTACGTCCTTCCTCCATCAAGGTAACGCTGTTCAAGACGATCGGTGACAAGAAATCCAAGGTTGAGGATCAGAACCTGACGGCAGCCAACAACTGGACCTACACATGGCAGAACCTGGATCAGAAGGAGAAGGGTGAAGAAATCAAGTACACCGTGGAAGAGACCGTACCCAGCGGTTATCAGCTGATCGGTATCACCGGTGACCAGAAGGCCGGCTTCGTCATCACCAACAAGCACACGCCGAAGGGCTCCACGAGACTGATCAAGACCGACGGCGAGACCGGTATCACCTTGAAGGGCGCGAAGTTCTCGCTGTACAAGGCGGACGGCACGAAGATTGGCAGCACTTATACGACGCCGGACAGCGGTATCGTAGAGGTTAAGGATCTCGAGCTCGGTGACTACTACTTCGTCGAGGATGAGGCACCGGTCGGTTACACGAAGCGTCAGGATCGGTTCGACTTCACGATCAGTGAGACTCAGGGCATCACGCAGCCGGTGGAGATCCGTGTGGTCAATGATCCTGCGAAGATCCAGATCAACGGTACGAAGCTCTGGAACGATGCGGCAAACCAGGATGGTATTCGTCCGAGCCAGATCCAGGTGGTCCTGATGGCCAACGGTATGGAAGTGGTCGGAGCGACCAAGGTGGTCTCCGCGGATGCGAACGGCAACTGGAATTACGACTTCGGACAGCTGATCAAATATGATGCGAGCGGCAAGGAGATCAATTACACGATCGTTGAGACGGTGGTCTCCGGGTACACGGCTCAGACAGACAAACGGGTAGATGCGAACGGCAATATCTACTTCGTGATCACGAATACGCATCAGCCGGTTGAGGGAACGAATCGGCCGCCGGTAACGCCGCCGACCATCCCGCCGGAAATCGAGGGTACGACGAGATCGGTCGAGGTGACACCGACTCCTACGGTGAACCCGGCTGTGCTCGGAGCGAGACGCATGGTGCTCGGCGCGAAGCGCGCTCCGCAGGTCCTGGGTGCGAGACGTTCGCAGACCGGAGACGCGGCCTCCATGGCAGCCTGGGGCGCAATGAGCGGCACCTCCTTCGCAGGGTTCTGGGCGTGGATCGTCCTGTTCCTCAAGAGGAGGAAGGAGCAGATGAAGCGCAGGATGCGCAGGATGAGACAGAGACAGAACAGACAGTAACATACAGCCAGTAACACATCTGCCCGCCGGAGAGATCCGGCGGGCAGATACTAATAGGAGGAAGAATCATGAACATGACGCATGTAGGACCGTATTACATTGATGAAGAAGGAAAGTCGCAAAAACTTAATTTCATGAAAGATGGCGAGTCACATCGCGATGTAAACGACAATTCTTTTTATGACATGGATGATTTTTTTCGCTCCGCGCTCAGCTATTTTGAGGGAAATGATTGGAGTGCATGGAAATCAGTCCCTGAGACCATCGGCACGCAATACAACATGATAAATTCTAATGATCCCACACACGATGAGATTTTTCATATGATCAATGTCCCCTTTAATGATGAGAAAATGCAAGAGGAGGTGGAGGCCGATTTCAAGAGGCTCTATGGGAAGGACCTCACTGTGGAAAATCTTGAATACGCCTATCACAATACCACGATCATTGGGAAAGGATTTTTGGGTGAGGGAGATGAGGTGGCCAGACCGGTTTTTAAATTTAACGGAGAGTTTGAAAAAAGAAACATGCACCTGCTTGCCTTTACCCTGTGTCAGGCCGTGGAGTGCAAGGGAATGGGCAAAACGCTGTGGAGCGGAAACAACGGCGGGTTTTTTGAGGAAGAACAGAATAAGATTCAGACCTTTGACTCGGTAAGAGATTTTCAATCTTTTGTCTATTTTAAGGCTCCGGGAATGGATCTGGTATCCTTTAATCCGGATGGCGCGCAGAAGGCTGAGAAGCCTGTGGAACCGAAAAGACCGGAGGTGCCCAGACCAAAGTGGTATCAGAGGGTGGCAGCCGCCGTATTGCCCTTCACATCCGCCGGCAAAAGGGCGAAGGAGACCATAAACAATTATAACAAAGCCGAGAAGGAGTATAACGAGGCGGTGTCGAAATATAACAGCGACAAGGAAAAGTGGAATAAATGGAAAGAATCCGGCTCGAAGGATGCGGAAACGGTATATGAGAAGTACAAGGAGAAGTTTGAAAAATATTATGAAGACCGGAAGGAGAAAAACCAGAAGATTGCTAGTGATTTCAATAAGGACCGCAAAGAGGTCAACATGAATCAGATTGGAAATAAGAAGGAAAGTGAGAATGTTGCGGATAAGAATGTAGATAAAGAGAAGGTTAAAACGAAGGGAACGAACCTGAATAAGGAGAAAAAGGAAGTAAAGAAAAAGGATGTGAATAAAGAGGAAGAAGAACTGGAATTCAACATTTAAATATCATTTGTGTAATATCCCCCCGGGGGGCTTTCGGGAGATTGTTTTTTCATGTAAAATGGCTGCTGTTACGGAGGTTGTATCGAGGGGCAAGCCGGCAGCAGACGGCTGCCCATGAGGGGAGATTGTTATGCATATTCCGGAAAATTATCTGTCTCCGGCGACCTGTGCTGTGATGACGGTGGCGATGGTGCCGGTCTGGACCCATGCTCTGAAGCGGGTGAAGCTTGATCTGCCCAAGGAGAAGATTCCGTTCATCGGTGTCGGGGCTGCTTTTTCCTTCCTGGGGATGATGTTCAATGTGCCGCTTCCCGGCGGGACGACCGGGCATGCGGTGGGCGGGACGCTGATCGCGCTGCTGTTTGGCCCGGACGCGGCCTGCCTGGCGGTATCGGTGGCTCTCCTGATCCAGGCGCTGATCTTCGGGGACGGCGGAGTGCTTGCCTTTGGCGCCAACTGCTTCAACATGGCCTTTATCCTGCCCTATGTGGGTTATGCGCTGTACCAGATGCTTAGGAAGGTGACGGGGAATCGCACGGCGGCAGCGGCGATCGGTTCCTACCTCGGGATCAATGCCGCGGCATTTTGCGCGGCGGTGGAGTTCGGCATACAGCCGCTTCTCTTCCGTGATGCGGCGGGGAATGCCCTGTATTGTCCCTATGACCTGTCGGTTTCCATTCCGGCCATGATGATCCCGCATCTCATCGCGGCGGGACTCGTGGAGGCGGTCTTTACGGTGGCGGTATTTGCCTTTGTGCGGGCGACCTCTCCGGATCTGATCTACGAGGAGACCGCAGCGGAAGCGAAAAAGGGCCATATTCCGGTATTCGCACTGATCGCGGGACTCATTGCGGCGACGCCGCTGGGACTTCTGGCTACCGGGACCGCATGGGGCGAATGGGGAGCCGATGAGATCGCGGAGGTGGAGACGGCAGGCAAGGCGCTGGGATATACGCCCGCGGGCCTGGAGAACGGCTGGTCTCTGTCGGTGTTCATGCCGGATTACGCCTTTGACGGGATCGGCGAGGTTCCGGCGTACCTCCTGTCTGCGGTGATCGGCGTGGCGCTGCTCATCATCGTCTTTAAGGTGCTATCCTATGTGATCGGCTCCCGGGCGGAGCAGCATGCGGCCTGATATAGACTTGCTGCGGGAATCTTCTTTCCGCTCCGCGGGAGGAGTGAAATGCCTCTGAAGCTCCCCGACTGGATGTGGGAGCAGGAGGCGTATGAGCCGGTCGGCGGGGGAAACCGCTTTATCCTGCAGACCCTTAAGAGTCTTGGCGGAGTCATGGCGAGGATCCGCTTCCAGGAGGGTCATGAGAAGAAGCACTGTCTGCCTGCGCTCGTGAAGCTTCTGCTGCTGCTCGCGCTGTTGATCCTGCTCTCCGTGAGCAGGCAGCCGTTTGTGCTGCTGGCCCTGACGGCCGCGGTGCTCCTGTATCTCGCCACCTGGCCGGGAAAGGACATCGTGTCTATCCTGAAGGCGCCGGTTTTTGCCGGGGCTTTGGCTTTCATCCTTTTCATCCCTGCCATGCTCTTAAAGCCGTCCGGGATCGGGAATCAGATCCTCGTGACCGGCAAGATCGTCCTCTCTGTCCTGATGGTGAATCTCTATCATCACACCACGCAGTGGAATCATGTCACGCAGGCCCTCCGACGGCTGCATCTTCCCGGGATCCTGATCTTTACCTTTGATATGACATTAAAATATATCGTCCTGCTGGGGCGGCTGATGGAGCAGCTTCTGACGGCACTCCGCCTCCGGTCCGTAGGACGGAGTGATCGAAAATACGATTCGGTCGGCGGCGTGATGGGGGTGACCTTTCTCATCTCCACGGAGCTCTCCCGGGAAATGGCGGATGCGATGCGCTGCCGGGGCTTTACCGATGACTATCGGGGGCTGTGAGGATCCGGTATGGCCATGATCGAGCTTGAAAATATCATCTTTTCCTATAATCCGGAGGAACCGCCGGTGTTAAAGGATCTGTCCCTCGACGTGGAAAAGGGGACCTGTCAGATGCTCCTCGGCGACAACGGCTGCGGCAAGACGACGCTGTTCCGGCTGTTAAACGGTCTGCTCTTTGCACAGAGCGGGGCGTACCGGCTGGACGGGCAGGAGATCACGAGGAGGGGGCTTGATGACAACCGTCAGTCGAAGCGCTTCCATCAGCGGATGGGGTATCTCTTTCAGAATCCGGATGTCATGCTCTTTAATGCGCGGGTGTATGACGAGGTGGCCTTCGGGCCGCGTCAAATGGGATTTGCAGATGCGGAGATCGAACGGCGCACGGAGGACTGTCTCGGTCTTTTTGATCTGACGGAGCTTCGGGATAAGGCACCGTATCATCTGAGTACGGGGCAAAAGAAGCGTGTGGCGCTGGCGGCTGTGGCAGCGCTCAATCCGGAGATTCTGGTACTGGATGAGCCCTTTGCCGGGCTGGATGGGACGACCGTCGACCGGGTGCTTGCCTTCCTCACGGAATGGAAGAAGGCGGGGAAGACGATCCTGCTCTCGACGCACGAGCGGGAGATGACCGCGTCGCTGACCGACCGGGTGCTCGTCCTGTCGGAGGGAAGGATCACTTCATAAACTGATCGATGGCCTGGTTGAGCTTCTGAAGGGCTTCGCTGTCCTGCTCCTCCATGGCCTCCACGATGCAGTGCTCCATGTGCTCCTTGAGAAGCTGCTTTCCGGTGCTGTTTAACTCGGCGCGCACGGCGGCCAACTGGATGAGGACGTCGGAGCAGTCCTTTCCGTCCTCCACCATCCGCTTCACCGATTCCAGATGCCCGATGCTGCGGGACAGACGGTTCACGATCCGCCGGATCTCCTTGGGATCGTGCGTGTGAGAGTGATTGTGGGTGTGATCATGGGCATCGCCGTGCGAATGATCGTGTGGATGTTCGTGACTGTGCGCGTGGTCGTAATCGACGGAATGCGCATGATCAGGTGCTGCTTCGCGTTTCTTGGGCATCGGATGCTCCTCCGGTTAGCGTGCGTTCTACTCTTCGTAAGTGTAGCGGAAGAGAGGGGGGCTGTCAAACACGGTGATTTGACGGCATTTCCCTCCGGGATTATAATATCAACGGGCTGATCCTGATTTTGCGTCATTCCAAGGATCTGGAGGACGCAATGCAGCAGATCGAATCCATTGGTAAAAGAAGGATTCTGGTGAATAAACCAGGAAGGAGGACTGACATGTCAGCGACGGATGATGCGATGAAGAAGATCTCGGAGACCATCGAGGATGTGAAGAAGAAGGCGGAGCCGGTGATCGACGAGGCGAAGAAGAAGGCGGGCCCCGTGATCGAGGAGGCTAAGAAAAAGGCCGGTCCCGTGATCGAGGAGGCGAAGAAAAAGGCGGGCCCTGTGATCGAGGAGGCTAAGAAAAAGGCCGGCCCTGCGATCGATGAGGCGAAAAAGAAGGCGGCTCCCGTGATCGAGGAGGCGAAGAAGAAGGCCGGTCCTGCGATCGATGAGGCGAAAAAGAAAGCGGCTCCCGTGATCGAGAATGCGAAGAAGAAAGCGGGTCCTGCGGTGGATGAGGTAAAGAAGCGCACGAAGCCGGCGGCCGATGCCGTGAAGAAGACGGCCGGCAAGGCGGCGGACAAGGTTGCGGAGGTCACTGCGAAGAGCGAGGTCTTCATCCAGTACGGCGATTACGAGATCAAGACCGACGACATGGTGCGCCGTGTCCGGGAGGCATACATCGCCGAGGGGCACAAGGCGAGCGACATCCGCGAGGTACAGATCTATATCAAGCCGAGCGACCGCTGCACCTACTACGTGATCAACCATCACGACACCGGAAAGATCGAATTTTGATCGAGGGGAAGGAACTCTTCGGCCTGAATCATTACCGGTACGGAGAGGCATTTTTCGGATCCTACCGGGGGATGCGCTATCGTCTGGCATCGGACCCCTTCAAGCGCCTGCGGCCGGATGAGAGCGCCGAGGGCATGGGTCTCGTGGCGACGGTCTGGCCGGAACCCTGGTCCTATGCCGGCACGGATCCGTCCCTTATGACCTCTGAGCATTTTGACTTCACGAAGGAGGGCTATGAGCAGGCGGTCGCCTGGCTGAACGAGCAGTATGACAAGGATCCGGAGCGCTGGAAGGCGGCGGCGGAGACGGATCTGACCGCGTGAATCGATCGCAGATAAAAAATCACACGCTATTAAACTATAAAAAAGGAATCCGGAACCTCACACCGAATAATAAGGTGTGAGGTTTTTTGATGACAACAATCCGAGAGAGACTGGAAAAAAGAGAAGAAGAGATCTTAAGCCCCTATGCGACGCTGTCCAGCCGTTCCGAGGGGCGCGACCGCGAGGAGGACCCGTGTGATCTAAGGCCCTGCTTTCAGAGAGACCGGGACCGCATCCTGTATTCCAAATCGTTCCGACGCTTAAAGGACAAGACGCAGGTGTTTCTGACGCCGGACGGCGATCATTACCGCACCCGCATGACACACACGCTGGAGGTCGCGCAGAATGCACGGACCATCGCGCGGGCGCTGCGTCTCAATGAGGATCTCGCGGAGGCGATCGCCTTTGGCCATGACATCGGGCACACCCCCTTCGGCCACGCCGGAGAGAGGGCGCTGCAGGCTGTCTGTCCGTCCGGATTCCGGCACAATGAACAGAGCCTCAGGATCGTGGAGCGGTTGGAGAAGGACGGAGAGGGACTCAATCTCACCCGCGAGGTGCGGGACGGGATCCTAAATCATGAGATCAGTACCCGGCCGTCGACGCCGGAGGGGCAGATCGTGCGGCTTTCCGACAAGATCGCCTACATCCACCACGATATGGACGATGCCCTGCGCGGCGGCATCCTCAAGGAAGGGGACGTACCGCAGGAGATCGCGGAGGTCATCGGCGCGACGAACGGAGAGTGGCTGGACACCTTTATCCATGACATCATCGTGACGAGCGAGGGATCCCCGGAGATCCGGATGTCCGGGGAGATCGCGGAGGCCATGCAGAAGCTTCGGACCTTCATGTTTGAGGCGGTCTACACCAATCCGGTGGCCAAGGGGGAAGAAGGCAAGGCGACGGAGCTTGTGAAGGCGCTTTACGGGTATTATTACGAACACCCGGAGAAGCTGCCGCGGCTCCAGCAGCGGATGATCGTAGACGGGGAGCCGCTGGAGCGCTGCGTCTGCGACCACATCAGTTCCATGACGGACCGCTACGCCATCGCACGGTACGAGGAGCTGACGATCCCGAAGTCCTGGCCGGTATTCTGATATGTATAACGATGCTTTTATCGAGGAGGTGCGCTCCCGCAGCGACATCGTTGATGTGGTCGGCGAACGGGTGCATCTGGAGCGCAAGGGCGCCAATTATTTCGGCTGCTGTCCGTTCCACAACGAGAAGACACCGTCCTTTTCCGTACATCAGGGAAAGCAGATCTTTCACTGCTTCGGCTGCGGCGAGGGGGGGAATGTATTCACCTTTCTCATGAAGTACGAGGGGATCACCTTCCCCGAAGCGGTGCGCGCCCTGGCGGAGCGGGCCGGGATGCAGGTGCCGGACGATGATCTCTCCCCGGCGGAGGCACAGCAGCGGAGGAGCCGCAAGGAACGGCTGCTTGCGATCAACAAGGAGGCGGCCCTGTATTATTACCGTCGGCTCCATGAGCCGGAGGGACAGCGCGGGATGGAGTACTTTACCGGGCGGGGGCTCTCGGCGGAGACGATGCGGCGATTTGGCCTCGGCTTTGCGGACATCGGCGGGAATAAGCTCGCCGAGCACCTGCGGGCGGCGGGATATACGGATGCGCAGATCATCGAGGCGGGACTGGCGGCCAACGATGAGAAGCGCGGGCTCTATGACAAGTTCTGGAACCGCGTGATGTTTCCGATCTTTGACATCGGCAATCACGTGATCGGCTTCGGAGGCAGGGTCCTGGGAGATGCGAAGCCCAAGTATTTAAATTCCCCGGAGACGCCGATCTTTGACAAGGGCCGGAATCTGTACGGCCTCAACTATGCGAAGAATGCCCGCACCGGGAATGTGATCCTCTGCGAGGGCTACATGGATGTGATCGCGATGCATCAGGCCGGATTCTCTCAGGCACTCGCATCCCTGGGAACGGCGCTCACGGAGAATCAGGCGGGACTGTTGAAGCGCTACGCCAAAGAGGTCATCCTTTCCTATGACAGCGACAACGCCGGAGTTCTCGCGGCGAAACGCGCCATCGGGATCCTAAAGGACGTGGGGCTCAGGGGCCGTGTGCTGAACCTGTCTCCGCACAAGGATCCGGACGAGTTCATCAAGACGGAGGGGAAAGAGGCCTTCGCGGAGCGATTGAAGCAGGCGGAGAGCACGTATTTCTTTGAACTCAGGGTCGCGGAGCGGGATTATGATATGGAGGATCCCGAGGGGCGGACACTTTTTATCCGCGATACCGCGAGGCGTCTGTGCGAATTTGAGGAGCCCATTGAGCGGGAGAATTATCTGGAGGCGACGGCCCGCCGTTATCAGGTGTCGGCACAGGATCTGAAGCAGCTGGTGGCGGATACGGCGGCGAAGCTCGGGCAGGAACGACCGACCGTTCGCGCGGCCCGGCCCGTTCGGACACAGGAAGTCAGAAATGCCGAGGAGGAGATGAGAAAGCTCAAGCCGCAACGGATGCTCCTCACGTGGCTGACGGATGAACCGTCCCTCCTGTCGGTCGTCGAGCGCTATGTTAAGGCGGAGGATTTCACGGATCCGCTGTATCGCACAGTGGCGGAGAGGGTCTATGCGGATATCCGCGGGGGAACCCTGCAGCCGGCCGTGATCCTGCAGGGTTTTCCGGAGGAGGATCAGGGAAAGGTCGCGGCGATCTTTGACACGCCGATGGAATATGTCACCACCCAGGCGGAGCGCCAGAAGGCATTGGAGGCGCTGATCCGGGATGTCAGGAAGAGAAAGCTTGAGCAGCAGCTCGCGGCACTGGATGAAAGCGGTCAGGGGAGCTTCGCGGAACGGGTAGCCTTAAAAAAACAGATGGAAGAGCTTAAGAGATTTACGGTAAAGTGGTAGGGCTGTGAATTACGGGATCGTGGTCCGGATGGATTCCGTCAGATTTAGAAAACGCGTTTATTGAGGAGGAAAAGATGGCAAAAAAGACAGAGCAGAAGTCGGAAAAGAAGCTGTACGGAGCGGCTGCGGCAGCGCACAACGGTGTCCTCTACGGTGCGGCCAAAAAGTCTGCGGAGGAGCGTGCGGCCCGGATCGCCAAGGATGAGAAGAGTAAGAAGGCATCCGGAAAGAAGGAGGCCGCGGGCTCATCCGGGAGCGCCTCCGCGAAGAAGGAAACCGCAAAGAGCGCTTCGACGAAGCAGGCGGCCGGGACGACGAAGGCTGCTCCCGCAAAGAAGGAAGCGGTAAAGAGCGCGGCGGCCAAGTCTGCTCCGGCAAAGAAGGAGACGGCTAAGACGACGAAAGCTGCTCCGGCGAAGAAGGACGCGGCGAAGAGCGCGACGGCCCAATCTGGCTCTGCGAAGAAGGAAGCCGCAAAGAGCGCGGCGGCCAAGTCCGCTCCCGCAAAGAAGGAGGCCGCAAAGACGACGCAGACTGCGGCTAAGAAGGGAACGGATAAGAAGCCGGAGAAGAAGCTCTACGGTGCAGCAGCAGCGGCTCACAACGGTGTCCTCTACGGCGCGGCCAAGAAATCGGCGGAGGAGCGCGCGGCGAAGCTCAAGTCCGAGGATAAGAAGTCCGGGAAGAAGTCGGGCGCCAAATCGGCGGATAAGCCGGAGAAGAAGCTCTACGGTGCCGCGGCGGCAGCTCACAACGGTGTCCTCTACGGCGCGGCCAAGAAATCGGCGGAGGAGCGCGCGGCGAAGCTCAAGTCCGAGGATAAGAAATCCGGGAAGAAGTCGGGCGCCGGATCGGCGGATAAGCCGGAGAAGAAGCTCTACGGCGCGGCGGCTGCTGCGCATGCGGGCGTGTTGTACGGCGCGGCCAAGAAGTCCGCGGAGGCACGCGCGGCCAAGCTCGCCGAAGATACCGATACCGAACCGAAGAGCAGGAAGAGCAAAAAGACCGAAAAAGCCGAGAAAACGGTGACTGCCCCCTCCGGCAGGGAGAGCAAAGGCAGCAAGGAGAGCAGGGATGACCGGAACAAGAGGCTCCTTACCTGGGAAGAGGAGGAGATGCTCTTAAACGGGGAGAGCGATGAGGGCGGTCGCGAGGTCGATGAGGCGCTGCAGCAGCGCTTCCGCAAGAAAATGGATGAGCTTCTCCAGACGGCGAAGAAAAAGAAGAATGTCCTGGAATACACCGAGATCAAGAATTATATGGCCGATCTGGGGCTGGATGACGAGCATCTGGAACGGGTGCTGGAGATCATGGAGTCGGAGGGCATCGATGTCCTCAAGACCGATGATGATGTGGAGGAGCTCCCGGCGGATGACGAGATCTTAAGCGAGGAGGAGGAAGAGGTTGACATGGACAACCTCGATCTCTCCGTCCCCGACAGCGTCTCCATCGAGGATCCGGTCCGGATGTATTTAAAGGAGATCGGCAAGGTGCCGTTGTTGTCCGCGGATGAGGAGATCGTCCTCGCCAAGCGGATGGAGGAGGGTCTGATCGCGGAGAAGAAGCTGCGCGATGACCGCACCAAGATGACCAAGGACGGCCGCAAGAATGTGCAGGACCGCATCCGGGAGTATGAAAAGGAGCTTGCCGCCATCAAGGGCGATGACGAGGAAGCGGAGGAAGAGCGGAGGAAGAAACAGGAACTGATCGAGAATTCCCGCAAGATGCTCGATCAGGATAAGGCCAAGAAGAAGCTCACCGACAAGGAGAAGGAAGCTCTCAAGGCTCCCATAGCCGCCGGGGAGGATGCCAAGAACAAACTGGCGGAGGCAAATTTACGTCTGGTGGTCAGCATCGCCAAGCGCTATGTGGGCCGCGGCATGCTGTTCCTGGATCTCATCCAGGAGGGGAATCTCGGCCTGATCAAGGCAGTAGAAAAATTCGATTTCCGCAAAGGGTTTAAGTTTTCTACTTATGCGACCTGGTGGATCCGGCAGGCGATCACACGCGCCATCGCCGATCAGGCCCGCACGATCCGGATCCCGGTCCATATGGTGGAGACGATCAACAAGCTGATCCGCATCAGCAGGCAGCTGCTGCAGGAGCTGGGGAGAGAACCTACCCCCGACGAGATCGCCGAGCGCATGGGGATGCCCGTCGACCGCGTACGGGAGATCTTAAAGATCTCGCAGGAACCGGTCTCTCTGGAGACCCCCATCGGTGAGGAGGAGGATTCCCATCTCGGTGACTTCATCCAGGATGATCACGTGCCGGTGCCGGCGGATGCCGCGGCATTCACGCTGTTAAAGGAGCAGCTGGTCGAGGTGCTGGGGACCCTCACCGAACGCGAGCAGAAGGTATTGCGGCTGCGTTTCGGCCTGGACGACGGGCGTGCCCGGACACTGGAGGAGGTCGGTCGCGAGTTCAATGTCACGCGCGAACGCATCCGCCAGATCGAGGCCAAGGCGCTCCGGAAGCTCCGTCACCCGAGCCGCTCAAGGAAACTGAAGGATTACTTGGATTAAGGGGGGAACGCTATGATACAGCGACAGCGCATCCGTCTCGGTGATGTCCTGGTGCAGAAGCAGGTCATCACGCCGGAGGATCTGCAGAAGGCATTAAAGGAGCAGAAGAACCGCGGGACCAAGCTGGGCGAGACCCTGATGAGCATGGGCCTCGTCTCCGAGCAGCAGATGGTCGAGGTCCTGACCGAGATGCTCCACATTGATTACGTGGAACTCCGGAACGTCAAGCTGGACAAGGAGGCGGTCTATCTCATCAACGAGACGATCGCGAAGCAGTACAATCTGATCCCCATCGGCTTTGACAAGAACAACCCCAACATCCTGATGGTGGCGATGTCCGATCCCATGGACTTCATCGCGATGGACGATATCTCCATCATCACCAACCGCCGGATCCAGCCGGTCCTGTCCACCAGTTCGCAGATCGCTTACGAGATCGACCGGTACTTCGGACGGCAGTCCGTGATGGAGGTCGCCGAGCGCTACAAGAAGGAATTCGGTGAGGAGGAGACCCCGGAGGATAAGAACGACAAGCGCGAGGATCAGGCAGAGACCGACAACTCCCCCATCGTCATCATGGTGCGCTCCATCATGGAGCAGGCGGTCCATCAGCGCGCTTCGGATATCCACTTTGAACCGACCCGGGACGGGATCCGTATCCGGTTCCGCGTGGACGGTGATCTCATCGAGGCGATGAAGCATGACGCGACGATCCAGGCCGCGATCACCGCCCGCGTCAAGATCATCTCCGGCATGGATATCTCCGAGAAGCGCAAGCCTCAGGACGGGCGCACGACGTTAGTCGTCGACCACGTGGAGTACGATGTCCGTGTCTCCTCGATCCCCACGGTGTACGGGGAGAAGCTGGTCATGCGTTTCAACAACAAGGAGAGCCTGACCCGCGACAAGAGAGAACTGGGGCTGGAGGGCGATGACCTCGCCAAGTTCGATGATATGCTGGCGCATCGCCACGGACTCATCCTGGTCACCGGGCCCACCGGAAGCGGTAAGTCCACCACCCTCTACACGGCGCTCTCCCAGCTGAACCGGGAGAATGTCAACATCGTCACGGTCGAGGATCCGGTGGAAGCCAATGTGGACGGCGTCAACCAGGTACAGGTCAACCCGAAGATCGACATGACCTTTGCGGGTGCCCTGCGCTCGATCTTAAGACAGGATCCGGATATCATCATGATCGGTGAGATCCGTGACTCCGAGACGGCGGAGATCGCGATCCAGGCCTCCATCACGGGCCATCTGGTGGTATCGACGCTGCATACGAACAGCACGGAGGCATCCGTTGCCCGACTGATGAACATGGGGATCGAGCCCTATCTGATCGCGGACGCTCTGGTGGGCGTCGTGGCACAGCGTCTGGTCCGCAGACTCTGCAGCTGCAAGCGGGAGCGGGAGGCGACGGCGGAGGAGAAGGAGGAGCTCGGTGTTCCTGCCGCGCAGCCGCTCATGATCTACGAGCGGGTCGGCTGCCAGCGATGCAGCCATACGGGCTACTTCGGCCGGATCGCGGTGTATGAGATGCTGCCCTCCTCGCCGGAGATCCACACGGCGATCGCACGGATGCGTCCGAGCTCGGAGATCAAGCAGATCGCGCTGGACCAGGGCATGACCACGCTGCATGATCAGGCGGTCCGCCTGGTGCGGGAAGGGATCACCTCCATGGATGAGCTTCGCAAGATCGCATACGAGGAGTAAAGCGCGAAATGGCCGACTTCAGATACCGGGTGGTCGCACCCGACGGGAAAACCAGAAACGGAACGATCCCGGCAGCAGACAGGAACAGCGCGATCGATCTGCTCAAGGCGAACGGCAATACGGTCATCTCGATCTCCGAGATCGGCCGGTTCGAGAAGAGCATCGATCTCTCGTTCTTAAAGCCCGGCGTGAGTTCCCGGGAGATGAGCGTCTTCTGCCGGCAGTTTGTGACACTCTCCGCAGCCGGGGTCAGTATCGTGCGCGCGCTCGGCATGCTGGAGGAACAGGCGGAAAACGAGATGCTCTCCGACGCGCTCCGGGAGATCCGTCTGTCGGTGGAAAAGGGAAACACCTTATCGGAGAGCATGCATCGTCAGACCAAAGTCTTCTCTCCGATGTTTGCGGCGCTCGTGGGCGCCGGCGAAGAAGCCGGTAAACTGGAGGTCGCGTTCGAACGGATGGCGATCCACTTTGAGAAAGCAGAGAAGCTCAAAAGCGTCGTCAAAAAGGCCATGGTGTATCCCGTGATCCTCATGATCGTCTGCGTCGCGGTCATCATCATCATGCTGACGCGGATCGTGCCGATGTATGCGGCGATGTTTGAGCAGATGGGGACGGAGATGCCCCGTGTGACGAAGGTCCTGGTGGCCATGAGCAACTGGCTCACGCGGTTCTGGTGGATCCTGGTGATCCTTGTCGCAGCCGGCATCCTGGCCTTCCGGTCCTACGCGGCGACTCCCGCGGGTCGCAGCCGGATCGATAAGTGGAAACTCAGGATCCCGATCATCGGGAAACTGAATAAAAAGACAGCCTGTGCGCAGTTCTGCCGGAATCTGAGTACCCTCCTGGGGGCCGGGATGCCGATCATCCGCGCATTGACGGTCACGGCGGATACGCTGGGCAACGATGTCTACCGGCAGTGTCTGGAGGCGGCACAGGATCAGGTGACGCGCGGAAGCCATCTCTCGGATCCGCTCACAGAGAGCGGACTGTTCCCGCCGATGATCTGCAACATGATCAACGTCGGCGAGGAAACGGGATCCATCGATACGATGTTGGAGAAGGCGGCGGATTACTATGAGGAGGAGGTCTCCGATGCCACCGAGAGCGCCGCGGCGGCGCTGGAACCGGTCATCATCATCGTGATGGCCCTCATCGTCATCGGGATCATCGCGGCGGTCTTTTCGCCCATGATCTCACTGTATACGAATATCGATGCGCTGTAAGATTGCTTTCACGAAATACCGATACGGGAAGTGCGAAGAATAGTAAATATTCATTGCAAGAGCCTTCGGGGTATGGTACAATTAACAAGTTAAGGATAGCACCTGCAACAAGGAGACGTTCATGAAGCGAGCAAGGTCGGGTTTTTCCCTCATAGAGCTACTCATTGCGATCACGGTCATGGTGGTGCTTGTCGGTCTGATCACGCCGTATATCATCCGGTATGTGGACCGCGCGAGAGAGGTAAGGGATATGCAGACCCTGGACTCCATCTATGAGGGGATCAATGCGGCGCTTACAGACGAAGATGCCTATGACTCCTTCATGGCGCAGATCGCCGAGAACAGCGGCAAGGTGACCTGGCGGTACGGTGCGGTCGACATTGAGAGCGGCGACGGCGCGGTGGTATCCACGGACAATCTCTATCAGACGGATCCCACAGATCCCTTCACGATCGAATATCAGGCGGTCATGGGGACGCAGATGCCGACGCTCGTATCCAAGCGGGCCAGGGGCAAGGTCATCCGTTTCTCTTATCTGGACGGGAATCTCAAGGTCTGGATCGCTCGAACCGGCAGCAAGAACGAACAGCGTGTCATCGCGGACAGCAGGGGCAACAAGTTTGAGATGCCTGAGACTAACCGGGAGGCGGATTCCGGGGAGGACAATGCATCGAAGTGATCGTGCAACCGCCGGTTTTTCCCTGGTTGAGCTCGTCATTGCGGTTTCGGTTCTGGTGATGATGACGGGGGCGCTCTCCCCCGCGTTGATCCGTTATGTGGAAAAGGGAAGGGAGCGCCGGGACGCACAGAATATCGAGATGGTGTACAGTGCGCTGACAGGTGCGATGTATGACGAGATCGCTTATGATGCGGTCAGGAGCCGGTTACAGGACGGCATCTACTCCGCACCGATCGCGGTCTCGACTCTTTTTATGCAGGAGGACGGGTTTGCTGAAGCGGTGAGGCTCTACATCCCGACTCCTCCGCGTCTGATCTCCCGGGAAGCCAGAGGGGAGCGGGACGATTACGAGATCATGATCGGGGTCCGGGAGGATGTGGACCGGAATACCGGGATCCGGACCATGCAGACTGCCGTGTGGGCAGGCGATCAGGAACACAGCGCGGGAGATGATTACGAGGCCGGCGTGCTGCCGGAGAGCGTGACCCGCGATCACAGATAGGGATCAGGGATGACGGAATTACTGTCGATCGTACTCAATAATAATATCATTCGGATCGCACTGGTGCGCAAGACGCGCTCCGGCACACGTGTGAAACGCCTTCTGGAAAAGGAAGTGCCGCAGAGCATGGTCGATGACAGCACTGTCATGGATCCGGAGGCCTTTGCGGGCTTTTTGAAGCTTCAGCTCTCCGCTGCCGGGATCCACGCCAGAGAGGCGATCTTCACCATGCCGGCGGATAAGATCATGACGCGCGAGGTGGTGCTGCCGGATCTCTCCGACGCACGGATCAAACAGATCGTCAATACCAATGCCGGCGAGTATTTCCCCATCAATCTGGAAGAATATGTCATCGGGTTCTATCGGATCGCCGCGGTGCGCAAGGCGCCGGAGCCCGGCACGGAAACGTCCGCCGAGGGGCAGCCGCAGGAGGCGCAGGAGGCGGACCTGGAGAGCGACCGCGACGTGGAGCTCACGGATTTCAAGGAGGAGCCCGGGGAGAAAAAGAAAAAAAGCAGATGGCGGAAAAAGGATCGGCGGGAAAAAGCGGAACGTAAAAAAGCGAAGCGCGGCAAAGAGGACGCCAGGGAGGCCGGCGAACAGGAGTCCGGCGGTAAGAAGAAGCGCAAGGAGCGCGGAGAGGTCCGCGTGATGGCGATCGCCGCCCCGAATGAGCAGATCCGATCCTATTATGAGACAGCGGCGCATCTGCGTCTGAAGATCCAGTCCATCGATTTCATCGGTAACAGCGTCTTCCGTCTGGCGGCGATGCAGGTCGGCAGGGAACCGACCCTGACGGTGGATATCTCCGGCGATCACACGGCGTTAACCTTCTTTGACAACGGCGACATGATCATGCAGCGAAATGTCGATTTCGGCCTGGATCAGATCGTGGATGTCGTGGCGAGGGAACGCTGGGTCAGTGCGGAGCGGGCGGATGAGATGCTCAGGCGGACCGAGCTCATAAGCGACGAGCTGCCGATGAACGATCCCATTGCGGAGCCGCTCTATTTTGCGATCGATATGATCCGCCGCACGATGATGTACTATACGCGAAACCGCGGTATGCAGCCGGTGGAGCAGGTGCTCCTCATGGGCGATGCCGTGTATTATCACGGGATCAGGGAGCTGCTGGAGGCGCAGCTGTCAGTACCGGTCACCTCGCTCACCACCCTCAAGGGGGTCTCCATCCCGCGGACTGCCACGGTCCGTGAGCAGGCGATGCGGTATCTGGACAACTACGGCGCCGTGATCGCTCCCGTGGGTCTCCTTTCGCAGGAGCTCACCGCGGAAAAGAAAAAGAACAAGGACAGCCGCGTGTACCGGATGATCATCGGTGCCGCCGCACTGGGAAGTGCCGCACTGGTCGCGGTTCCCGGGATCCAGCTTTTCACCCTGGACCGGGAGGTGACCTCTCTCGAGGAGGAGGTGAACCGGATGCGCGGCGCGGACGCGATCCTGTCTGCCTACGAGGAAGCCAAGACAAAGAATGACGATGTGCGCAACGTCGAGGGCCTCACGGCCTCGCATAACGACGAGTTCTCTGTTTTTATCAACCGCCTGGAGGAGGTGCGGCCGCGCGGGATCCGGATCGACAGCTTCACGATCGACGAGGGGGAAGTGTCCATGACCGTGCTTGCCACCGGAAAGGACGTGATCGCCGCGATGCTGAGGGAGTTAGAGACGATCGACAATGTCTCCGAGGTGGAGACCAGTGCGATCTCGAGCTTCTATGACACCGGCTCGGAGACGGTGTCCTGCACCATCTCCTGCATGCTCACCAACAAGGAGAAGCGGGATTACGAGGTCGGATTGACCCAGACCCAGAACCAGAACCAGACGCAGACGGCGGAAGGGGGTGCGCAGTGAAAAAGCTCACCCAGGGAAGACTCATACTGACGCTCGGTATCGCTCTTGCCATGCTCCTCCTGTCGGGACTGGGGATCGCGGGGGTGATCCGCGAGGAGATCAAAAAGCTGGATGCGGAAAGGACGACCCTCACGGCAGAGCGGGACCGCCTCAAGAAGATCGAGGATTCCCGGGCCGATTACGAGGGGCAGACGGCCCGCTTTTCCGAGGCATTTGATGCGGTGACGGCACGCTTTCCGGCGGATATCACCCAGAACAATCAGCTGCTGTTCTTAAAGGGGATCGAGGACGAGTTCGGGATCCGGATCGCATCCGCGAGCTACACCGAACCGGAGGCGATCTACCGTTTCCAGTACCTTGCCCCGGGCAATAATGAAAGCTATAGTCTCATCCGCAGTACGGTGCAGTTCCCGATACGGATCTCCTATGACGAGTGGAAGCGCTTCATCACGTATATCGAGGAGACCGACGGCCGCGATGTGATCGAGACCGTGATGGCGGATTACGATATGACGGAGTCCCTCGTGGATGCCGATGTGACCATCAGTCAGTACGCGATCAGGGGGGATGACCGAAGTGATCAGGAGCTGACCACGGAGGTGGAGACCGGGACGGACAACATCTTTTCCTCCCCGGCGCGTCTGATCACGATGGAAGAGGAATACGGTGACGAATCGCCGGAGGGTCCGCCGGTCCCGCATCTGAATCCTGTCTTTGAACCCGGTGCAGCGCAGGAGGCTCTTTCTCCGGAGGAAACGGAGGAGACAGAGGGCGGAGAGACCGCTGAGAACGGTGAGAGTACAGAGGATGGCGGGGACGGATCGTCGGATGAGAACGGAGAAGAAGGGGAGACGGAGGAAGAGACTTCCTCTTCCGATGCCGACACCGCAAAAAGCGGTCCTACGGGGATCCGCAACAGTATCAGATAGGAATGAAGAGGCCGGAGAATAAAGTGCGCAGGGTCATACGGGCCCAATCCGGTTTTTCCATGATCGAGCTGTTGGTCGCGATCTCACTCATGAGTGTGCTGACGGCAGTGCTCCTGCAGTCCTTTATCGTCGCGAGAAGGTTAAATGCGCGGGCATCGACGGAACAGCGGCTGCAGACTCTGGCAGAGTCGACCATGGAGAGCATGAAAGCTGCGACACTGTCCATGGGAGAGCTGGCGCGGGCGGCCAAGGAAGGACGTACCGTCACCATCGACGGGATCACTTATCACGCGGAGCAGTCAGAGGGAGCGGTCCGCCTGTTGTACAATGACATCGGCAACGGGCGGGGACCGGTGGTGAGCTTCGGAAAGCAGTATGGTGTCTATTGTCTCATCGATCCCACACCGTATATGCAGAAACAGCGTGTCAACAGCAATCATCACGCGGAACTCGTGGCGTCCTTTAATACGCGGGATGCGGCGTCGGATGGCGGGGAGGAGCTGGTGCAGCTGTCTGTCGTGGTATATCAGATGGCCAAGCATCTGGATCAGACCGGAGAAGAGCAGTTAAGGCTCACTTCCGCGAGGCTCGTCGGGGGAGGTGCCCCATGATCGCGAGGCTTCGCTCTGAACGGGGGCAGACCTTTATCCTGGTGATGACCGTCACGGCACTGGCGACGGTACTGGGAGTTATGGCCATGAGCGGCGCGCTCATGAGCGTCCGGTTAAAGAGCATGCATCGCATGACGGACAAGAACTTCTACCGCCTGGAGCTGGCGGTGGAGGAGATCCGGGCCGGCGTGGCCAGGGATGTCTCCGACGCTTATCGGATGGATCCTTATGACTGGCAGACGTCATATCTCAAGGAGCATGTGGGGATCCTGGATCTGGCGGTCCTTGAGGAAGAGAATGAGAAACGGATGAGGACGCGCAAGGAGGCGGCTGACCGGACGGCAGGGGAGTATCTCGCCGGATTTTCGCTGACCCTTCCGGTGGAAGGCTCGGAGCGTGTCGTGACGGACCGGACCGAGGAGGTCTCGGTGAAGGTGGGCGGCGTGAAGAGATATGCGGATGCGCTCGTCTTTCAAGAGGTGGAATTTATCCTCATCAATTATGAGAGGGATGTCCAGACGTCGATCAGCTGCGATCTGATCGTCAGACCGCAGGGGACGGACGGATCGGCGCGGATCGGTGAGGTGGTGTCTTTTGCTGACTGGCGCAGGATCGGATAAGGAGAGGATCGCAGAGCGGGGAGAGGCCGGTTTCTCCCTTGTGGAGCTGCTGGTCGTGCTCTCGATCATCATGACGATGACGGGGATCACGGTGATGGGAATGGGTTCCTATCGCGGCAAGGTGACGGAGCGGCAGACGAGAAATATCGCCGATGCGCTGCTGCTTGCGCAGAATTCTCAGGAGGTCAAGCCGGGTGTCTTTCGCGCGGAGCTGTGCCAGGAGGATCACACCTGGGTCCTGGTCGTACGGCGGACGCTCAATCCGGAGGCGCACGGAGGGGCGGTCTGGACGGAGTATGACCGGCAGGAGCTCGGCAGTGCCAATTCCCTGAGGATCAGTGACGGCGAGGGCCGCTCCCTGCAGAGTGACAGCAGCGGATGCTATTATCACTGGTCCTGGGATCGCGAGAGCGGAGCGTGCACGGAGGGAGCGGGGAGTATCATCCTCTCCGGTTCCGGCAAAAGCTACCGCCTGACGGTGTATGAGCCGACGGGCCGGGCACAGGTGCGGACGGTGTATCAATGAGACGCGGGACATGGCAGCAGAAGCTCACGGATAAGATCCGCAGTACCGCGGGCATGACACTCATCGAACTGATCGTGGGGCTCGCAGTGGCCTCGGTGGTCTCGGTGATGGCGGCGCAGTTTTTCTCCATTGCAGTCCGGCTTCACCGGACGAGTACGGAGATCTCTGCGATCCAGAAGGAAGCGCAGACGATCCAGTCGGCGCTCACCCGTGCGGTGATGGGGGCGTCGGAACTCTATTTCTACGACAACGGACGGGAAAACTATCTGATGGTCGGGAGAGAGACGACGGAGCGCGACAAGGTCGGATTTGCCGGGCAGATCTTTTACTATGACCGTGCAGAGAGAAAATTCTACATGGATACGGATTACACGGTCTCGGCACAGCGGCAGACCCTTTTCAATTCCCTGCGGGCCCAGAGTGAGATCGGACGGATCCGGAACGATGATTATCTCGTGAGCAACAAGGTGGAGGAAATGATCTATACCCTCACGGGGGAGGGCGCTTCCCGGGGAGGACAGATCACACAGAAGGGAAGGGACGGCAGGACACTCATCACGGTGGATCTCACCATGCAGTATCATGAGAGCCGCTCGTACCACTTTGAAACCCGGGTGATGCCCCGGGAGACCCTTCGGGAGATCGCCTGGTCGACCTCCCGGTAACAGGCGGATACAGGAGACGGAGACAGCATGAAGCGGATGGAGATCAGAGACAACTGGATACTCAGGGTGGAGCAGGACAACGCGTACTGCCGGGCCGGTGAGGAATTCCCCACAGGGATCCCCGGTACGGTCTACGGGACGCTGATGGCAAGCGGCCGCATGCCGGATCCGCGTCAGGGGGAGAATGAGAAGGATGCACTGGCCCTGATGCAGGGGGATTTTGTCTTTGAGACGAGGTTTGCGCTGGATGAGGAAATGCTCTCCGCGGAGGCGCTGACGCTCACCTTTTACGGGATCGACACCCTGAGTGAGATCAGCCTGAACGGGATCATCCTGGGAGAGACAGACAATATGCACCGGACCTGGGAGTACGATGTTTCCTCGGTGGCTTCCCGCGAGAACCGGTTGAAGATCACGCTCCACTCGCCGACGGCGTATATCGCGCAGGAGAACGAGCGGATCTACACGGGCGGTGCTTCGGAGTGCATGGAGGGCTTCCCGCATCTGCGCAAGGCGCACTGCATGTTCGGATGGGACTGGGGGTTACGGCTCCCGGATGCCGGGATCTTCCGGCCGGTGGAGATCACCGCTCACGGCAAGGCGGATATCTGCGACGTGAGCTTCTACCAGGAGCATATCAAGACCGGCCGGGGGATGCATGGATACATCATCCCGGAGGTGAAGATCCATGTCACGACTCAGGTCAATGTGTACACCGAGGGAGAGACGGCGGTCCTGGGGGATCATGTGGCACTCACCACGGCGGGGCTCCGCGTCGAGACGGAGATCGAATCGCCGGATGGTGCCGTGTATCATACCCTGGAGGAGAAGCGACGGGGGCAGATCATCGATGAGACCGAGACGGGGATCCGGCAGATCGTGCGCATCCCGGATCCGCAGCTGTGGTGGCCTAACGGATACGGCGCACAGCCTCTCTACACCGCCAGGATCCGTCTGATCAACGGGAGTACCGGAGAGGAGCTGGATTGTGTGGAGCGGCGGATCGGACTGAGGATCCTCACGGTCAATCAGGATCCGATGCCGGACGGCGGCACGAATTTCGCCTTCAAGGTCAACGGCCTGCCGATCTTTGCCATGGGGGCGAATTACATTCCCGAGGACAATATCCTCTCCGAGGTGACCAGAGAGCGATCGGAGAAGCTTCTGCGCGAGGCGGTCTGGGCGCATCACAATACCATCCGCGTGTGGGGCGGCGGATACTATCCGGATGATGCTTTCTACGATCTGTGTGACGAGCTGGGGCTCATCGTGTGGCAGGATCTCATGTTCGCCTGCGCGAGCTACGAGCTGGACGATGCCTTTGAGGAGTCGATCCTGAAGGAGATCACGGACAATGTCCGAAGACTCCGCCACCACGCCTGTCTGGGCCTCTGGTGCGGCAACAACGAGGTGGAGACACAGACCATCGATCAGGCCTGGAAACCTTCCCTGAAGCAGAAATCGGACTATATCAAGATCTTTGAGTATCTGATCCCCAAGGTGCTTAAGCGGGAGGATCCCGACACCTGTTACTGGCCGAGCTCCCCCTCCGCGGGCGGGAACTTCGACAATCCCTGGGCCGAGGATATCGGTGATACGCATTACTGGACGGTATGGCACGGCAACGCGCCGTTTACCGAGTATCGGAAGCACAGCTTCCGCTTCCTGTCGGAATTCGGGTTCCAGTCCTTCCCGTGTCTGGATACGATCCGGCGGTTTGCCGGGGAGGAGGATCAGAATATCTTTTCCCGTGTGATGGAGATGCACCAGCGCAACACGGCGGCAAACGGGAAACTCATGCTCTATCTGGCGGGCAATTATCTGTATCCGAAGAACTTTGAGATGGCCCTCTATGCGACGCAGCTGCTGCAGGCGGATGCGATCCGCTACGGGATCGAGCATCTGCGGCGCCATCGCGGGATCTCCATGGGGACCCTGGTGTGGCAGTTAAATGATATGGCGCCGGTGGCATCCTGGTCCGGTGTGGATTATTACGGGAACCGCAAGGCGCTTCATTACGTGGAGAAGCGTGCCTTCGCACCGGTCATGCTCTCCTGTGAGGAGCACGGGGAGGTGGATCAGAAACCCTGGCCCAACACGCAGGCGATCCATGTGGATTTTTCCGCGAAGCTCCATGTCGCCAATGAGACGGATCAGGTCCAGATCGGGACGGTGCACTGGTCGCTTCGCAATGCGCGGTCGGAGGTGATAAGATCCGGCGACGAGCCGGTGCAGGTCCTGCCCTATGACGGGGTGTGGCTCGAAGAGATCCTTTTCGGGGATCAGGACAGCTTTGACCCGTGCACGACGCATCTGGAATACCGCCTCACGATCGGCGGACAGGTTGTATCGGAGGGAATGAGCCTCTTCTGCGCGCCGAAGCATTATCGCTTCGCGGATCCGGGGCTTACCGTCCGGATGGAGGGCGACACGGTGCAGGTGCACGCCGAAGCCTTTGCGGCAGGCGTCTGTATCATGGACGGAGAGAAGCCGGCGGTGTTGACGGACAATTTCTTCCCCATGGAGGCGGGAGACAGGACGATCCGGCTGGAACAGGCACCGGAGCAGGAGCTGCGCGTGATCTGCGTACGGGATATCGCATCATGAATCATCTTTCTGACAGACTCGGAGCGGTCGCCTCGATGACGGAGGATGCCGCGGCAGAACTTCATAAGATCTTCCCGAATGCCGCTCTCTGTGTGGCGGATATCGGGACCGACCACGGCTATCTGCCGATCTGGCTGATCGAACAGAACATCGCCACCCATGCTCTCGCCATGGACCTCCGGGAGGGACCGCTCTCCCGGGCGCGCTCCAATATCGAGCTGATGGGACTTACGGAGCAGATCGAGTGCAGGATCTCCGACGGCTTCGCGGCCCTGCAGCCCGGGGAGGCAATGATCGCTGTTCTCGCCGGGATGGGCGGGAGACTGATGAAGCGGATGATCGAGGAGGGGAAGCCGCTCCTTCTGGGAATCCGGCAGCTGATCCTGCAGCCGCAGTCCGAGGTGCCGGAGCTGTGGGAGGCGATCCGGCAGAACGGATGGACGGTGATCGATGAGCGCATGATCTTTGAGGACGGAAAATTCTACACCATGATGCGCGCGATCCCGTCGGAGAATTATGTAGAAGGAATGCGCTCCTCGAACGACTTTGGTGCGTTTCTGGAGGAGGGGAGCAGTGAGACCTATCATCTCTTCCTGGAGAAGGAACTGACCACTACCCGCTCGCTGATCGAACGTCTGAGGGCGGAGAACGGACCGTCCGCGCGGATCGCGGAGCTGGAGATCGAGGAAGCCAATATCGAGGCCGCGCTCATGGCCTGTGAGCAGAAACAGAGGGATCATCATGAAACTCAGTGAGATCATCGCACAACTGGAGGAACTGGCACCGGCGCGGTTGGCGCTCTCATGGGACAATGTCGGCCTCCTGGCGGGCAGGAGTGAGCGGGAGGTCAACCGTGCCTTCGTCGCGGTGGATGCGACGGATGAAGTGGTGGAGGATGCGATCCGGGCGGAAGCGGATCTGCTGATCACGCATCATCCGCTGATCTTTCGGGGCATCAAACGCGTTGCGGAGGATGATTTCATCGGCAGGCGCATCATGAAGCTGATCGGGAACGAGATCAGCTACTATGCGATGCATACGAACTTCGATGTGATGGGCATGGCGGATGCCGCCGCGGACGAGCTGGAACTGTCGGAGAGAGAAGTGCTGGAGGTGACCTGGGAGGACGACATCTCCAAGGAGGGGATCGGCCGCGTGGGACTCCTCACCCGAGAGATGACGCTCCTTGAATGTGCGGAGCTGGTCAAAGGGGTCTTTCACATCGATTACGTACGCCTCTTTGGGGAACCGAAGGAAAAGGTGCGCCGTGCCGCCATCTCGCCGGGAGCCGGCAAGAGTGAGATCGACCGGGCGATCGCGGCACACGCCGATGTGCTCATCACCGGCGATATCGATCATCACGCGGGGATCGATGCGGTGGCACAGGGGCTCTCCATCATCGACGCCGGTCATTACGGCCTGGAAAAGATCTTTGTCCCTTATCTGAAGGATGTGTTCCGCAGGCAGATGCCCTCGGTCGAGGTCATTGCGGCCTCGGAGCGGCCGCCGTTCCTTACGGTATGACGACTGCCCGTCATGCGTTTCTTCCTTCGCCGAAAAGATGTCATATTTCGTATCTTCTTTGTATTAGCTCTCTTAACTGCCGTCCTGTGGGTCAGCGCGCATACGCTGCGCCCGACGGAGACTGTCCCGGAAACTGCGGAAGAATCCGGGGAGATATCCCCGGAGGAAGAGGAACCGGAGCCTGTGCCTGCCGGTCCGATGGTCGCAGGGGAGGTCACCGTGGATCCGATGATCGCCCGCCGGGTGGAGGAGATCCGGGCCGCCGGAGAGATCCCCAGGATCGCCGCACCGGTGGAGGATCTCCCGATGCGGGCGGAAGAGAATCCCAAGTCGAAGCTGCTCATGAATATCCCGACGGGAACACTCCTTGCGGAGATCCCGGCGGAGGAGGAACCGGCCGATCCGGCGCGGATCCGTGTGCGGGAGCCGGAGAGCGGACGGGAGGGTTATATCACAGCCTCCTATGCGCCGGTCATCGATTATCCCGCGGTGGATCCGTCCTTGCTGCCGGTGGTGCGCACCGATACGGCGCTCTATACCTGGGAGGAGCTCTGTGAGGATGTGGATCTCCTCTGCGCGATGTATCCGGATCTGCTGAGCACCAGGGATCTTCGCCCCAGTACGGACGGCCGCAGGATCCCGATGATGGTTTTCGGTAACCCCGATGCGCCGGTGAAGGTCTTTGTCCAGGCCGCGATCCATGGGCGGGAGTACATGACCGCACAGCTGGTGATGAAGATGACGGAGTATTACGCGGCATATTTCGCGACCGGAAGCTATCGCGGGATCCCATATCGCGAGCTCTTTGAACAGACGGAGTGGACGATCATCCCCATGTCCAATCCGGACGGGGTATCCATCAGTCAGTTCGGGGAGGAGGGGGCACGCACATCGGCGACCCGGCTGATCCTGCGGAGAGCCTTCGCGGCGGACCGCAGCAAGACGATCCGGGATCAGGATACGTATCTTAAGCTCTGGAAGGCAAATGCCCGCGGGGTCGATCTCAACAACAATTTCGATGCCGGGTGGGAGACCATTCAGGAGAAGGATCACCCCTCCCAGGCGAACTACCCGGGCCCCAGACCGGTGTCCGAGCCGGAGTCGCAGAATCTCGTGGATGTCGAGCTGTCACAGGATTATGCGGCGTCAGTCAGTTATCATTCCATGGGGAATCTCATCTACTACGATGCGGACGGAAAGAAATCGGAGGATGCGATGCGGTCCCTGGTGATCGCCGAGATCATCAGCGGGATCAGCGGTTATTCCATCGAGATGGAGCGGTCCGCGGATCTGAAGCTGGGCGGCTTTACGGACTGGCTGCAGCTTCGCTGCCATCGCGCCGGAGTGACCGTGGAGGTGGGAACCAATCCCTGTCCGCTGGAGATCAGAGAGTTCCTGCCGATCTGGTTCAGAAACCGGGAGTGCTGGGCAGCGCTGGCGGCGTCTCTTATCTCTGAGTGAGCTGATGCTGCGCTGCTCCTGCGGAGGAGGATCCGTTCTCCCCGGCGGGAGCGGATTCGCTGATATCCCGATAATATGCTTCCAGACGCGGTCTCGCATGCTCATAAGCAGAGCGGAGACCCGGATCGAACTGGGTTCCCATGCCTTCCGTGATGATGCGGTCCGCCTTTTCGAAATCAAACGCTTCCTTGTAGACACGCTTGCTCACCAGAGCGTCATAGACATCCGCAATGGCCATGATACGGGCTTCGATCGGGATCTGCTCTCCGGAGATCCCATCGGGATAGCCGGAGCCGTCCCATCGCTCGTGGTGGTAGTGGGCAACATTTTCCGCCACTTTCTTAAAAGAGTTGTCGTCCGTGTGCAGGAGGATCTCGTGGATGACGCGGGCTCCCTCCGCGGCGTGCTTCTTCATCTTGGCGTATTCCTCGTCCGTGAAGCGGCCGGGCTTGCGCAGCACCGCATCATCGACGGCGATCTTGCCGAGATCATGCATCGGAGCGGCCTTGACGACATCCCGGATGAACTCGTCGGACAGCAGGAGAGTTCCCTCCCGGACGATCTCCTCCGTGAGGATCCGGACACCCTCACTGGTCCGCCGGATGTGGCCGCCGGTGGAATTGTCACGACTTTCCACCATCATGGCGAGACTCATGATCAGGTTGTCGTGCATCTCGGTGATGTGGCGGGTCTTTTCCGTCACCTCATCCTGCAGCTTTTCATTGTAGCCATCCAGGAGCCGGATGTATCGCTGTCTGTCCGAATCGTCCGTGAAGGTGACGATAAAGCCGCGTTTGCGCACGCCGTCGTAAAGATAGTTGACATTGACCTGGTAAAACCGGGTGAGTTCCTCCTTGCCGTCCGGATCGGGGATCGTGTAGAGGAAGCTGTTGTGCTGCGGATCCCTCTCAAAGTGATCCAGATAGTGTCGTATCTTCCGCTGGTTCGGCTGA
>JAFPTK010000170.1 GCA_017400305.1 Lachnospiraceae bacterium | reverse complement strand
CTCGATGCCAAACTGGAGAAGAATAAGAAGCTGCCGACCGGTGTCATGCTGATCGGACGGAATGACAAGCGGCTGACGATCCCCAATGAAGATCTGTCCATGCAGGTGAGCTTTGATGCCTCCGCAAAAAAACTCTACCAGTCGCAGAACCCGATCACCTGGATCAAAAGCCTGACCGGCGGCATTCATTACGAGATCAATCCCGTTACGACCTTTGACTTGAGCGCCCTGGAATCCGCGGTCGATAACTGGGAGATCTTTCGCGAGAGCGCGGAAGCCCTGACGCATATCGAGAAGACGGAGAACGGTTATGAGCTCGTGCAGCACGCCGGCGAGATGCCGGTCAAGGATGCCATCATCGAGACAGCAGCGAAAAAGATCTCCGGAGGGGAGTACTACGTATCACTGGATACGGACGGGAAATGTTACCGGGATTACACACTGACGGAAGCGGATCATGAGGTGGAGGCGACCTACCAGGCGCTGTTAAGCAGCCGGCGGGAGGGCCTTGCCTATCAGATCGGAGATATGACCTGTGCGCTGGATGCGGATGTGACGGACGGCTGGCTTCTCACGGAGGAGAAACTGGAACAGATCCGGAACGGACAGACGGCGGGCTCCGGGAGAGCGGCGGCCGACAACGGGGAGGCCGAACCGGCGGAGACGACCGCCTGCAGATATCTGGTGAACGGGGAGTGGAGGGAGCTTCCTCAGGATCTTACGGTGTCGGAGGGCTTCGTGTGCGCGCCGGACGGTTCCCTCATCTTCTGCGAAGCGGATGTGGACCGGTATGTGGATGATCTCTGTGCGAAATATGACACCGTTCACAAGACGCGTGATTTTGAGACGGCGGACGGAAGGATGATCCGGGTGCCGCCCGGCACCTACGGCAATGAGATCGATGCGGCGGCCGAGAAGGAATGGCTCATGACGGCCCTAAAGGACCGCACTTCGGAGGCACACACGCCGGCACTGATCAAGGAGGCCAGGCAGCTGGGAGAGGATGATATCGGTGATAACTACATTGAAGTCGATATCGGCAAACAGATGCTTTACTACATCGTGGACGGCAATGTGGACACCTCCATGCGGATCGTCACCGGCAACACCTCAAAGGAAAATGACACACCGCCCGGCGTCTATGCCATTTATTTCATGCAGAAAAACCGCACCCTGCGCGGGCCGAATTACGCTTCCTTTGTCCATTACTGGATGGCTTTCTACGGCAATTACGGGATCCACGATGCCACCTGGCGGGGCGATTTCGGAGGAGAGCTCTACGTCAAATCCGGTTCCCACGGGTGCGTCAATATCCCTCTGAAGGAGGCGGGACCGCTCTATGATAAGGTGTCGGTCGGTCTCCCTGTGATCGTACACGAGTAAGATAAGGAGCAAGTGAGAGATGGATGCGATCCTCAAGTTTATCAATGACGATATCAATCTGATCATCGTGATCGTCGGGATCGGTGTGTTCGCGGGCCTGATCGTCTGCGCGATCGTGCTGACCAACGAACGCCACATGCTGGAGGAGATGACGGCCGGGAAACGGGTCCGCACCGTCGTCAATCCGGATACCCTTGCGGCGACCCAGGAACACTATTCCACGGTGACCAGAGAGGACACGGATACCAGGAGACAGCATTTCAACCGCTGGTGCAGCTACTATTCGGTCTTTGCGCAGCTCATCGGGATCCTTCCCCTCATGGGGATCCTCGGCACGGTGGCGGGACTCATCTTAAATGTGAGAGCGCAGGATCTGGAGGCGGTCTTCGCCTCCCTCAACACAGCGCTGTCCTCCACGCTTCTGGCGCTGTTCTTTGCGATCGTATTAAAGATCTTTGATTCCTTCGGCACGTCGAGGATCATCTTCCAGATCGACACCCTATTTGACGATTACGACCGGCGGTTCCGCGATGCCATCGACATGGGGAATCTGGGTCAGCGGCATGAATAGGAAGCTTAAGAGACGCTTTGATCCTGTGATCGATCTGACGGCCCTGCTGGATGTCGTCTTTATCGTTCTGCTGATCGTCATCTGCAATCAGCAGAGCCGGACCATCACGACGGAGGATGCGCTGCAGGAAAAGCTCTCCGCCGCCGAACAGACGCTGGCTGAAGCGGATCGGATGGCATCGGAGGCGGAGGCCAGTAAGACAATGTACGAGGACCGCCTGGATTCCGTGGAACAGATGCAGGAGCTGGTCTCTGTCCTTACGGTGGAGGCGGATTACACGCCGGGAAACCCTTCCCTGCGGCATCTGCGCCTGCTGGGACTTGAGGATGAGGAGATCACCGTGAATGAGCTCACCCCCGAGACGCAGGAGGAGGTCATGAGCGCTTTTGCCGAGGATCTGGAGGAACGCGTGAAGCAGGCCGACGGGAAGCCGGTCATCCTGTCTCTGAAGCTGGATCACATCCTGTACCGGGATGAGGAAAATGTCAGACAGATCCTGACATCCCTGGGGGAGGATCATGACAACGTCTATTATAAGTGATATCCGCCCGGCGTCTGTGGTGGCTCTGATCGTCCTGCTGGCGGCGATCGCCTTTATTGTTCTCTGCTTTACCTACCTGATCAAAAATCTCCCTCCCAAAGCTGCGATCTGGGGACTGATCGTCGGCATTGTCATCGCTGCTGGGGCGGTCTTTGTCCTGCTGTCCCCCCGACAGCCCGTTGCGCTCTTTGCCCCCGGGGAGGGGACCGGCGCGGCGGAAGCTCTGCAGAGCGCCGGGGAGGACGGTGTCCTTAAGATCCGCGTGAGGGAGGATCGGATCTATCTGGCGGAGCAGGCACTGGACGACGCTTCACAGCTGCAGGCAAGGCTGCAGGAGATGGAGGGAATCGGGGAGATGACCGTGATCCTTACGGATGATTACGCGTCCGCCGCCGCCTTTCATGAGGCGGAGGAGACGCTTGACGCATTGGATCTGACCTGGCAGACGGAGCGGCTGGACTGATGATGCGCATCGGGAGGATAAAAAAGGATCATGGGAGGAAGACGGTCTTCCAAAGACGGAGGGCGGTCCTTTCGGCATCGATCCTGATCGGTGTCCTGCTTCTTGACGGCTTCTCCTTCGGAGAGGTGCGGCTTAAGACCGACAGACCCATGATCGACCTCAAGGAGACCGTGCAGTATTCCGTGATCGGCGATGAGGATACCATGACAGACAGCGAAGGGCAGGAGGAGACCGACCCGTCGGAGACCGAGGAAGAGAAGACCGCCGAGATCCGCATCCGCGAGACGAGGATCTACTTAAACGGTGTCCTTCAGTCCGGCCCGGCGCCGATCCGTCAGCAGCTGTTATCGGGCGGAACCCGCGTGATCCTGGTCGACGATTACGCGGATTATCAGACCTATCTGGAGGTCAGAGAGATGCTCCGGGATGCGTCGATCCCCTATCATGAGGAGGAGATCCGGAATGCGTCGTAGGGGATCTTACGGGAAACTGATACCGGTGCTGATCGCCTGCTTCCTCCTCACAGGTGCCTTTTCCCTGGCTCCCGTGACCGTCACGATGGATCCGGACAAGGATCCGCTCTACCGGGTCGTCACGGTCGATGTGCTTGAGGGCGCTCTGGCGGAGAATAAAGCGGCCGCCATGGTCACCTATGAAAAACAGCTTCTTGCGGTCTGCGGCATCATGGGAAGCATGGAGGATAAGGGGAATGCGTTCACGATGACCGGATCCGAGAGTGCCGAAGCGATCCGCTGTACCGTGTCCGATGCGAAGCTGCGCGTACAGGCCGCCGGACAGGCCCCCGGATCCGCCGTCTGCGTCATGGGAAAGATGAAACTCAGTGCCCTTCCCGAGGCGCGATGGACTCTTTCTGTCGACGTCGTCGCTCCGATGACCGGAAATGCTCCGTCCGGAGAGTGCTGGCGCGATGCCTCCGGCACGATCATACGGACCTCGGATCGCGCGGAGAAGGGATTCGGAGCGGATCGGATCCGAGGGGGTGCCCGTGTGACCGCCCTGATCCCCCGGTCCTTCCTGTCGGTGGAAGAGGAACTGCCCGATACGGAGGGCTTCCTCTACCGCCTCAACGAGCTCCCCGGGGAGAGAAAAGCGCAGCCGGAGCAGCTCTATCTGTTCTATTTTGATAACGAGACCATGCTTCAGGATCAGAATGACATCCGGCGAACGACAAAAGTTGAGGAAGCGATCATCAAAAATATCCTGCCCGGAGAGAGCATCGCCTTCGGAAAATTTCCCAAACGACATAATGCCTACGGCCGTCCGTTTCAGTATTATGACACCGCTTACGACGGTTATCACGCCGAATTTGCCTTCACGCCGGCCGGCGAAGACGGCATATTCTGCATGCTCTATATCTATCGGTCCTCCGATCATCTCAAGGATATCCTGTCTGTTTTCCGTTTTCTGGAGATAGCTCAGTAACACAAAAAAATATATAATAACACGCATTATGATATTGCAATATTGACAAAAATAAAAATGCGTTTATACTGAAAATCAATTTGAGAAAAGATCGTTTTTCTCGTAAACAAATGACTCAAAAACGGAGGAAAAGAGATGGCCAGAGTGTACAATTTCTCAGCCGGACCGGCCGTATTGCCGGAGGAAGTGCTGAAAAAGGCGCAGGAGGAGATGTTTGATTATCACGGCAGCGGGATGTCCGTGATGGAGATGAGCCATCGGACCAAGACCTTCGATGAGCTCATCGGCAAGGCGGAGCAGGACATCCGTGATCTGATGCAGATCCCGGATAATTACAAGGTGCTCTTTTTGCAGGGCGGCGCCAGCCAGCAGTTTGCCGCTGTGCCCATGAACCTGAAAAAGAACGGCAAGGCCGCCTATATCATCACCGGTCAGTGGGCCAAGAAGGCCTATCAGGAGGCCGGAAAATATCTGGACGCCGTCAAGGTGGCATCCAGTGAGGACAAGACCTTCTCCTATCTGCCGGACTGCAGTGATCTGGATATCCCGGCGGATGCGGACTATGTCTATATCTGCGAGAACAATACGATCTACGGCACGAAGTTCAAGACCCTGCCGAATACCAAGGGCCACGATCTGGTGTCGGATGTGTCGTCCTGCTTCCTGTCCGAGCCCGTGGACGTGTCCCAATACGGTGTGATCTATGGCGGTGTTCAGAAGAACGTGGGCCCGGCCGGTCTGGTCATTTCGATCATCCGGGAGGATCTGATCCGCGATGACCTCGAAAGTTATGTGCCGACCATGCTCAAGTGGAAGACGCAGGCGGACAACGGCTCTCTGTACAACACACCGAACTGCTGGGCGATCTACATCTGCGGCCTCGTCTTTGAATGGCTCAAGTCCCAGGGCGGACTCGCCGAGATGAAGAAGCGCAACGAGGAGAAAGCGGCGATCCTGTACGATTTCCTGGATCAGAGCAGGATGTTCAAGGGCACCGTGCGGAAGGAGGACCGCTCCCTCATGAATGTGCCGTTTGTCACGGACAGTGAGGAGCTGAACGCGGAATTCATCAAGAGCGCGACCGCGGAGGGTCTCGTCAGCCTGAAAGGCCACCGCTCCGTAGGCGGCATGCGCGCCAGCATCTACAATGCCATGCCCATCGAGGGAGTGAAGAAGCTGGTGAGCTTCATGGATGGATTTGAGAAGTCCCATTCTTAAGCAACGGAAATCAGATACGGACGTAAACAGTCAGACAACGGATCGACCGGCAGCCGCCTGCTACCTGCGGACGGAACCCCTGCCGATCTT
>JAFPTK010000169.1 GCA_017400305.1 Lachnospiraceae bacterium | reverse complement strand
CCTGTGCAGCCGCCTCTTTCAGCTCATCCTCAGAAAGGTTGCGAACCGCGGGCTCCCGATAGTTCGATCCGTCCGCGGCCGGCTCAAAGGGAGCTGCTGTCGATCTCTCCGCCGCCGTCTCCCGCGGGCGGTCCGGATCGTATCCGACATTGCAGCCTGTAAGAAACAGGAGCAGGGGTATTAATATAATTCCAGCGTAAATGTGCTTCATCGCGCCCCTTTATTCAGTGCACCATCTCAGGACAATATCATGATATCTTCGTCCCTTCCCGGATGTCAATAAACAGTTGGCAGACGCCGTATCATCATGCTATGATAAGGCTTGTTGTAAGCAACCTATGCGGCGAGGAGAGCATGGACCGAGAGGAACTGGAAACAGAGCAGGCGCATCTTACGATGGTGTACGGGAAGCTTCTTGCGATGGAACGGAGTCTTGAGGAGCGGATCCGGTCACTGGATGCGACGGCCCTGGAAGATAAAAACGATATGCGCGACAATATGCGCTTTGATTATGCGGACGATGAGACCACGATGGAGACGCTGGCCGAGCTCGAGGTCTGGAACCGCTACATCGATACCTACAATGTAGAAAGCGATTCCCTCGGCCGGGATCTGCGGGCCGTCAGGAAGCTCCTGGAAGCACCGTATTTCGCGGAGATCCGGCTGCAGTTCGATCCGTCGGAGGAGCCGGAGAGCTACTATATCGGCCGCGCGGGGATCATGGAGAACGGCCGGGAACCGATGATCATCGACTGGAGATCCCCGATCGCCGAGGTGTACTACAATCAGGAGAGCGGGCATACCCACTACACGGTGGAGGATCGCGAGATCGCGGTGGACTTAAAGCTCCGAAGACAGTTTGACCTTGCGAAGGACAGGCTGATCTCTTATTTCGATACCGGGATCGCCATCGAGGATCCGATGCTTCTGAAATCCCTGTCGCAGTCGCACACCGATAAGATGCAGGCGATCACGGCGACGATCCAGAAGGAGCAGAATACGGTGATCCGTTATCCGGACGTGCCGGTGCTCTTAGTCGACGGGATCGCGGGGAGCGGCAAGACTTCGGTGCTGCTGCAGCGGATCGCCTATCTCTTCTACCGGAAGCGCAAGGACCTGCGGCCGGACCAGGTATGTCTCATGACACTGAATCCGGTGTTCCGGGATTATATCGATGAAGTCCTGCCGGATCTGGGAGAGACCAATCCGCTGACGATCACCTGGCGGGAATTTCTCACCATGCTCCGTGTGCCGGTACAGCCGGAGACGGAGGAGGAGAGGATCCCCGACCGCCTGCGGCAGATCCGGGAGGGACTTGCGAAATTGAGCCCCGAGGTCGGCGATTTCTGCGATATCATGCAGAAGGATAAGCTGGTGATGTCGGCGAAGGAGGTGCTGGCGGTCATAAAGGAATTCCGGCAGTTTCCGCTGGGTGTCCGGAGGATCCAGACAGCGGCGGAGGAACTGGAGTACCGGGTGAAAAACCGTCTGCGTCATTTGGCGGAGAACGCGGAGATCAGCCAGGAAACGGATGGGAAGATGGACACCGTCGAGGAAAGACGTCTGGAAAATGATTACGGCGGTGCGCTCCAGAATATCCGGAAATACGCCTGGATCAATGTGAGACGCGTGGCACAGCGCATCCTCGGCACCGAGAGGATCTCGGAGGCTGAGTGGCTCTGTACGATGCTGGAACTGACCGGCGCCTGTGACCGGAATATGCGCTATGTCATGATCGATGAGGTACAGGATTACACGAGGGCGCAGCTGGAGCTTCTGGCAAAGTATTACCCGAATGCCCGTTTCATGCTGCTGGGGGACGAATTTCAATCGATCCGTGAAGGAACGGTATCCTTTGCGGAGATCGAGGAGATGGCGGGCGAGGCCGGGAAGCAGTTTGCATCTCTTCCGCTCATGACCAGCTATCGGAGTTCACCGGAGATCACGGAACTCTTTGCTGCCCTGCTGCCGAAGGAAAAGAAGCTTTTGGTCAACAGCGTCCGGCGCCCCGGAGAGCGTGCCGCGGTCCGTGTCTGTGAGACACAGGAGGAATATGACCGGGAATTAAGAGGGTTGATCCGTCAATATGAAAAGGAGGACGGCCTGACGGGGATCATCTGCCGGACAGCCTATCAGGTGGATCGTCTCGCGACCACCCTGGGGAAGGAGGCGCCGATCGTTGTGGGCGAACAGGATGTACTTCCCCGGGAGGGTGTCTTTCTGATCGAGCTGGCGCTGGCCAAGGGCCTGGAATTTGACCGGGTGATCCTGCCGGATGTCGAACCGGAGGCTTATCCGGATGATCCGATCGGCAGACACTGCCTGTATACCGCGATCTCACGGGCGACCGGTCATCTGACGATCCTGGCAAAGGGAGAGATGTCGGAGTTGCTGCGGCAGGTTTAAACTCCGGATCCACCGGAGAATCAGGCATCCTTTGATCGAGATGGGAGATATGATGGATCAATATCTGTCGGACGTATATCGGACTCGATTGTATGCACCGATGTTCCTGGTGCTCATCCTGTATCTTTTTGTACCGCGGTTTCGCGGCTTATTTCAAAACCTTGCGCAAAAGACCGACAAAACAGGGGCTGTCAGAATATCTGTACTGGCGGCGCTGGTCGCATTGGCCTTTTCCGTTGCTTTGCTGTATCCGGGGAAAAGCTGGGGCGGTGATTTCAGCCAGTATCTTGCGCAGTCCCGGGCGATCGCCACAGGAACATTGGACGAATGGTATGAGAAGAACTCCTTTATCATCGATCACTCTTATGAGGGGCTCGGAGCAGATGTTTATCCGTGGATGTACTCTCTGATCGTCCTGCCGCTGT
>JAFPTK010000003.1 GCA_017400305.1 Lachnospiraceae bacterium | reverse complement strand
GGTGATCACGAAGATCACCCTTCCGGTATGGGGACTGGCGCTGCTCATCTACCTGTTCGTCTCCATCCTGGTACACATGGATATGTCCACACAGGATCTGAAGCTGTATCTCAAAGGGGTTCCGTTCTTCCTGATCCTGTCCTTTGTCATCGTGCTGATCTGCCTCTCGATCAATCCGGACGGGTTTTATGAACTGATCCCGGCGCTGCCGGTAACAACAGGAAAGAGCTTGATACCCTGATCCCGGCGTTGCCGGTATCAACAGAAAGGAGTTGTCATGGAAAAAGCGAAAGTTTATTTTACGGATTTTCGGACGGTGCTGGGGGTCAGTCTGACCGCAAAGCTTCAGAAACTGATCCGCATGGCCGGGATCGGGTCGATCGACATGAACGGCAAGTTCGTGGCCATCAAGATGCATTTCGGGGAGCTGGGGAATCTGGCGTACTTAAGACCCAATTACGCCAAAGCGGTCGCCGATGTGGTCAAGGAGGGCGGCGGTCTGCCGTTCCTGACCGACTGCAATACCCTGTATCCGGGCAGCAGGAAGCACGCACTCGAGCATCTGGATTGCGCCAATATCAACGGGTTTAATACCGTCACCACCGGCTGTCAGATCCTCATCGCCGACGGCTTAAGAGGAACGGACGACATCGCGGTGCCGGTCCCTAATGGGGAGTACTGCAAGGAAGCCTATATCGGACGCGCCGTCATGGACGCGGATATCTTTATCTCGCTGAGTCATTTCAAGGGACATGAACAGGCGGGCTTCGGCGGCGCGATCAAGAATATCGGCATGGGCTGCGGGAGCCGCGCGGGGAAGATGCAGCAGCACAACAGCGGTCAGCCCCATGTCATCACCGAGCTTTGCCGGGGATGCCGCCGGTGTGCCAGGGAGTGCGGCTCCGACGCCATCCGTTACGAAGGGAACAAAGCCTATATCGATCCCGCACTGTGCAAGGGCTGCGGCCGCTGCATCGGTGCCTGTGCCTTTGACGCCATTGAGAATGACAACTGGGACGCCCCGCAGATGCTCGGCAGGCGGATGGCCGAATACACGGCTGCCGTGGTGCACGGCAGACCCTGCTTCCACATCAGTCTGATCACCGATGTCTCGCCGAACTGTGACTGCCACGGGGAGAATGATGCGCCCATCCTGCCGGATATCGGGATGCTGGCTTCCTTTGATCCGGTGGCGCTGGATCAGGCCTGCGTGGATCTCTGCCAGAAGGCGGAGCCCATTCGGAACAGCCAGCTGGGAGATCACATGGCGGATGCGCATTTCCATGATCACGGAGACGTGTGGCACAACAGCAACCCCAATACCTCCTGGGAGGAGACCCTGGAGCATGCGGAGAAGATCGGGGTCGGCTCCCGGACGTACGAGCTGATCACGATGAAGTGAGACCGGCTCTCGGACGTACGAGCGGATCGCTGTGAAGTGAGCCGGACTCCTTTACGACCGGTAAGACGGGCAGAAGCCGGAGAGAGGTAAGAAGGTGCGTGGGAAGGGGTCCGTTTGGACGTTTAAGTATGCACTGTTAAATATCACGTATTTCGCGGCGTTTTGCACGGTCCACGCCTATGCTGCCGTGTATCTGCTGGCGCATGGCTTTACCAATACGGAGGTCGGCATCCTGCTGGCGGTCGCCAATATCACGTCCTCTCTGGTACAGCCGGTGGCGGCGGGGCTGATCGACAAGCCGAATCCCCTGACCAACCGGATCTACATCCTGGCATCCCTCATCTTTATCCTCCTGGGAGCTGTGCTGCTTCTGTTTATTCAGGACAACAAACCGGCGATCTTTGTCATCTTTGCCTCGATCTACATGGTCCAGTTCGCCTATATGCCGGTGATGACGGCGCTGTGCTTTGAATACAACAAGGTCGGCTGCGACATCTTCTACGGACTGGCCCGAGGCCTCGGCTCGGCCGGCTTTGCCTTTACCTCCGTCTGGATCGGAGGCGTGGTGGAGCGGAGAGGGGTGTCCGTCCTGCCCATCGTGACGATCCTGGTGATGATCGCTTCGATCCTGGTGATCTTATCCTTCCGTAAACCGGCCGTCGTGACGGAGACCGGGACGGAAGCCGATCCCGCCGCGGACGGCAGGAAGGCGCATAACAACATCGGCGAGTTCATCCGGATCTACCCGGCCTTTTCCCTGTTCATCATCAGTTCCACCTGTTTCTTCTTTGCCCACAATATGATCAATGACTTCATGATCCAGATCGTCAGAGAGCTGGGCGGAGCGGAGAAGGAGCTTGGGTTTTCCAATTTCCTGCAGGGGATCCTGGAGCTTCCCGCCATGATCCTGATCGGGATCGTGATCAGGAAAGTATCGGCCAGGACGCTGTTGCTGATCTCGGGGACGGCCTTTCTGATCAAGACCGCGCTGCTGGTCTTCGCGGAGAATCTGGGCTGGCTGTATGTGAGTCAGTCCTTCCAGATGCTGGCGTACGCCGTCTTCATACCAGCGACGGCGATCTATGTCAGCGACACGATGGAGGAGCTGGATCAGGTGAAGGGACAGGCCTTCATCACGACCTCCATCACGATCGGCGGGGTCTTTTCCAACTTCGTAAGCGGCAGGATCATCGATCAGCTCGGCGTCAGAGCCGCGTTGACGGTCGGAAGTGTCGTCTGCGCCGTCGGCGTGATCATCGCGTTTGCGGCCATGCGGTTGCCGGCATACCGGTCGGTGCCTTCGGAGCATCCGGATCGCTGATCAATCCGGGATGTGTCCTCGTGGATCGTCGGGATTGCGGCCATGCGGCTGCCGGCGTACCGGCCGGTGCATGGACATCGGTGAGAAGAGAGGCAAAAGCGGAAAAGGGCTTGCCTGAGACGCGCAAGCCCGATAGAATAAGAGAAAAGGAGGATAACACTATGGCACAGGAACAGAATAAGGAACCGATCTCCGATGAGGAACTCGCGAAGCTGACGGGCGGAGCGAAGGCTGCCAATAGCGGATCATCAAGGACATTCGTGCAGGATTGCCCGCTCTGCCACGCAAAGGCAGTAACCTTTACCTACCTTTCCGGCACTCGCGCAAAAGGCAGCTGCGGTTGCCTGATCGAAGCGTAAGATCGGTCGTCAGGCGATCGACAGCTCTTCGATGCGCTGGGACAGCTCGGCGGTCTCTGCAAAGAGAGCGCCCAGTTCTTTTTGCGTTTCGGGAGAGATCGTCTCCTGCTCTTCGTATCGCTGAATGAGCCTCAGATCGGCCAGAAGCGCCGCCCGCTCCGTCACTCTGCGCAGGCGCTCCTCATCCTCGGTCTGCAGGTAGTACTTGAGGAAGTATTCGAAGAAGCGGCAGTTGACCCGGCCGGGAGTCCCGAGATAGGGATCCAGGCCCTCCGGGTCACGTTTGCCCGGAAGATAGTAGTACAGGTACACATCTCCCAGTTCAAAGATCGGATCTCCCACGGACATCCGGTCCATGTCGATGATCAGGGCATCTGCGCCCTGGATGAATGCATTGCTCGTATGGAAATCCCCATGGATCAGGTGACGGGTTCGGGGGATCGCATTGAGGAGCTGCTGACATCGTTCGGCGGTTTTTTTATCGACCGGTTCGAGTCCCCTGTCGATATATCGGCGGTAGCGATCCTTCACATCGGGGAAGGTGTCATCCTGGTCGGCTTCGATCCCGTGAATGATGATCGCCAGCTGCGCCATGACATCGGCGTAGAACATCACGCCGGACGGATTCCTGACGATGCAGGCAGTCAGATTGTCGGAATCCACCAGCTCATACATAGCGCCGTAACAGTCTCCCACCGACACGATGCCGAAGGAGATCGCGGTGGGAACCCCCAGGACAAAGGCCTTGCGGCTGAGCATGATCTCGCGCTCCACATCGGCGTAAGTATTCTTGTGATTGTAGACCTTGAGGATCAGCTCATTGTCATACCGGTAGACATCGCCTTTGTGACCGCTGCCTAAGAGCTTGCAGCCGCTCACCGAGACCTCCCGGTACTTGCGGTATTTAGCCTTCTCGGAGCTAAAGGTTCCGGGCCAGACGGAATTGATGTGCTTGATAAATTCCTTATAGGCCCCCGTCTTGTTGAGGTCCAGTTCTACATACTCTGCCACGGTGCGGTAATACCAGCGCTGCATGGCGGGATCCTTCTGGTGAAAGCGGGTCCAGATCTTTTCACCGCTCTCGCTGTAATCCTGTGCGAGGGAGCGGATGTTGGCCAGCTTGTCCGCCAGCCACAGCATCTTCACCCCGATATCTCTGCTGTCCTTAAGCTTCTGCAGGGAGGTTTCCTTGCGCTTCTGCCAGCTGTTCTCCCGGCTCTCCCCCAAAAAGGCGTTCTCTGTCTCGGAATCCACCAGGGCGGCCACCCGCTCTCCGAAGCGCTTCCGGATCTCTTCCAGCGTTCCGTCCGTGTCCTCCACGATATCATGGAGGATGCCCGCCACGATGATCTCCTGGTCATTCGTCATGGTCGCCAGGATCTGGGCCACCTCCAGCGGGTGCAGGATGTAGGGAATGTTCTTAAGCTTCCGCACCTTTCCCTGGTGCATGATGGTCGCGTATACGATCGCTTCTTCTACCAGATTCATCATGGGTCATCCCTCCTTGTGCAGGGTTGTCACCTGATATCTTACCGCAAACAGGGCATCCGATGCAAACGGAGCGATGCGCGGGACGACGGTATCTTCCGGTATCGCGACCTTATGCTTTCGTCCGCTTTGATGCCGGAAACTGTCGGCTGTCCTTCCACCGGACCAGCGCTTCCTGCCCGATGCGGGTGACCGGCCGGATCCATCTGCCGTTAAACAGATGCACCTGCATCAGGACGTAGCGGATCAGTTCGTCGCAGTAGCAGCAGGCAAAGACCACCAGCGTCGGAAGATGCCAAACCATCCCGGTCAGCCAGACCGCAGGGATGACTAAGAGCCACATGAACGTGATCTCCAGCACGGTGCCGTAGATCGGATCTCCCGCGGCGCGGAATGTGTCGTTCTGCGTCCAGTTTCCCATGCGGATGAAGGCCGCGATGACATAGATCGTCACCAGGCCGAAGGCGATGCGGAAGCTTTCGCCGTGCATACCCATGACGGTCAGGATCGGCGTGTGGAGCAGGATCAGCAGGAGCCCGATCAGACCGATGAAGCCCTGGCAGAGATAGACCAGGCGCCAGGCGCGCGCATAGGCCACCTCGGGATGACCTGCCCCGACCTCCTTTCCCACCAGGATGGAGGAGGCGTTGGAAAAGCCTGCAAAGAAGCCGATGATCATTCCCTCCAGCGTGCGAAAGACCGCCAGCGCGGCGATCGCTTCCTCCGGCTGTCTGCCCAGCACGATATTCATCGTCATGTTGCCGAAGCCAATCAGGACCTCGTTTAAGATGATGGGGTAGCACTTTTTAAAATAGGTGCCCAAAAGCTCCTTATTCCAGCGGAAATGGCGGCTTACGGCGAGCAGATAGGGATGTCCCGCCCGCTTCGCCAGCAGGATGATCACCAGGATGCTGACAGCCTGGGCGATCACCGTGGCGAGTGCCGCGCCCCGCACGCCCATGGCGGGAGCGCCGAAATGACCGAAGATCAGGACATAGTTTAAGAAGATGTTGGTGGCGACCGCCGCGATGGAGCCATACAACGGGATACGCACGCGCTCCGTACAGCGCAGCAGGGCCGCCATCGCCATGGAGAACACCATGAGCGGATAAGAAAAGCCGGCGATCCGGAGGTATTCCACGCCCACCTGCCGGATGGATTCTTTGTCGGTGTACAGGCGCATGACGGTCTCCGGGAAAAGGACCGCCAGGGCGCAGAAGAGGAACGCCACGCTCATCATGCAGCTCAGGGTAAGACCGTAGGAGCGGTTGATGCCGTCGTCATCTCCGGCGCCCCAATACTGCGAGATAAACAGCATGCCGCCGCCCACAAAGCCCCAGTAGGCGCTGAACATCAGGGAGGAAAACTGCGCGCACAACCCCACGGCGCCGATCTGGATCTGGCCGAGAGAGGCGATCATCATGGTGTCCACCATGGATCCGGTGGTGGTCAGGAGATTCTGCAGCGCGACCGGAACGGCGATCACGGCGATCCGTGCGATGAAATCGCGCATATCAAAGGGGCTTTTGCTGTGCATTTTTGCTTTCAAAATGATTCCATCCTCAAGAGCGATCCCCGCAGGCCCTCAGTAGATCCGGTAATTCCCCGAGAGCGCCAGATAGGCAAAGATCGCCAGACAATTGTCGTAATACCGGCGCACCCCCTTTCGCAGGGGCTTGCTCCAGAACCAGGCCACCCATTTGCGGGCGATGGCAAAGTCACTGTCCGGAGATTCGTCATACGGGATCGTGAGCGCCCCCTGCGCCATCGTGGCGAGGAGCCCGTACGGGTGCAGCACCGGCTGCTCCAACGGCGTTCCGTCGATCTCATAGACACAACGCACCGCCTCCAGATCCGTCCCGAAGAACTTCATCATCCTGAGCGGAACCGAGAGCTGCCCCTCGTCGCGATGGAACCAGAGCGAATCCAGACCGATGTTGGCCGCTGTGCGGTAAGCGTCACTGTAGAAATGACCGTGGCTGCCCCAGGGAAATTCCTTGAGGATCGGGGTGCCGTCAAATTCCGCGTACTCCGCACAGAGCCCGGTCAGCGGATGACAGGCCGCCGCCAGATACCTGCGGCTCGCCGCTGCGGCGCTCTCCCAGAACGGACGGTCCTCCTCGTCGGCCCACCGGGCGAACAGTTCATAGAAATGCGGCAGATGATAGGAGGGATCGGTGAAAGGACAGCCCGGGACAAAGAGGATCTGCGCATTTTCTCTGTTCCACATGGGGGCGCCGGGACGGCCGTTCTCACCCTTGTGAAGACAGGACCTGAGGATCGCACGCGCCTCGGCGGAATAGCAGAGGATCCCCTCGCCGTCCCCCCATCGGTGGGAGGCGAAAAAGAGCGCCATGGCGAAATATTCCTCCCCGTCCGGCGCCGGCCCGTTGGCGTTTTTCGTCCCGTCCGTCCGGCAGGACCAGGCGAAATAGCCCTCGTTCTCCCCGTCCTCCATCCACATATATTTCTTGGCCCATCGCCAGATCCGGTCAAACTCGCCCTTCTTATCCAGCTGGACACACATCATCATCCCATAGGACATCCCCTCAGTCCGGGCGTCGTCATTCCCCGTGTCGGTGAGGTAGGCCAGATCACTTCCGGTCTCGTGGTAGATCCGATCCACCTCGTCATAGAAGAAATCCTGCACGACCTCATTCAGCCGGGCATCGATCTCACTCTGCGGGATCCCGATCTCTGCAAATACATTTCTCATAAAGCCTCCTTATCTGTTCGCCATCCCTATTATATCCCAGTGATCGATTGTCAACCACCCATCACCTAAAGGTAATGGGCTTGTTTACTCTGCCGTAACTGTATCAGGTACTTGACTATGGTGGACAAGACGGTGAGCATCAATGAGAGCATTTCGTCACAGAGCGCCGCGCCGGAACTGCTGAAGATGCTTGCACCGAGAGCGCGCCTGCGATAAGATGGAAGGGAAGTATCGGAGCAGGAAAGGGGGACGTTCATGAGACAGATTCAGTTTATCTTCCGAAATGAGGACTCGCTGGATGAGGATCTCAGAAGGATCCGGCAATGGCAGGACAGCCATCTGTATTCCACCATGCTGTTCCATGTGTTCACGTCGAAAAACGATCGTGAGCTGATCGATCATATCTGCGGCAGGATCCGGTCGGCACTTCCGGAGGCCATGTTTGTCGGCTGTTCCGTGTTCGGCAGCATTCATCAGGGGGATTTTATCAATGCGCCGGTCACCATCAGCTGCACCTTTTTTGAGTATGCGACGACCCGGGTTGAGGTCCTGCAATACCCGCTGAATCAGGAGAACCAGCAGGAGGTTGCCGAGAGCCTGGTACACGCGGTGGCCGAGCGGGAGTGGGTCGCCGGGGTCGAGATGCTCACGACGATCCGTGGGATGTCCATGACGACGCTGTGCGACGGTCTCTCCGAGATGCGCGAGGATGTCAGGATCTTCGGCGGCGGCGCGCTCTGCGATGATATCAACGGGCAGGAGACCTGTGTCTTTTCCCACGTGGGCGGCTATTCCGGACACGGGGTGGTGTTTGTCCTCTTAGGCGGTGAGGATCTGCATCTGGAGGTCTCCTTCATCACGGGCTGGAAGCCGCTGGGCGCCAATCTCCATGTGACCTCCGCCGAGGGCAGCGTGTTAAAGGAACTCAATCACAAGCCTGCCTACGAGACCTACTACAAATACCTGCACATCGAGAATAACGAGGATTTCTTCTTAAATACGCTGGAGTTCCCGTTCTTCTATCACTACCATGACATCGATATCATGCGGGCCCCGGTGACCTGCAATCCCGACGGCTCCCTCGTCATGACCTCCGATATGAATTCCGGAGTGGAGGCCAGGATCGCCTACGGAGATCCCTGGACCATTCTGGATGCGACGCAGGATGAGGCCAGCAGGCTCCTTCCCCTTGTGCCGGAGTGCATCTTTATCTTTTCCTGCGCCGGCAGACGGACCTTCTGGGGAGACAATGAGGCCGGCAAGGAGACGTTAGCCTATCAGGCGGTGGCTCCCACCTCCGGTTTCTACACCTCCGGTGAGTTCCTGCGGACCGGGAAATACTTAAACCAGCACAATGTCACGCAGGTCATAGCGGCCATGCGTGAGGGGAATCCGAAGCTCGTCGAGCGAAAGACCATCGGCAAGCCTCACAAGGGGTTCCGCGGGAGAGTGTCCATCATCAACCGCATGGCCACCTTTATCAAGGCGACGACGGAGGAGCTCGAGGAGTTGAACGGGCAGCTCAGTCAGATGGCACTGATCGACGGACTCACCGGTCTGTACAACCGCCGGGAGATCCAGAGACGGATCTCGGAGAAGATCGAATACCGGAAACAGGATGACCTCTATCTGATCATGATGGATCTGGATCATTTCAAGCAGGTCAATGACCGGTACGGACATAATACGGGGGATGAGGTGCTCATCGCGGCGTCCTCCGTCTTAAAGCCGGCTTATGAGATCCTGCCGGAGGACGGCGACGCCGGCCGCTGGGGCGGAGAGGAATTCATGGTGATCACGCCCGCAGCCGATGATGCTGCGGCGGTGGAACTGGCAGATGCCATCCGCAATGCGGTAGCCGGCCTGGAACTGGAGGGGCCCGGCCATGTGACGGCGAGCCTCGGGGTCACGAAGGTCCTTCCGGACGAAAGCGCCGACGCTGCCGCCAACCGGGTGGATCAGGCTCTGTACGAGGCCAAGGAGGGCGGCAGGAATCGCGTCGTGTTCCGCGCTTCTTAAGGGGCGCAGCCCGGATCCCGTGTCAGGATCCGAACTGTGCTGCCACGAGCTTTAAGTTCTCACGGATCGGCAGATGCTGCGGGCAGATCTGCTCGCACTTCCCGCACCGGATGCAGTCGCTGGCCTTGCCGTACACCTGCGTGAGCCGGGAGTAGTAGCCGCCCTGCGGGGTGAAGCCCTTGCCGGCGTACTCCTGCTTCTCGGCATTGTAGAGGGAGAAATACTTCGGGATCGGGATGTTTTTGGGACATCCGTCCACGCAGTAGGAGCAGGCCGTGCAGGGGATGGCGATGCTGGCATTGATGAGGTCCGTGGCCTTTTTGACGATCCCCAGCTCCTCCTCGTTAAGCGGAGTGAAATCCTTCATGTAGCTGGTGTTGTCCCGCATCATCTCCATATTGCCCATACCGGAGAGGACCATTTTGACATTGGGCTGGCTGGCGGCGAAACGGATCGCCCAGGAGGCCACCGACATCTCCGGTGCATAGTCTTTGAAGAGTTTTTCTACTTCCGGCACGACATTGGCCAGGGTGCCGCCCTTGACCGGTTCCATGACGATGACCGGCTTCCCGTGCTTCACACACACTTCATAGCACTTCCTGGACTGGATCGCTTCGCTGTCCCAATCCAGATAATTGAGCTGCAACTGGACGAATTCCACCTCCGGATGCTCGGTGAGGATGCGGTCTAAGAGATCCGCCCGGTCGTGATAGGAGAAGCCCATATGCCGGACCAGACCGGCCTTTTTCTTGTCGGACAGCCATTCAAAGCAGCCCAGCCGGGAATACTTCTTATAGTGATCCTCGCCCAGATCGTGGAGCAGGTAGTAATCGAAATAGTCCACCCGGGTCTTTTGAAGCTGCGTCCGGAAGATCTCCTCCATCTGCTCCTCATTGTTAAAGAAACCGCCGTGGAGCTTGGTCGTCAGGGTGAAGGAATCGCGCGGATGTCTGCTGACCAGAGCTTCCCCTGCGGCATCCTCGCTCTTGAAGCCGCAGTACATCCAGGCGGTGTCAAAATAGGTAAAGCCCTGATCGAGAAAATAATCCACCAGCTCTCTGGTGGTGTCCATGTCGATGTGACCGAAGGGCCCGCTCTGTGCTGTCTCCGGCAGACGCATCAGACCGAAACCGAGTTTTCTGCTGTTCTCAAACAAATCTCCCATACTTTTCCCCTTTCTGCAGGAACAGTTACATGAGCGGTATGGCACAGCGCCACATCTCTCATTATACCACAGGCGGAAGAAAAGTAGGTGACGGGAAAAGCAGGAGCTTCCCCCGACTTCCCGGTTGCTATTCACAGCTCCGGCCGGTCATGATATAATCTTGTGTCAGAACGGCATTTACAGAACGGAGGTATTTCATGTTTGCACAGCTGTTTGGAAAGTATCTGACGGAAAAATCGATCATTAAGGAGGAGATCTATCGGGAGATCCTTGAGAAGCAGAAGGCGGTCCGGGTGAGACTCGGTACCATCGCCGTGGCGGAGGGGTTCTTGAGCGAAGAGCAGGCGGAGGAGATCAACCGGCTCCAGCGTCAGCTGGATAAACGGTTCGGCGATATCGCCATCGAAAAGGGGTGGCTGACTAAGGAGCAGATGGATGAGCTGCTCTCCAAGCAGGGCAACGCCTATCTCCAGTTTGTCCAGCTCATGACGGAGCTGACGGGACTGACCGCGTCCGACGCGGATCAGCTGATGAAAGCCTATCAGAAGGACTCCGGCTACACCGATGCCGAGATGGAGGCGCTCAAGTCGGATGATATCGACCAGCTGATCCCGCTGTTCGTGCTCTCCACGAAGCCGCATGTCCGTGAGATCGCCGCGCTGACGGCGAGAAACTTGACCCGCTTCATTTCCTCGGACTATTACATCGGCAAGGCGCAGCACGTGAAGGAATGTGCCTATGCGCATCTGACCTGTCAGGAGCTTTCCGGAGATGATTCCGTCTTCATCGGGATCTCGGCCGGAGAGGATCCCGGCGCGTTTTTAAAGGTCGCTTCCGCCTTCTCCCACGAGGAGATCCCGCAGATCGGGGCATCCGCCTACGACGCGGTGGGCGAGTTCATCAATGTGACGAACGGCCTGTTTGCGACAGAACTCAGTAAGAAGAAGGTGAACCTCGACATGGAGCCGCCGGTGAGCTTCCGGAAGCAGACCGCCAGAGGTGATTTCTACGTCCTTCCCGTATTTCTGGAGGGGCATCGGATGGATGTGATCCTCTCCGTCAACGAGGAATTCGTGCCGGGAGAGACGCCGGAACAGACAGCCGCGGTGACCGCCACCGCCGTTTCGGCCGGGGCGGATCAGGAGAGCCTGGGGAAGGTGCTGGTGGTGGACGATTCCCGCATGTCCCGCAGCATCCTCCGCAACATCCTGGAGAAGGCCGGGTACTCCGTCATCGGGGAAGCCGCCAACGGAGAAGAGGCGGTGGAGACCTATCAAAAGATCCGGCCTGATCTGGTCACCCTCGATATCACCATGCCTAAGATGGACGGTCTGGAGGCGCTCACGAAGATCCTCGCCTTCGACGCGGAAGCCAGGGTCATCATGATCACCGCCGCCGGGCAGCAGGACAAACTGATCAAAGCCCTGAAGGAAGGAGCGAAGCGCTTCATCAACAAACCGTTTAAGGAGGAGGAGATCTTAAATAACATACGGGACGTGCTGCAGTAATTCGGGTTTTCGGTACGACATAAGGCAGAAAAGACCGCTTTGCGGTCTTTTCTGCGTTTATGCGGTATCTGTCTGATCGATCGGTGTGGAAGCGGGACAGGAGGTTAGAATCCGTGGCCGCCACCGCCGCCGTGGAATCCGCCGCCACCGCCGCCACCGCCGCTGCGGCCGCCGCCGGAGCTGCTGCTCTTGGGCGGATCATAGATCTTGTGTCTGCCGGTCTTCTTGACGTTCGGATTCAGCAGATTCTCCATCCGTTCGATGTTGTCAAGGATCTCATCGTCGCCGGTCTTTTTGGCGGCGGAGGTGGCATAGGCGATGACAAAGCACAGGATCTCCGCGATGATGACGGCGATGCAGAGATTCCCGACACCCCGCAGGGCACCGGACACGCGGCTGCCGGACAGGCGCCGGATGATCTGCCGGTATCCGTTGATCGCACAGGTGGCATAATCACCGGATTTGGCGTAACGATAGACATTGTCCGTGATCAGGTTGCCGTAATCCGGTGTGATCAGCTTGCGGGGCGCCCCATAGCCGGTGATCCACAGGAGACGGTTATCCATGTCGATCATGTAGATGACGGCGTCCGTCCCCTTGAGCTCCTCCGATGTCTGATAGATCATCTCGATGTAGTCCTTGGTCTCATACCCCTGGGCGTCCTCGATGGTCATAAAGACCATGTTGCCGTCCTGGGTGCCTTCCGCCATGACCTCAAACAGCTCGTTCTCCTCCTCATCCGTCAGGAGATCGGCATAGTCTCCCAGATAGATCTGATAATCGGATGCAATCGGTTCCTCCTCCTCGGCGTGCACCGCCAGCGCGGATACGGGAAGGAGGAGCGTCATGCCGAGGGACAGCACGGCGGTCAGGAAGGCGCCGATCCTTATTCTGTGATCATGCACGGTCATCACCTCCCTTCTTGTTGAACTGAGGCAGCGGCCTGGTCATGAGCTGATTGTAATAGTACAGCGCGTCGAAGAAGCACCAGACGACGCAGACCATCATCAGGACGCAGGATCCGTAATAGACCGAGTCGACATAGGGGTTGATGAGCCAGATCAGCACGCCCAGCAGGGTGGTCGCGCAGAGGGCCCAGTTGCTGATCTGTCCCTTCTTTTTATTTTCCTCGGTAAAGCCAAGCTGCACGTAGCCTGCGACCAGTAACGGTTCGATCAGGACCGCCCACCGGAAGTCCAGGAAGGTCAGGATCCCGGCTGCGGCGATGAGGATCAGCCAGATGACCAGGGTTCCGAGGACGCCCACCGCACCGGAGGCCTTCTGGACGGGCAGCTGATTTTTCTTCTTCTTTGATTTCTTTTCCTTGTCCTCCGGATCGGGAGCCTGCCCGGAGGCCTTGGCGTTCCTCTCGCGCATTCGCTCGCGCATCCGCTCCTCCCAGAGACGGTTCTGTTCATTCTCATCGAGCTTATGCACGATCATGCCGTAGACCAGACCGCCGGCCATCGCGCCAAAGACCGTCGCCAGCACGGTCCCCCGGAGAGAAGAGATGTTAAAGGTCTGCAGGACGATCCAGAGGAGGGCGGCCACGATCGCAACCCCCGCCAGATAGCGGACCCGGGCGATCGGAATATCCGCGGTCATCTTGCCCGTCTGCCCGTTGATGGCGGCATAGGCCACCCGGTCGCCGTTGCGGTAGGACAGGAACCAGACGGGGAGCATGGCGGACTCGACCGATTCCAGACTGGTATTGGTCCTGTTGACGAGCTCCGCATCGCCGTAGTCCTTCATCTCGTATTGCCGGAAGTCCGGGATATCCTTTGCCTTTTCGAGAGTATCCCTGGCGGCCATCAGGGCGGCCTCCTGTTCATAGGTCGTCTTATCCACATCCGGGATATCCGCGTAGAAACCGGAGAGATAGGGGGTCCGGAAGGGCACCGTCGCCCGCGTGTCGTAGGGAGCGAGACTCTCTGACATCTTGTCGTCAAAGGAGGTGGAGGCATCGTGGGTGATCCCGCGGAAGGTGTTGTCCGCATCCACGGTGAGATGATAGCTGTCGATGATCCGGTAGTTGCCCTCCCGATGCTCGGTGGAGCCGTTCAGGGTGAGGGTCCCCTGTTGGCGGAAGTCATAGGACCAGTAGGGCATGTAGATCCCGCGGAATTCATCGATATGGGCGGGGTCCTTTAATTCCTTCGGCGCAAAGAGGTTTCTCTTGAGCTTCCCGGCGTAGGCCTTTTTGCAGTCTTCCTTCGTGATCTTGAAGGGGATGATCCGCCTGGGCCGCTCCTGGACCGACAGCCGCTCCTCGAGGATCTGATGGGAGCCGCAGTAGCTGCAGAAAGCCGTGGCGTCGGAATCCGTGCTCATCAGCTCGCCGCCGCATTGAGAGCAGGTGTAGATCGTCACCTGCATCTTGTCCGGGTCTCCCACGAATTCGCCCGTGACCTCCTGCGCCTTCGCACCGGTCTCCTCCTCCGGGAAGGTCTCCACATCAAAGGATGCGCCGCAGTGCTGACACAATAACTTCTGGCTCGCGATATCAAATCGCGGATTGCCGCCGCAATTCGGACAACTGATCATGGTATGCTCCTCCTGATCCGATCTGACGAAACCTCGCCCGGGTACGGTACTTCACCGCATCCCCGTGACGATCGTTCCTATTATAGCATCCCAGACGGGTAGAAAAAAAGGTACTATATTCACAGGGAGGACAGGATGGTATGGTGGAGACAGGATAAGTTTCACCGTGACATCGGAAAGGAGGCTGTCATGAAAAAGAACATCAGACTGGTATTGCTGGGGGAGCTGTTACTCTTTGTTGCGATCTTCCTGTTTAACATCCTGCTGGGAAGCTGGGGATTCTCCGCGATCCTCTGGTTCCTCGATCTGCCCTCGCTGCTGCTGATCCTGCTGATCCTGATCCCGGGACTCATCATCATGGGGGAGTGGAAGGATTTCCTGAAGGCTTTCTCCGTCGGGATAAAAGAGTACCGGCTGCTGGAGCTTAAGAACATCATCGGTGCGGTGAGCGCCGCGCAGAAGCTGACCGTATTTGCGGCGCTGTTTGCGATCATCACCTCGGGAGTCCTGATCCTGGGGCGGCTGGATGATCTCTCTGTACTGGGGCCCAGCCTGGCGGTGTGCTTCCTGTCCGGATTCTACGCGGTGATCCTGGAATTCTTCCTGATGCCGCTTCGCCTCAATGCCGAGCGCAGGATGAATGAGGAGATGGATCTCGAAGATGAATGAGGACGGGATCAAGAAGGAACGGTATCTCGCGGTGGCGCGTGGGCTGGGTCTCACGAAGCGGGAGCTGGAGCTGGGATTCCTCAAGGTGTCCGGCTTCTCCAACCGCAGGATCGCGTATATGCTGGGGATCTCTGAGCAGACGGTGAAGAATCATTTCACCCATATCTACGAGAAGGCGTGGGTCCCGGGCAGGAAGGAGTTTCGGGAACTGTTCCGGGGAGTCAAAGGGGACGGTTCAGTTTGACTCATCATTGACTTCCGGCGGGTTTTCTGTCATGCTAATGTCACTATCCAACCCCTAAAATGATCATGGTGCAGTGTATCGATCGGAGGTACATGGATGAGACAGTTAAGCAAGCGCCTGATGCGGCTGGCGGCGCTGGGCGTCGCCGTGATGCTGACCGGCTGCGGCGCGGGACAGCCGATGGGAGCAGGTGGTGCCGGTGACACCGGAGCCGCAGGGGCAGAGGCCGGGGAGATCGGATCCCAAACGGAAGTCCCGGCGGAGAAACAGGACACGTCGGCTCCGGCCGAGGGACTGTTGCGGATCGCTGTGGACGAGGAGCAGGAGACCATGGATATCGATCGGACCAGCGGCGATTATGCGGTCCCGCTCAATGTCTATGACCGCCTCTTTGAGGTGCAGCAGAATCTGGACGGCTCCACGGAGTTGATCCCCAGTCTGGTGAAGGAATATTCCCTGTCGGAGGATGGCAGGACCTATCATTTTACACTGCGGGATGATGTGCTGTTCTCGGACGGCTCGAAGCTGACCGCCCGGGATGTGGCCTTTTCCTTCAGCAGGATGCTGCAGCCGGAGAGCAGTCAGACGGACTTCGCCGATGCGATCCTGGGTGCGGAAGCCGTCATGAGCGGGGAGGTTGAGACACCGGAGGGCATCCGGGTCATCAATGACACACAGATCGAGATCACGTTAAAAGCCCCGTTTGCGGGATATCTGCCGCAGTTGGCGACCCCGTCCTGCAGTATCTTATGTGAGAAGAGCGTACGCGAGGGGGGAGATGCCTTCGGCACCGACCCGGCGTATTCGATCGGCTCCGGCCCGTACATCGTGACGGAATGGAGACCGGATTTCATGCGGTTTGTCGCAAATCCCTATTACTGGGGCGAGGCCCCCTCAGCCAAAGAGGTGGAGGCGCGGGTCATCCCCCCTGTCATGATGCATCGCGCATTTCAGAACAGAGAGCTGGACATCCTGGACGGGCAGCTCATCAATCGGAAGCTCCTGGAAAAGGATTACGCCCGCGGCAGATACCGGAACCGCATCGTGAGAAAGAGCAACGTGGAGCTGCGCTGCCTGATCCTCAACAACGAATTTGAACCGCTCGATAATGTCAAGGTGCGCAAAGCCATCCAGATGGCGATCGATCGGGAGAAGATCTTAAAGACCGTCTATGGCGGGGGCGGGACGATCATGGACGGGATATTCCCCAAGGGACTGATCGGCTACACGAAGGACAACCAGGGGTGGCTTCAGTACGATCCGGAACAGGCGAAGAAGTTACTGGCAGACGCCGGATACGCGGACGGCTTCAGCCTGGAGGTCGCAGCCAACGTGGAGGAGAGCGTGGCAGATAAGACCGTGCTGCACATGATCAGCCAGGATCTGGAAGAGATCGGGATCCGTGTATCGATCGTCAACTATGATGAATCACCCAGAAACTATCTCAGGAAGCGCGGGCTGATCATGTGTTATCTCGCCCGATGGGTCGCGGATGACAATGATCCGGATAATTTCCTCTACACCTTTTTCGGATCCAGGGAGAATTCCGTCTACCGTTCCGTCAATTACGGAGACGAGAGCCTGTTTCAGCGCGTGGTGGATGCCCGTTCCATCGTGCAGGAGGAGAAACGCCTCGCCGAGTACGCGGCGATCGAAAAGAAACTGTTTCAGGACGAGGCGGTCTGGGTACCGTTGTATTCCTGCTACCACGATTATGTGATCGGAGAGCGGGTCTCGTCCTTCACCCCGTATTGGGCCGGCTGGCACAGTATCATCTACAAGGATGTCGTATTAAAATGACCTCGCCCGAAAGGCAGAAAGCATGAAAAAAACAAGTGTAAACCGAACCGGAGGCCTGCGACTGAAGCTTTTCGCCATCAGCGCGTTCCTGGTGATCTCGTCCATCGTCGTATTTGCTCTCATCGGGAATGCGGAGTTCTCCAATTTCGTCCGTCTCATGGACGATACCATGGATGAGCAGGAGCAGTTGATCAAGGAGACGATGCCGGACATGACCCGTCAGACGCTCAAGGAGAGCTTCCAGAAGATGGCGGATTCGTCCGCGTCCCTGGCGGACAGGGAATTCTGGACCATGATGCATGACATGGAGCTGCTCTCCCGGGAGGTGGGAGAGGTACTGGAGAATCCGGAGCGTTTCACCGCCGTGAAGGTATATCCGCCCAACAAGTACGCCGGTTCCACCACGACCGTGCATCTTCTGTATTCGCGATACGCCAGAGAAGATGATACGGAAACCATGGAAAAGATCGGGAAGTTGGGAAATGTCGGCCCGATCATGAGGGAGATCGTGGACGGAAGCGGGATCCTGCAGGACTGCATCATCGCCCTGCCGGAGGGAATGAGCATCGTCGCGGACCGGATCGCCGCCGAGAAATTTGATAAGGACGGAAACGTCATGACCTTTGATGCCCTGCGGCGGCCCTGGTATGCCGGTGCCGTGGCTACCGGCGATGTGTACTTCTCCCCCGTCAACCGGGACTATTACACGAAGAAGAGTCAGATGATGATCGGGATCCCGGTCTATGTGAATGATGAGCTGCTGGCTGTCTGCGGCGGCTCGATCAGTCTGGACAATATCGAAAGCATCATCGACAATGCCTCCTTCGGAAATGAGGGCTTCACCTGTCTGGTCAACCAGAACGGTTACGTCATCTTCTCCCAGAAGGAGAGCGGCGAGCTCAGTGTGGGCGAGGACGTCGTCAACAACCTGATGGAGAGCACCAACATGGATCTGGTCATGGTGGTGGAGGACGCCCTGAAGGGCGAAAGCGGGTTTACGGAGATCATGGTCGATGACGAACCGATCTACCTGGCCTATGCACCCCTTAAGACCGTCGGATGGACTGAGTTCATCGGTGTGGCGAAGAGCGTCCAGGATGCGCCGGCGGATGAGATGATCCGGCAGGCGGATGAAGTCTATGCGCACTCCGTTGACCGGTCGATGAGGGGGGCACAGACGATGTACCAGGTGACGCTGATCGTCACCGTGGTCCTGATCCTCCTTGCGGTCGCCCTGTCTCTGATCACGGCGAATCAGATCGTACGGCCGATCAAGAAGCTGCAGCAGGCTGGTGTGCGATTCATCGAGCGCGAAGAGACCCGACTGGATCAGAATCAGACCTTCTTCGGCGATCTGAAGATCAAGACCGGCGATGAGATCGAGGGTCTGTGGAATACCATGCGCGACATGGAGATCAACATCGCAGACTCCATGAGCGAGATCCAGAATATGACGGTGGAAAAGGAGAAGATCGGCGCCGAGCTCTCGGTGGCGACGCAGATCCAGGAGGGGATGCTGCCCTCGATCTTCAATCTGTTCCCCGACCGGAAGGATGTGGAGCTCTATGCGACGATGCATCCGGCCAAGGAGGTGGGAGGAGATTTCTACGACTTCTTCCTGGTGGATGACAGTCACATCGCCTTCGTGATCGGTGACGTGTCCGGGAAAGGGGTGCCGGCGGCACTGTTCATGGTCATTTCCAAGACACTGATCCAGGAGCAGCTGACGATCACACGCTCCCCGGGCAAAGCCATGACCAACGCCAACCGGTCTCTGTGCGACAACAACGAGGTGAACCTCTTCGTCACCGTCTGGCTCGGCATGCTGGATACGGAGACCGGCCAGCTGATCTACGTCAATGCGGGACATAATCCCCCGGTCCTCACCCGGAGGGGTGGCGATCCGGAATACCTGTCGGAGAGCGAACCCCAGCTGGTCATGGGATGGATGGACGATCTGTTCTACCGCGAGGAAGAGGTCCGGATCTCTCTGGGAGACCGCCTCTATCTCTACACGGACGGCGTGACGGAAGCCAAGAATGAACAGGAGGAATTTGTCGGCGAGGACAGGCTCCTTGCGTGGATGAAGCAGTGCGGAAACCTGGAGGTCAGGGAGCGCGTCGAGAAGATCGGCGAGGAGATCGCGGCCTTCCGGGGAGAGGCGGACCAGTTTGACGATATCACGATGCTGGAGGTGGAATTCCGTGAATACTATGTCTCCCGTGATGATCGCAAGGTGGAGCGGCTCTTCCCCGCGCAGTCGGCGACCTTCGAGGAGATCCGCGTGTGGATGACACCGTTCCTGGAGCGCCACAACGTCCCGGAACTGATCCTGACGCAGATTATCCTGGCGACGGAGGAGCTGTTTGTCAATGTGGTCAAGTTCGCGTATCGAAGAGAAAAGGGAGATGTCCGGATCGCGGTGGAGTGCACGGAGAACCGGAGAGCCATCCTGACCATCGCGGACCGCGGGACACCGTTCGATCCGACCAAGCAGGAGCGGCCTGACATCGACGCGCCCATCGAAGAGCGGACGGAAGGCGGACTGGGGATCTTTATGGTGATGCGTATGATGGATCAGGTGACCTACGACTATATCGGCAATGAGAACGTCGTGCGTCTGATCAAGATGTTCTGATGATCACACCGATCCGCCGGGAGAACCGGGAAGCCTTCGCAAATCTCGCACCGTCGGAGCTTCTGGAGGAACTGGGGGATCGCGGACGGTACGGTTTCGGTGCCGTGAAGGAAGCCGGGAAGGGGAATCTTCCGGTAGCGGTTCTTTTGTTCGATGCCAGAGAGACGGAGGGGGATGCGGTAAATATCCGGCTGCGCTATCTCTACGTCGCTCCCGACGCGCGCGGACAGAGCGTGGCTGACTCCCTGATGGAGAGCCTCTTTGATCTGTGCGGGGAGTATGAGAGCTTCTCGGTGGTCTGTGAACTGCCGATGCGGGAGGAATACGACGGGATCACCGGCTTCCTCTCCGGCTGGGGATTCCGCTTTGATCCCATCGAGCTTGCGGAGTGCACCCTTCCGCTCTCGGAGATCCGGGCCTCCGGGAAATGGGGGAAAGCAGGCCGGGGACCGGAGATCCCGCTGACGGACTGTTCGCCCTCCCTCTACCGGGAGACCTTGCGTGATCTGGCAGGGAGAGGGGAGTTCCCGCCGGAGGACCTGCGGCGGATGGAGAACGCGGACTTGAACTTAAGCTTCGTCCTCTGCCGGGAGAAGAAGATCCTGGCGCTGTTCCTCGTGTATCGCTACGGATCCGGGATACTGGAACCGATCCTGCTCTCTGCCGTCACGCCGGAGGCGGTGCGGTTTCTGCCGGCTCTGCTGGCCCGGTCGCTGCACGCGGCGGATGGATTGCCCGCCGACACACCGGTACATATCGTCTGCCGCAGACCTGAGGTGGGGCAATTGATCGATGCGCTTCTGCCGGAGCAGATCCCGCCGATCATCCTGCGGGGCATCCTGTGACGGGAGGGTCCGGGGCATTCCTTCCTCCGTTCCCGCGGGACCGGACTTGCAAAATGACATCATGAGGGATCCCAATTCATGAATCAGAAAGAGACAGAGAAAGCGATCATGACAGAATTCGAACCGGCCGACCTGCTGACCGGGCTCGCCGAGGCCTGCAACGCGGAGGGCGGGGAGCTTGCCTGCATCCGCTCCGTCAGAGAGGACGATCTGCCGGGGTTACTGTTCATCGGCACGGACGGGGACCTTCCGGTCTTATTCTGCGCGGAGAGGCTGGAAGGGGAGGAAGGGGACCTGATCGCGGCGGAGTTATCGCTTCGCCTTCCGGTGGGAGAGGTCACCGAGGAGCGGGATCCGGGTTATGACGAGAGACTGTTACAGACCGTTACCCCCGGAGGTGATCAGAGGATCCTGACCATGCGGGCGATGCTGCCCGGTGAGACGATATCTCCCGATGATGTGCGCACGCTGATGACCTGCTTTTACTGGCTCCTTTCCGGGGAACGGACGGATGATCCCTTCACCGACCGCATCAGGATCAACGCGCTGGTGTCGCTGCTGTTTGCGGAACAGGAGGGGATCGCCTCCTTTACCGACACTTCCGGTCTCACCGGGATGCTTTCGGGCGGCGACGCTGAGAGCGCGCCGAAGCTCATCCTCATGGACAACGGGAGGACTCTGACCTTTTCATATCTGTCGCCGGCGATCGAGGGAGAGCCGGTATTTCTGTATCTTAAGGAGGAGGGGCGAGAGGGCGTGTTTCTTCCCGAGGGGGAGGAGCCCCCGTCACTCGAAACCTGTCTGCGGTTCATAGACTGTTACGAGGAGATGTAAGGGATGCCGAATTTTACGCCTCTGCAGGAAAAGAATAAGCAAAAGACCCTCGAGATCCGGGTCACCGAGCACCTAAAGAAGCAGCAGACCGGTGCGGGTGCGGATCAGCCGCCGGCCGGGGAGCAGCAGGTCCATGCGCCGCACATGCAGCAGAAGCTGGAAAAGTCCGTGGACAATGCGACGGACGGATATCTGTCGAGCGGAAAGCTGATCACCGAAACGGATCATAAGAAAGAGGAGCTTCCTCCCCCTGCATCCCTGCTCGTGCAGGAGGAAAAGAAGGAGATCGGGAGCGCGCAGAAGAAAAAGGACTGCTCCTTTGCGGGTATCAGACAGCAATCCCTGCAGGAACCTTCCACACAGGAGCTCTTTGACGATCTGGAGAGCTCGTGGAAGCTCTTTTCCGGGGACAGTTTCCTCATGCGCCGTGTCAAGGAGGAGGGAGGGGACGCGCTTGGCTTCCTGAACAGGACCATCTCGGCCGAGACGGACATCGCTGCCCTCAAAAGAGAAGGTCTGCCGATACTGGATGAGGCCGTCCGGGTCTGTGAACTGTATCTGAAGAAGCGGAGCACGGAGAGCGGACTGCGAAAGGACCGTCACCGCAAGGTGCTCCAGTGGCGCAATCATTTACAGAGTTGTTATGACAAGCTGATGATGCTCCCGGATCAGACGACCTCGATCAAGAACAGGTCGGCGAGCCTGTCTGTCTTTCTGGCCAAATACAACGGACATGCGCGCAAGGAGAAATCGATCGCAAAAGAAAAGCAGCGGGCGATCGCGGGGGCTCACGAATCACTTCGCGGGATGCTCAAAGCGATGCCGGAGGATCCGGCGACCACCCCCATTGTGGAGGGCTGCCGGAGCCTGATGCATCGGATGCGGGTGCTGATCCCCACGGATCCTGCCGCCAGAGAGGAGATGCGTCAGAAATTCCTGGAAGAGTACAACCGTCTGATCGCTTCCTGTACGTCGATCGTTGAGAGCAGCTACTGCCTGGAAAACGGCAAGATCATGCGGGATAAGGTCGATGCCCTGTGCAGGCTCCTTACCAGAGAACGGGATTTCCTGAAGAATGATACGGGAGAAGTCCGCAAGGGGGGCGGAAGCGGTGCGGCAGCCATGTGGCACGAGGCGTTCCGGGATGAGATGCGGGTGGTCAAGGCCTCCAGCCTGAAGGGGCTGGAGCGGGTGCCGGATGAACCGCTCCTGTCCGAGAAGGACAGGAAAAAGCTTCCGGCCCAGATGAAGGGGATGGAGGAGCAGAAGAGGACCACCGGAGCCCTGGCGACGGATCTGGTCGCGCGTCTCGCCGGTGCGGAGACGGAATTTGCGGCCGCACGGCAATATCACGTGGCCGGAAAGAGCGGAACCGAGGATGTCGTTGCCTGCGATAAGCCCATCGGCATCTCCCTGCTGGAAGCCAAGCAGCAGGCGGCGGATGCGGAACTCGAGATCGTCTATTCGACGCAGGCCCTGATCCAGATGGGAACGATCCAGATGATCGACTTCATCTGCGGGCAGACGCAGCGGGGAGACGGCAACCTCCATGTGGAGGTCAAAGAGGTCTTCCTCGAGGGGGAGCGGTATCTGGAGGTTCAGAAGGTGCAGGCGGGAAACAGCGAATTCTCCTTCGGAACGGCATCGTTAGAGGAGATCCGGAAGGAGAGCCGGGACACCTCCTGCTGTGATCCGGAGACAGACGAAGGCTACCCTATGTTCCGGGATTATGATCATCAGACAGCGGATCGGATCCTGGAGCTGGATCCCGGGGTGTTCAGAGAACAGCTCACCCTTCTGGGGCTTAATGAGGAACGGTGTGACCGCGCCCTGGAACGCCTGGATCTCATCAAGCGCGTACTGAACAAGGATAAGGATCCGAACGGCCAGGGATACCGGCGCGTTCTGGATAAGAAGAAGAAAAAGATAGAGGAAGCCAAAACACCGAAGGAGAAAAAAGAGGCGGAAGAGGCTTTAAAGAGCACTCGGGTGATCTATACGCCCGATCGATATGATCGGGCGAAAAAACGGACCTATGTAGACAGAAATATGATCCGCGACCGGGAGAGCAGTCAGAGCGAACTCACAAAGAAGATCAATGAGGTCGGGGATCCGAACAGTTTCCGCCTGTTAAAGAGGAGTAAGGAGGAGAACAAATCCTACGCGGAGGAGCTGAGAAAACGGTATCCCAGGGAAAAATACGGCGACGATTTTCACAATATTCTCGATAAGATCGTGGAGCACGGAAACATCCTGACCTCCGCGGTCATGTACACGTTGGGGGACGAACACCGGAATACCTATCACCGGGAAAGGGAACTTGCCAGGGAGATCCGTCTGCTGATCAAGGCCCGGATTGATTTGCTTAAGGAACGCGGGATGGCAGATGAACAGGCCGGGGAGTATCTGGCGTTACTGGAGTTGTCCCGGCGTATGAGCGCCCAGATGGACGGGGAGCTGGATGTGGAAGCTTACGATGTGACGGAATTTCGAAGTGAAGGGCAGGTGACTCTCGTTACCGAGATCACGAAGGAGAACACAAAGCCTACCGAGGAGAACAAGATCAGCAACAAATACGGTGTCCGGGACGAGACCAACATGCCGCTCTTCTCCCACGAGCCCATGGTCGGCGATATCTCACAGGGGCATCTGGGGGACTGCTATTTCCTGTCATCTCTGGCGGCTGTGGTGGATAAGGATCCCGGCTTCATCAAGAGACACATGCGGGATCTCGGTACGACCGTGGCCGTGCGACTTTATCATCCGATCAAAGGAACACCGATCCATGTGGAGGTGAAGAAGGAGGTCTTCACCGACAAGGAGGATGAGGAGATGGATGTGTTTGCCCGGGGAGCTCTCTGGGTACAGCTTTATGAGAGGGCATTTATAGTATCGGGGCTTGCGGATACACTTTCGTCGTTTCAGGGATTCAATACGAACCTGGAGGAACAGGAAGTGTCAGAGGCGCGAAAAAAGGGACTTCGGGGGATCCATGATATCGACGGCGGGACAAATGAATTTGCCATGACACTGCTCACCGGACAACGCCCTAAGGAGTTCCAACTGGCAAAAGATTATGGGATCATGAAAGAGTTCGTGGCGAGCAACCGGAAAAAATATGCGAAGGACTTTCAGAAGTTCTGTCAGAAAGTGGAAAAGGAAATCCGAAAAGCCACGGATGAGGGAAAGATCATTACGGCGGGCACCTTTCACGATTATGGGATGGGTTCCCTGGAGAGAGGAGGTGCCGGAGAGAACTTTGAGCGCGGCGTATTCGGGATGCATTCCTACACGGTATTGGGGCTCGATACCATTGACGGGAAAACCTATGTGCGGCTGCGCAATCCGCACGGACAGAGTATCGCCACCTATGTCCGCAGCCCTCGGACCGGGAAGATGGTGCTCAGGAAATCCGGAGAGGATGGCAGTACATTCCGTCTGACCATTGAGGATTTTGTCGAGCGATATCGGAAATTCACGGTGATGGACGGTATAGAAAAGATAAACCGGAAGACCACGACGAACCGCCTTAAGCTGCGGAGAGGGATCGTAAAGATGCCATGAGAGCGCTGATCGCGGAAGAGGAACCGACAAAGCGCAGTGTGCTGAGCAGGACGCTTAAAGAGATCTCCTCCGATATCCGGGTGACGGAAGTCCGTACCGGAGCGGATGCGCGCGCCAATTGCCGGCATGCGCCCTTTGATGTCGCCTTCCTCGATACCGATCTGGCGGGGGAGAGGGGGCTGGAGATCGCGGCGGATCTGAAGAGGATCCAGCCCCTCATCAATATCGTGATGGTGTCGGATGACGCAGAGGAAGCGCTGGCGTCGCTCAGAGCCTTTGTCAGCGGTTATATCGTGCGGCCTGTGACGAAGACGGAGTTGACCGAGGTGCTGGCAAATCTCCGGAATCCGGTGCGGCTTAGGAAGTTCGGACTCACGTTCCGCTGCTTCGGCGATTTTGAGGTGTTTTATGACGACCGGCCGGTCCGCTTCGGCAGAGCCAAATCCAAGGAGCTTCTGGCTTATCTGATCGACCGGCGCGGGGCGACGGTGACCGGTGCGCAGCTGTGCGCCGTCCTCTGGGAGGATCAGGCCGGAGAGCGGCGGACGCGGGACTATTTTCACCATGTGGTGAGCGATCTGCGCGAGACGCTTCAGAGGATCGGCTGTGAGGAGATCTTCCTCCAGGAGAGGAATGCCTACTCGGTCCGAGAGGAGCTGATCGACTGCGATTACTATCGGGCGCTGCAGCAGGAACCGAGAGCCCTGCTCAATTTTGAGGGGGAGTATATGTCCCAGTACAGCTGGGCGGAGACCCGGCTCGGCGGACTGCTGGCCGAGCTGGATGATATGACGGAGGAGCTTCTTCTTTGAACAGGATGGATTGCATTTTGTCATGCTTCTGTCATGTTCGGGAGGGTATATTTTTATAAGTAAATGTGCAGAAGAGAGTTCTGCCAGGGAAAGGGACAATGATGAAAAATACGCAGATCACCACCTTCGAACGCAACCGCTACTATGCCGGCAAGGCTCTGACCACGGCTGACTTCCAGGCGGAGCAGGCCTATTTCAACAATAAGCGGCATTTCCTGAACAGTATGATGTACGGTGCCGGTGTGGTGTGCGGACTGGGGGTCGTGAGTCTGGATGACCTGTCGATCCTCGTGGAATCCGGTGTCGCCATTGACGGGATGGGGCGCGAGATCGTCGTGGACAACTCGGTGGTCAAGAAGCTCTCCGCCATCGACGGGTATGACGGGCTCAAGACCGCAGAGGTCTCCCTCTGTATCCGCTATCATGAGGAAGCGGTCCATACGGTCTACGCGGTGAGCCAGAATGATCCCGACCGGGAGTATGAATACAATCGGATCCGGGAGGGCTTTCAGATCTTCTTAACCGACACGTCGGCGATCCCGCCGCTCATGGACACCGAGACGGAATTCCTGGCCAGGGGCGTCCTGCTCAACAGCGATGATTACCGGGTGGAGCTCCGGATGCCGGCCACCGTGAGCCGCGGGAGGCTCGTCTGCATGACCCTCCACATCACCAAACTGACGGAGAATGACACGTCGCTCACCTATCACGGTGTCCTGCAGATACCGGCATTTCTGGCTCCGGACGGCTCTCAGGAGATGGAGCTCTCGGTGTCCGATGTGAGACTGGGGGCGGGAGAGAGTCTTGACTACAGCTACTGGATGACCACCCAGGAGATCGAGGCGGAGGAGACCAATATCCTGTTGAAGAGCGGCTCTGTCGGGGCCTTCTTAAACGACCGGATCGTCACCTCGGCGAAGAATTTCTCCATGAAGATCAAGCTGTCCGACGAGACGCCCCGGGAGATCATCGGACGGGAGCTGGGAAGGCCCAGTCTGGAGATGCGGGGGATCGGCGTACAGGGGGAGTTCATTGAGCTGGCGCGCATGACCCTGCTTCGGACGGACAGCGCCTCCATCATCAACACCATCCGCGAGACCGGGGTGAAGCGCTATGTGACCGCGCCGTCCCAGGATCGCATCCGGGAGGAATACCTGCAGTATTTCATCCGGGAGAACGCCTCCCTGGCGGCAGACGGAGGAGGCTCCGGCTTCACGGGACAGGCCATGCGTCCGGGGAATCAGTTTGAGACACCGCTGATCGAGACCGGTATCGTGGAGATCCCGCTCAAGGATCACACGCGGAAGGGGGATATCTGCTACTCCGGCGAGATCATGCACGGCCTCGGCAAGGGCAATGTCTATGTCAGCGTTGCCTATGAATACATCCGGGAGGATGCGAGCCTCGGGGAGATCAGCGCCCGCAACACCATCTACGGGAATCCCGCCCTCTTTGCCAAGGAGCAGGACGGTGTCATTGACGCCGAGACGGCGGTCCGCGTGCTGAATGACAAGGGCAGCTTTGTGGTCGCGGTCAAGCTCCTGCAGAATGTAGAATTTCTGGTGCTCACCTACCGGTGGGTGGCGATCAAGTTCCCGACCGGCAGCGTCATGACCACGGAGGACGATTTCGAGGGCAAGAGCATCGCGGCGCAGACGCCGACCGTGGTGATGGGGACCAAGGACAGCTATTACTTCGGCATCCGCTACAACAATATGGAGCCCTGCTCGGTCACCTACGAGCTGGTGGAGACCGGAAGCGGCGAGATCACCTCCGACGGCGTGTACACGGCACCCGCACGGGAGGGCGTCTACGAGATCCGGATCTACTGTACCGATATGCCGATGATCTGCACCTATGCCTATGCCATCGTCAAGAAGAAGGGCCTGGAGCAGGGAGAGGGCGATGCACGGCCGGCCGGACCGGTGTCTGACCTGGCCAATCCGCAGCTGCCGGGCGGAGGGATCCGTATTTGATCTACCGCGCTTCCAACATGACGCTCGCGGGGATCCGCAGCGTAAAGGACACACCCGCCTGCGCGATCGAGATCTGCCGGAATACGGATGCACCGCAGGGGGATTATTATACGGTGATCACCATCGAGGATCATCAGCTCTTTCATGATTTCCTTGATGTCTATGACCGGGCGGATCCCTCCACGACCCGCTACATTGACTGCTTCTCCGAGGGGGATCGTCACACCATCGTGTATCCCTACGCGCCGGAGAGACCGCTGGAGGAATTCTACTTCGGGGAGGCGCTGAGCCTTTCGGAGAGTGAGGATATCTGCATCAATGTCATCGTCAGCTGCATGGCGGCACGGCTTCCCTGGCCGATCCTCTATCTGATCCTGACCCAGGGGCAGCTGCACCTGGCGCGGGACGGACAGGTGAGTCTGGGATACCAGATCGATCTGACGGAGTTGGAGAGCGACCGCGATGAGAGGGACTGTGCCATCGAGTGCGCCAGGCTCTTAAAGCGCCTGCTGGAATCCAAAGCGGGACAGAAGGCGATGAGCTTTATCCTGCTCAAGAAAAAAATCGCCAAGCGCAGCTACTCCGGATTTGCGGAACTGTACAAGGATGTCCGGATCGCCGCGGTTCCCAAGGAGCAGCAGGGATGGCGCCTGAAGTTGAGACTCTGGGTCGCCCGCAACCGCGATACGATGTTCCGTCTGCTGCTCATCGTCTGTCTGATCATGGCGATCGTCGCGGCGGCGCTGTTCATCACACAGGCGATCTTTGGGGATGTACCGTGGCTCAGACTGTTCATCAGCAGCTTCAAACGGATCGGTACCGAGTCGCTGCTGCAATAGGTTTCGGAGGTTGATTGATCGTGAAGCTCAGATATCGCATCTTCCTGTGTCTGATTTGGACCGCGGCCTGTCTGGCGGTCTTTGCGGCTGCGGTCTATCGCGAGGGCAGACTGCAGGGCTTCTCTTCCTTCAACGATATCGCGACGGATGAGGAGGGAACCACCGTCCTGTACAGCGACAACAACGCGCGGACGGGACTGGTGATGGAACTGGATCCCACCGGCCGCTGTCTGATCTGCTCCACGGCAGGGATCCGGGATCTGCGCGGATACAGTGTCTATCAGGTGGATCTTAAGGATTATCGCTATGCCCTTCTGGGCAAGACGGGCACCTACGGGGAATCCCAGACGGTCTTCTACACCGTGATGCGGCTGAATGAAGCCCTGGAGATCACGGACGGCACCGGATTCTTTGTCCTGCCGGACGGACAGAAGCTGTCGGATTTCTCGGTCGATGAGCGGGGGATCTATTACACCACGCTCACACAGAACGGCCAGGAAGCCTTTGCCTGGCGGATCGATCCCTCGGAGCTGCACTCGGTGCAGGTGGAGGGAGGCGTACTGCCGGGATTCGGGGTCAACTTCAGCAGCGAGCTGGTCGTCTCGGTGGACCGCGGCGATGTGACCATCGAAAGCGGAGAGGGGGAGATCCTGGAGCCCGCGACCGTTGCGCAGGCTAAGAGCGAGCCGGGACGGTTTTTCACGGAGGCGGCCTACCGGGAGGGGACCTTGGTCCTGCGGACGGATGCGGACGCGCCGGAGGAGGAGACCGCCGCCCGGGAGAATGAGCTCCGCTCCATGCTCACGAAGCTGCATCTCACGGTCAGACAGCGTTTCGCCATTGCGGGCTACTCGATCTGGCTTCCCTTCCTCGTGATCCTGATCGGCAATGCCCTGATCCTGTTGGTGACCGCGATCATCTTCCGGAGACGCCGGTTCGCCTACATCGCCGTGGCGATGGAACTGCTGCTCGTCGTCCTCCTGGTGGGCAATTTCCTGATCCTCACGGCATATCGCGACCGCATCCGGCAGCAGACCTTTCACAATTATACGGAATATGCGCTGCGCCGCTCCGCATCCGAGCTTCCCAGATCGATCCCGGCATCCGAAGAGGATTACTACGGCAGCACCTCCTATCATGAGGCGCAGGTACAGCTGGCAGATCAGGTCCTGCTCTCCGAAGAGGGAACCGGCCTGTATGATCTGTGCCTGGTGCGGGAGAGCGACGGGGTGATCGTGGCCAGTGCCAGCGGACGGAACCGGCAGCCCTTCACCGATGTGTACGGGGACGGATGCGCCGATCTGATCCGGGCCGTGCAGGAGGATTATCACCCGGTCTCCGAGACCGTCAGACTGCAGGGACGCGATTACCATGTGATCGGCCTCCCCATCAACCGGACCGGCCTCATGGATTATTCCATCATCGGGATAGCGGATTACGATCAGTCCGCCGGGAATTTCATGAAGAACAACGCGGCGCTCCTGCGCTTCCTGCTCATGATGTTCGTGGTGGGCTCCGCCTTTATCCTGATCTGTCTGTGGCTGCAGTCCAGGGATCTGCAGCTTTTGCGGGCGGCATTGGTGGATCTGGCGCTGGATATGCGGATCCCCTATGACAAGCCCAGGGTGATCGGCACGGATATGAACGCCATGTGGAACAGCATCTATGAGATCGACAAGAATATCCGCGCGATCAACCGCTCCAAGTATCTCACCTTTGAAGCCTACTACCGGTTCGCTCCCAAGAATATCGAGACGATCCTCAACAAGACTTCCATCCTGGAGGTACACGGCGGGGATGTCACGAATCTCAAGGGCACCATGGCCTTACTCGCCACCGCGGGACAGAAGAGCGACGACATCCGTGAGATCGGCCGCATGAACCTGCTGATGGAGATCATGGAGCGCCAGCAGGAGGCGGAGGAAGGGATCTATGTGGCGGGCGACTGCGACCTGTCTCTGATGAAGCTCTTGTTCCTGGAGCACTGCAAGGGGGCCATCTCCTTCGGCACCGAGCTGTTGCATGAGCTGCGGGGGTGGAACGGCGAGACGTTCCCCAACACCACCGTACTGCTGCATTACGCACCCATCGTCTACGGGATCGCCGGCACGAAGAAGCAGAGCACGGCGTTTCTGTCCTCCCCGGAGACGGAGCATCTGGAGCGCTATGTGGGATGGTTCCGCACGCTGCACATCGGACTGGTCATCACGCAGAGCGTCAGGGATCGGGAGGAACCTTCCTCGCCGCTTCGGGATATCGGGTTTGTGCTCACGGACGAGGGGGAGAAGATCGAGCTCTATGAGGTCCTGGATGCCTATGAGGCATCGCTCAGGAAGGCCAAGATGGATACCCTCGATCAGTTTAGAGAGGCGCTGGATCTGTTCTACCGGCAGGATTTCTATCTGGCGCGCAAGACCTTCACGGAGGTGCTGCGTCAGATCCCGCAGGATGATCTGGTCAAATGGTATCTGTTTGAATGCTCCTATTTCCTCAACGAGGCCGGCCCCGGGGAATTCACCGGTGCGCTTCGCACGGATGGCAGCGTGATCGAGTCGGGAGGCGTATAGGATGGATCTGCTCCGCGTACTCATCAATGCGATACGCTCCCGGTTTATCCGTCTCTTCGGGCGGCTCAGGTACCTCTTTACACCCGGCTATATCCGCACGCGCGTCATCAGCAGGGTCACACGGTTCTTCTCCCGGCTCTTTGACGTACGGCCCAGGAACCGGAGCGATTACTATACGATCTTTCGATGGCAGATCAGCCGGAAGCTGGCCTTTCTGATCGTCGTGATGATCGGCGTACTGAGCTTCGCCTATATCTATACCGCTTATATCCGCGGCTGGACCAGGACACGCGGAGAGGATATCCGGACCTACGATTACGATTCGATCCTGTTGAAATTCGCCAAGGGCAAGGTGAGGATCCGCGGAAGATCCGGTTATCTGGCCTTTGAGGGTGCCGTCCGGGGCGGCTCCTGCAACGGGGAAGGCGTGCTCTATGATGTGAACGGCGGGGTCGTCTACCGAGGGAATTTCACCCGCAGCATGTATGAGGACCAGGGGACCCGTTACTATCAGGACGGAACGGTCTGGTATACCGGGGATTTCCACGAGAATCTCTTTCAGGGGACCGGCAGGCTCTACCGGGAGAACGGGAGTCTGGAGTATGACGGGGAGTTTGAGGCCGGCATGAAGGAGGGGGAGGGAACCCTGTACGATACCGCACAGAAACGCCTGTATGAGGGCTCCTTTACGCTGGATGAGATCCGTTACGCGACGCTCCTCGGCAGGACGGCGACGGAGTTAAACGAAGCCTACGGGGGCGAGGTGGTCATCTATGACGGGGACTCGGTTCACGTGCGGGATCTGCGCGAGATCGGCGTGATGACCCTGGAGACGGCGGACAGCGATTCGGTGGAGGAGAGTATCTACAAGGTCGCCGGTGTCTATGTCCTGCGCAACCACTACCGCACCCATACGGGAGACTGCGACGAGATCGCCGAGCTGACGGAGGTCTTCGGGGATCCGATCTATCAGGGAATCTCCCGTATCACGCTCCCGGAGGCTCTCTCCATCCGGCGTCTGTGCGATCTGGACAGCCAGGGGGAGCTTGAGGAGGCGGAGGTTTCGACCGAGGAGGTCTATACGGAGTACAGCAGAGTGCTTTCCTACGATCAGGACTACGAGGTGATGCTCCATACCTACAGCAGGGACGGACTGATCTACACCTTCGTCGGGAAGCCGGGATCCGCGAACTTTGCTTTTTACTACCTCGTGCGTGAGGACATGAGTGATCTGATCCGATGAGGAAGATCCGGAAGGGATGACGGACACAGGGATGAGAGGGACAGGCTGCCACTTGAACAGAGGCGGGATGAGGACCGGGGCGAAGCGTCTCGGGCTGTCTGTTCTCGCGCTGTGTCTCCTGCTGTCGGGCACCGCGCTCTCCCGCGTCTCCTTCCCTGCGACCGGTATGGCCGGACCGACGGTGCACGCGGAGACCAGGTATCTGTCGCTTGAGATGGCACAGTCCCTCGCGACGGCCTCCAGCTCCAAGATCAAGTCCCTCAAGATGCAGAAGAGCGCCAAGATCAAGAACCGGGAATCCGCCGTGAAATCCCTCAAGGAGAAGCAGTCCAACATGTCGACGATCCGCTGGTCGCCGATCGTGAGCTTCAAGCTCCCCTCCAAGCCGGACGAGGCGGAGGCGTACACCTTTCAGTTCAAGCCGATCCAGTTGAACTACGGCATCGAGGAGATCGAGCACAAGATCATCGATCAGGAGCTCTCGGAGAGGAACAAGGTGAGCACGGCCTATGTGGAGATGTACAAGTTCCGCATGATCGCCGAGTTTGATCAGTCAAGAGTCGATGCGGCGCAGGAGGCACTGGAGAAGCTGACCGCCAAGCAGGCGGTGGGGGCGGCCACCCAGGCGCAGGTCACGGCGGCGAAAAAGACGGTGACGAAGCTCAAGCAGGCAGCCACGACGGCCAGGACCCAGGAGAAGACCAACGCGCAGAAGCTGCAGCGGTTAGTGGGACTCAATCCCGAGGACTATGAGCTGATGGATCCCTTCGTGCACTCTGCGATGGAGCGGGATATGATCCCCTCCCTGATCAACTACACCAAGGAGCACGATAAGACCTACTATGACGCGCAGACCGCAGCGGAGATGGCTCTGATCGCCCTGCAGGTGAACCGCCAGCTCTTCACGCAGCAGTACGGCGGCGATATGAAGCGGATCGAGCAGTACCTGGTACAGGCGGAGGAGGGGACCCAGATCGATCAGACGGCCTTCTCCCAGGATTATGAGCTGTTCCTTAAGGACATCGACAGTTACTGGAAGGGCGATTTCCATGTGTGGCTGTTGAGCTTCTCCCGGGAGTATATCAAGGGGGCCATCGACGGCGTCCGCTTTGTCGAGGATGATCCGGAGGTGCTCTACACGGCGGCACTGGATTACCAGAGCGCCAGACAGGATCTGGAAAACGCCGGCAGGGATGTGGAGGACGCGGTGGCGGATGCCTTTGACAACTTCGCCGCGACCCGCAAGAGCTATCTCACCCTCAAGGAGCAGGTGCGGGCCGCCCAGATCACCCTCGCGGAGGACGAGGTGAAGTTCCTGCTGGGGCTCATGACCGAGGACGAGTATGTGACGGAGAGCGAGGAGTATGACAGCATGCAGCAGGAGCTGATCACCTCCCTCGCCCAGTACAGCCAGGCGGAGTACGCACTGGACCGGACGACCTGCGGCGGCGCGGCGGAGTATTTCGCCACCGAGCTCACCGATGTGACGGCCTCCGCCGGGAATGTGGCGGCCGCGTCCCTGAAACCGGTCTTCGCCTCCGGCGCGACCTACACCATTCGGGATGTGGTGTCGGACAACCAGTTCATCCTGTATGTCCATATCCCGGAGGGCTTCCGCTTCCCGATTGAGGACAGAGAGGTGGAGGTCACGGATTTCGAGCTCTGGTGTGACGGGGAGCGCATCGGCAACAAAACCCCCGTGACGGAGGGACTCAAGCACTTAAAGCTCGCCATCAGCGGAGTGGAGGAGGTAAAGATCCGCCTCTTCGCGGGGGAGGAGGCACTCGATGATATCGTGATCGATGAGACCCTTTCCTTCGGCCCTCTCCAGATCCTCACGCAGTACGAGGAAGAGGAGGAGATGGAGACGGAGGAGATCGGAAGTATCAGGATCACGCAGAAACCGGCGACGGGCCAGATCGAACTCACCATGAATTTCCTGGCGGATCTGGAGATCGATGCCTACCGGCTGGTGACCGTCGACGGAGGGACGCCGCTTGTCTCGGAGGAGGCGGTGGCGGCAAATCAACCGTTCTCCTATCTCGCCGCGATCCAGAGCGATATCGAAGAGATCGAGGTGCGGTGTCTGGACGCGGACGGCAACGAGCTGTTCCCGGCCAGGATCGATGCCGGCAATGACAGGCTCTATGCCTTAAAGGACGAGGTGGAGAAGCGAAGGGGAGAGATCGCGGAGAGAAAGCGCCTCGCCGAGGAGGAAGCAGCCAGACGCGCGGCAGAAGAGGCGGCAGCGATCAGGGAGTCGGAGAACCAGGCGGCCGCGGCGGAAGCGGAGCGCCAGCGCAAGGCGACACAGGAGCGGCTGGCCGCCGCCATCGAAGTGCGGGCAGGCTCCATCGAGCACGTGGAGCGTGTCATGACGTCGCTGATCGAGCACCGGATCCGGGCCTTCGTCACTTCCGATGTGAAAAACCGCGTGGTGAGACCGGAGGTACTGCGTGACGTCTTCTTAAGGACCTACGACGTCGATGAACTCTCGGCCCAACTGGCGAAACCCGCGGTGGATGCGTTCCGGGAGAAGCGGGACGAGGAATCACTTGAGAAAAAGAAGGAGGAGGGCAGAGGCTTCTTAAGCTACCTTCCCTGGATCGGCGACAGCTATGACGAGAGTCAGGAGCGCAAGAGAAAGGAGCAGGTGGACCGCGATGTCCAGACCTTTGAGTCGATCCTCCGGCAGCAGATCGGGGATCTGCTCAATGAAGTGATGGCGCAGGAGACCGACATGAATAAACCGGGGAATTTCTGCGATACGGCCGCGGAGCGGATCGCTGCGTATCTGCTGGAGGATCAGGAACTCTCTCAGAAATACACGGAGCTGGGAAAGAGGATCTATATGGGGGAGGAACCCGGTTATGCCGAGGAACAGATCACCATGGCAATGGTGGAGAGGCATTTAAGAGACGCCATCGACAGGGAGTATCCGCCCGATCTGATGTCGGATTGGGAAGGCATGCGGGAACTGTTGCCGGAGCCTCTGCTCGCCGAGGTACAGGCGGATGTCGCAAAGCGCTTCTGGAGCGGAGCGCGCTCCGGTATGACGGATTCGAGATTCTCCGTACTGAAAAATTACCAGAGGGACTATTTTGATGATGCTTCCTGGACCTGGCTGTTGGATGAGGCGGGATATTGAATCGATGAGCAGACGGGATCGGAAAAACAGAATCGGAAGCAGGATTCTGGCAGCTCTGCTGGCGGCGATCCTCCTCCTGCCCGCGGGACCGACGGTACGGGCGGCGGAGCAGACAACGGTCAACGTTAAGACCGTCCCGGAGGGAATGATGCGCTATGCCGACTACGCGGCTAAGAACACGATCGCTCCGACGACCCTCTTTGTCGGGACGTACCTGATGCCGTTAGCCGCGGTGACGCCGGAGCTCTACACCCTGGCGAGACAGTCCCAGGTCCGCCATGAACAGCCCATCAGCTATTACTATTCGGAGCTGGCAGGCGGCAGCTGGCGGAACTTGAGTCTCGTCGAGAAGATCGCGGATCTGATGCCGTCCGGTCCGGCGGTGGCGGATTCACAGCTTGCGGATTATCTCGTGGAATACGTGGTCACCCCGGAGGGGAAGATCCTTAAGCCGGACGGGAAGTCGGCGGACCTCTTCCCGGACCCGTATGACCTGATGAACCTGGAGGAACTGAAGCCCTTAAAGACCGCTTATGACACCCTGCTCGCCAAGGCCGGCAGGACACCGGCCGAGGAGCAGCATGTGTTCCTGACCTCGATGTGCCTGATCGAGCCCACGGGGAAATATCTTGAGGCGATGCCCACCATGGGACGGAACGAGGAGACGGACCGGTGTGACCGGGCGCTGCAGACGATGCAGTACGACCACTACGAAGCATACCGCAGTGAGAAACAGACAGAGGAGGCGGAGGAGGTGCTCTCGCTCATGGAGCAGACGGACGCCGAGCGCCGCGTGATGATCTATGATTTCCTTGCGGCCTCCGACACCGAGAGCCGGTTAAAGATGCTCCGGAATTACATCACCACCGGCGAGGCGGTGGATGAAGCGCTCTTTGACAGCTTCCGGCCGGTGGGGACCTATCTGGATGCCATCGATGAGAGTATCGCGAACTGCCGGGCCGCTTCGGTGCGCTACGGCGCCATGGTGCTGCGGCCGGGACAGACGATCCTGACGAAGAAGCGCTACGCCTGGTCGGTGGAAGCGAAGACCCTGGCGGCGGACGCGCCCGAAGAGCGGGATGCCTTCCGGGAGGTGATCGATCCTCTCCTGCATCTGCGCAATATCCAGGCGGGAAGGATCGTCCACGCGGAGAAGGAGCTGGCGATCATCGAACAGGACCTGCTGGGGCCCGCCGGAGAGGCCTACAGTGATTATCTCTCGGGCGGGACCGGAGAGGACTGGCAGAAGGCGGCCGCGTCGGGATCCACGGAGGAGGCCTTAAAGAAGCTGTTAAGCGACCGGGAAGCCGAGATGGAGGCAGCGAGAACTATGCTGCAGTTTCTGATCCGCGGAGATACGGACCGGTCCCTTGCGGAGGACGCGGCGGCATGGGTGGAGGAGATCCGGATCCCGTGGGCGATGCTGCATTATCCGCTCCTTCAGAATGACGGATTCCTGACCATGGCGAAGGCCTCTCTGGATGCGCATGTGACCTGGCTGAATGCCCTGATCTCGGATCTGAACGGCACCACCGCCGACGTGACCTCTCCGGAGGAGGATGATCTGGAGAAGAAGCGCAGACAGGCGCTCGCCGATGATGACCTGCGGGAAGCCAGGAAACGGGACGCGCAGATCAAAAAGAAGCAGGAGGCCGGTTCCTCCGCACCCGGGAAGCTGAATCTCGATAAGGAGCAGGGGATCAACCGCAGCTACGAGGACGGCGAAAACGGTCTGATCGACGGCCGGAAGGGAGAAAAGGGAGAGAACGGCGAGAATACCGTGGAATCGGGGAAAAGCGGGAGCGGCAGCGCGGGCAGCCGAAAGGGCGGGAATCTGAACCGCACGGCCGGCGAGTGGAAGGACGGCCTCACCGGCTCGATCATCGACCGCAATAAGGGAGGCAAGGTCACGGATCTGCGCAACAGCATCGATCTCTACAAAAAGCTCGGAGACGGAGAGGACCTTAAAAAGATCGGGAACAGCTTTTCCGACCCCGGGAAGGGAGGGCTCTCGGATCAGCTGGATCAGGCGGCCAAAGCCGCGGGCAGCGGAACGGGACTCTCCGATATGTCGCAGGCGGCGGGCATCATAAAGGCCACGGAGGATGGCTCTGCGGCCGGGGCGAACGGACAGCCGCTCACGCAGGCGATGCTCGATCAGGCGCTCCTCGCAGCGCTGGGGACGACGGATGTGACGGGACTCGACGGCGATCTCGCCGCGGCCCTCTTAGCAGCCCTCAACCAGTTCGGTGTCGCCCACGGGGATTTCGGTGCGCTGGACTATGCGAGGCAACTCCTGACGAAGCTAAAGCTCCGCTCCAATCCTTTTATCTACACACAGCTTCTGGCGGACGGGACGGCGGAGTATGTATCCCTGGGCGCGCTGGACCGCGTGAGGGATCAGGCGGGATACCGCTACGTCTACCGCGGGGGGTATGAGACGGTCTCGGCACTGTCGGGTTCCGTCAGCTACCGGTTCCGGGCGGATTCCGACAAGGCGCTCGGAGCGGACAACAGACAGCAGAGTCTCTCGCGGGCGGTTCAGCTGCAGCGGGATGAGTATATCGATCAGAAGGGGATCTGGTATCCCTACCTGTGTGAGACGGATGCCAGGAGACTGATCAGCGTGCGGGCGGAATACATCGCGGATGTCCGGGACGCGGTCCTCGTGACGGCACCGATGGAACCCGTGATCGCGCGGATCGTTCGGGCACTGGAGATCGCGGCGGGTTATCGGACGGAGTAGAAGGATGAGAGCAGCGCGGGCGAAAAAGAGAATACTGGCGGTCCTGCTGCTTGCGGTCACCCTCGCCGTGGTGGTCTGCACGGCCTTCCTGCACGCGAGGAAGGCGCCGACCGTCGTGCACGCGGCGCCCAAATTCTGGAAGCAGAACCGGGAGGGACAGCTCTCGGAGGAGACGCTGCTCGCGTATGAGAAGACCTGGGGGATCACCACCTTCGGGCGCTACCAGAAGAGAAACACCATCTCGCCGAGGACGCTCCTCATCGGGACCTGGCTCATCGATTTTGACGGTTTTACCGATGCGTCCTACGAGATGGCGAGGGATTCCATGAGCAATTACGATCAGCCGGTCATGTACTACAATTCGGAGCTGGCGGATGAGAAGGGCGCCTGGCGCGATATCAGCGGAGCCGGTTCCCTGCAGTCCATCACCACCAAGGGACTTCCGGTGGATGAGGACGAGATGAAGGATCTCTGGATCACCTGTGTGGTCGACCGCGGCGGACTGGTGGTCAACCCGGTGAACGGACTGCCCATCAATCCCTTTGATATCCTGGATCCCTACGATCCCTCCAATCTGCCGGAGTTAAGGACCATGACGGAGCTGCATGACCAGTATATCGACTGGTACAACGAGGATATGGACCGGCTGGATTACCTCAATTCCGTCCGCCAGGAGATCACCATCACCGAGGACGGCGTCGATGAGAACGGCAATGCCACCGATGCGCAGAAATATGTGGAAAAGATGGTGGAATATGCGCTGGTCATGTATGTCATGGACAATCCGGACCGCTATACCGACGAGGATGACGTGAAGGATCTCTGGATCGCGTATTCCAGCGGCGACAGAGAGGAACTGCGGGAAATCCTGGAGGACGATCTGCGGTATGAGGAAAACGGGAATGATTACCGGCTGGACGCATCGGACATCGTGCTGGACCGCAGCCACCTGATGGAGTTTGAATCCTTGAAGTGTAACGATATCCGCAACGAACACCGCGCTCTGACGGATGCGGTACTCTTTGGCCCGGCTTCGGAGACCGGTTCCTTCGGGATCGGGGGAGGGGCCTACGGTACTTATGAGCGCGATGTGGAGAGCGGCGGGTTCAACGAGGGATACTACTACTTACGCCGCAGGACCGGTCAGGATGAGGAGACCGACCGTCTGGACAGACAGCTGGATCACCTCTTCATCCTGTATTCCGAAGCGGCAGCCAATGCGATGACCGACGAGGCGTCGGTCCTGCTCAGTCTGATGGAGGCGGTGGATGCGGACCGCCGCGCCAGAGAGTATCAGTGGCTGGCCGTGGAGGGAACCGACGGCAAGAAACCCACCGACAGAGCGGGGAATGTCCCCAGACTGAGTACGCTCCTCTCGATGATCATGGACGGCAAGGGGTATTTCGACAATGCCGGCGGCAATACCTTTGTGCCGGACAGCTCCTATACCGATGCGATCAATGAGGCCATCGTGAACTGCCAGAGCTCCTATCTGAAATATAAGCAGCGCACCCTGAGCGAGGGCACCACGCTCCTGTCGGAGATGCGTTACGAATGGAGCCGGTCGCTCGTGGAAGCGGAGGATGCGCTCTCGGACAGTTCGCGGCTTCTGTGCGCCAACCTGACCGATCTGGACAACATCATGGGGACGATGCCGGTGAATGTGGAGCGTGAGTTAAAGCTCATCGATCAGCTGATCGGGGAGGAGGATCTGCGGGTCCAGAGCGGTCTCACGGCGCAGCCCTCGGAGGAGTATGCGAGATTACAGGGAGAGGGCGCGGCAGAGAAGCTCTTAAAGGAGGCCCTGACCGCACAGAAGGGGGAATTGAACGCGGAGTTCTCCACCCTGCAGTTACTGACCAAGGCAAAGGTGATCCGATTGCCTAAGAACGACGGCATTGACTTTATCAAGCAGCGGATCTCCTGGGCGGAAGCGCAGCGCGCGACCATCGGACACAGCGATTTCGAGGGGTATGCGGATGAGGCGCTGGAGAGCCATATCACCTGGCTTAAGAAGCTTCTGGACGACACTCTGGCAGGAAGCACCGGGGACGACACCCTGGATGATCTGAACGCGAAGCTGGCCGATATGGAGGCCGATTATATGGATCTTCTGGATGAGGGGGATCTGGACGGCGCCGATAAACAGAAGAAGGACATCGATGACCTCAAGGATCAGATCAACGGGAGAGGGAACGAGCTCGGAGATGCGGCAGGCGACGGCGATGCCGGAGATCAGGCGCTGGCCCTCGGCACCGATGCGGAGAAGAAGCTCGCGGACGACATCGGGCGCGACGCGCTCCTGGATATCGGAGATGACAAATTCGAGAATATCCCGCGGGATATCGAAGCGCTTAAGTATCTGGACGGCGAGGATGAACTGCGCAAGATCAAGGAGGCTCTTGAGCTGCACGGCGCGAATCCCGGTCTCATCACCCGCGTACAGGATGCGCTGGATGAGCTGGGAAGGGACGGATCGAGCCGCCGCGGTCAGGACGGCGAGGGCAGCAACGGGGAGGATAATATCGGCGACAGTCGCGATTCCGATGGCGGGGACGGCGCAGGTGACGACGGCCGGGACGAGGAGCGCGAGAGGGGCGGCGACCGCACGACGAGCAATACGGACGTCAATGAGCAGACGGATGACGGATCGGGAGGAAACCGCGACCTGGGAGGAGATCAGGGAGACAGCGGTGCCGCATGGCCGGGAAGCGGCGACGACGCACTGAATGATGCGGTGTCGGACGCCCTCGGCAAGGGCTTAAATGATCTCTCCGCAGCCGATGAAGCTGCATTGCTCGCTGCGCTCACGGATCTGGAGGATCCGGACAGCAGGCAGCGCGATCAGATCCGCCGGCTGCTTGACAAGCTGTTAAAGGACGGCAACGGCTATCTGTACACCCAGTATCTGGAGGACAGAGAGCAGGAATATGTCTCCGCGGGGGCGGTGGACCGGAACCGTGACGAGGCCGGATATCGCTACGTGACGCGCAACGGCGAGACCCTCTCGAAGATCAATTCCTCCGGGAGTCTCGTGTTTACCGTGGGAGAGAAGGAGTACATCCGGGTGAACGGCTCTAAGAAAAAACTCACACTCCCTGCGGTCTCGCAGGCGGATCCGCTCATTACCCCCGGCAGTGTGCGGAAATATCTCTACATCCCCAGGATCGACGCGGAGGGGCTGATCGGATGCTCCTGCGTCTACGTGCCGGGGACCGATGTCGCCATATTGATCACGGACGCCATGCAGAACGAGAGGAAGAAACTCTCGGACGCAGTCGCCGGGATGAGATGACAGGAGAACGGAAATGGCAGATTATACCATCATCGCGGATGTCAGCAATTATATCTTAAGGATCCTTCGCAAGAAGATGTGTCCGGAGCCGATTCCGTCTCCGAATAACATCGAGATCTCCTCCCCCGCGTCGCAGGATGTGGACTACATCCTGGGACTCTATCTCTACGATATCAAGGAGGATGAGAATGTCGCACCGCCGCCGACCTTACCGCGCGGCCGTGTGCAGCTGCAGTTGCCGCCAAAACCGTATAGCCTCTACTATATGGTTTTTATCAACGCATCCGGTCAGGCAGGTTTAAAGGATGCGGATTTCCAGAAGATCGTCGGTCGGGTGGCGCAGATCGTCAACGACAACAACTCCGTCCTGCCGAGCGATCTTCAGAACTGGCTGGAGACACAGGAACCACCGATCAGGCTGTCTCAGGCGAAGATAAGCCTGGAAGAAAAGGTGAGGGTGTGGAGCGCGATCAACAAGCCCTATCAGATCTCGCTCTTCTACAAGGCGGCACCCGTGTTCCTGTCGAGCGAGGTGGTCGTAGACGCCCACCGCGTCGTCGAGGCCGAGATCGGTCTGCATATCGCAGGCGAAGATGAATGAAGAAAGGAGGGAAAGAAATCTGTTGAACGGAGCTACCATCCGCGCCCGACTGGATCTTTGCATCCGACTGTTGGATACGGTCTCGGGAGCGGTAGTAACTGCAAGGGATGTCCGATTTATCCGGGAGGGCAAGCTTCTGCCGATGACCGCAAGGGCAGACGGGTATTATCTCCTCATCAACCGGGGCAGGGAAGATTTTCTCATGCGCATCGAAGCCGATGGCTTCGATCCGGTGGAGCAGCCCGTTGTCTACGCGGAACTGGACGAGAGGCTCCCGATGATCGATGTGTTCCTGATACAGTCAGAGAACAGCAGACGACACGGGTATTCGGTACTGACGTTTTCCGGTCAACTGACCGGCCTTGAGCTGATCGAGGCGGTCAATCCCGCCAAACCGCTCTGCGGTGTGGGGGAGTATCGGGAGAGGAAGCAGGAGCTTTCGCTCGTTCTTCCGAACAGACGTCTGTCCATGGAGAGTGTGTACTATGCGGCCCTGTGCCGGACAGAGGAGCAGGAGACCTTCCGGACCTTTGTCGTACAGGATATCATCTCCCAGACGGTCGTCAGCCTTGCGAGCCCCCTGGAAGGCCCAGTGGACGCACACGCGCCGATCTGCCGTGTGATCCGCGGCCGGGTCGATGACAGGGGAAACTATCTGCTGCGGGTCCGTGAGGAACCCCAGGCAGAGTACCTCATCCATTACCGGGTGAGGGGGATCGATCATTTTGTATCCGCGGACATGCATGATCCCGACGGGATCGCGCTGCGGACACAGTAAGGAGGTTGGAGTATGTCCATGCTTGTGACAACAGGAGCGTCGCTTGCCTGTTCCTTCGGTACCCTGCCGTCCAATCTGGTGGTAACGAGCCAGATGATGACGCAGGTGAACGGTCAGCCCGTAGCGACGATCCAGGACGGAGCACCGCTCACCAATGTGGCGGGCTTCGGCATGTGCAGTTCCCTGGCCAATCCGGCGGTGGCGTCAGCCACGGCGGCGGCTCTGGGAGTGCTGACACCGCAGCCCTGCGTACCCGCAACGGCTGCCTGGATCCCGTCACAGGTGGGAGTGACTGCAGGAGGCCTGCCGTGCCTGACACAGGACTGTAAACTGCAGTGTGCTTATCTGGGCACCATCTCCGTAGTCTCACCGAATCAGGTGAGCGTCATGACAGAGTAATCGGATTCATTCAGAAAGGAGAAGGTTAATGGCAGAGTATTTATCACCAGGCGTCTACGTGGAGGAATATGACAATTCGCCGCGCAGTATCGAGGGCGTCGGCACCAGCACTGCCGGATTTGTCGGCTTTGCCGAGAAGGGCAGGAGCTCAGGAGCCCCGGTTCTGGTTACCAATTTCAGAAGTTTCACAAGACAGTTCGGCGGTTTCCTGCCGGAGTACACCTATGGCGAGTATCGTTTCCTCGCGCACAGTGTCGAGCAGTTCTTCGCCAACGGCGGGACACGCTGCTATGTCATGCGTGTGGTCGCTCCCGGCGCAGCCTGCGCACAGAAAAAGAGCGGCATCCTGACAGCGAAGGCCGCCAACGAAGGGAAGTGGGGCAATCGGATCCAGCTCTCCTTCAACACGGTGAACAAGCGCAAGATGCAGCTCATCGCGAAGAGCGGCGAGGCCACCTATGTGGCCAAGAGCGTCGACGGTTTCCGCGAGGGAGACATGGTCTGCTTTGACGGCGAGTACAACCGCATCTCCGTCATCTATGACGAGACGGTCACCTTTGAGGAGGAGTTCAAGGGCGATGTGGTGGACGAGTCGGTCATCCCGAAGAAAGTGGTCACACTGGCTGCTTTTGACATGCAGGTCAGACACAATGACGAGGTCGAGAACTATCAGGGGCTGACCCTCAATCCGACCTCTCCGAATTACCTCTCCGCCAAGGCAGCGGGCAGCAACATCGTGAAGCTCACGCTGGCGCAGGAGGTGGAGATCGGCAACCCCGTCGCGGCGATCCTGGGCGACGACCAGGAGAGCGGCATGCTGACCCTGGAGGGCGGGAGCGACGGCAACATCGGCAAGGTGAACGCCGGAACCTTCATCGGCAGCGATGAGGGACCGGAGCGCCGCACCGGGATCCAGTCCTTTGTGGAGAACGATCTGGTCAGCATGATGGCGGTCCCGGGCATCACGATCCCTGAGGTCGTGGCAGCCCTGGTCGGACACTGCGAGAACATGCGCAGCCGCTTCGCCGTCATCGATATGCCGGAGGAGATGTACAAGACCGAAGAGCTGATCGCCTACCGCGGGATGATCGATTCGACCTATGCGGCGATGTATCATCCGTGGATCCAGGTCTTTGACCGCGGCGCCAACAAGGTGGGCTTCGTCCCGCCGTCCGGTGCTGTCCTCGGTGTGTATTCTCGGACGGACATCAACCGCGGCGTACACAAGGCACCCGCCAATGAGGTGGTCTTCTGCTCAGGGCTCAAGGTCAACTACAGCAAGGAGGAGCAGGACATCCTCAATCCCGAGGGTGTCAATCTGATCCGCTCGCTGCCCGGACAGGGGATCCGCGTCTGGGGTGCCCGCACGGCATCCAGCAACTCGGCCTTCAAGTATGTCAACGTCCGCCGTCTGTTCATCTTCGTGGAGGAGAGCATCAAGGCCAATACGAACTGGGTCGTCTTCGAGCCCAACGACATGCGCCTGTGGCAGCGTGTCAGCATGACGATCAGCGCCTTCCTCGACAGTATGTGGCGCACCGGGATGTTGGCCGGATCGACTCCGCAGGAGGCCTACTTCGTCGAGATCGGAGCACAGACCATGACGAGAGAGGACATCATGAACGGACGTCTCATCTGCAACGTCGGTATCGCACCGTCGAGACCCGCAGAGTTCGTGATCTTCCGTGTCACGCAGCACACCGCGGAAGCGGCCAATGCGACCACCGAGGAGGCTGGCAGCGAGGGCTGAGACGGGAACGGATGACGTAGAAACGTCCCGATGATCCGGGACAGCATCTGAGTAAAGGAGAGGATCTATGGCTAATACAACAGAAGGTGTGGGCGACGGCATTTACTATAACGAAAATAAAGGCCTCGCTTATCCCTTAACCAAAATGAATTTCCGCGTGGAGGTCAAGGACATCGACGCCCACGCGGCCTTCAGCCAGGTCACGGGGATCGATGCCACGGTGGATGTCATCGAGTTCCGTCAGGGCAACGCCAATTCGCTGGCGCCTGTCAAGGTGCCGGGCCTGGTGAAGCACGGCAACGTGACCCTGCGCTTCGGCTATACGCCGGACAACAATTTCAAACAGTGGGCGATCGAATGCGTCTCCGAGACCCGGGGACAGCTCCCGCGCCACACCGTATCGATCGAGCTGATCGACACGAACACCACGGTTCCCCAGGCTCTGGACTGGACGATCGGCACGCGCGTGTGGGTGCTCACCAATGCATGGGTGACCAAGTACACGGCACCGGAGTTCGACGCAAAGACAAGCGATATCGCCATTGAGTCGGTGGAGATCGCTTACGAGGAACTCACGATCCCGACGATCTGATATCGGTCGGGGCTCCCGCCGGGTGTCACAGCCCGGCCGGGGCATGGTAGTATGAGGCATGCGCAGGCACGCGCCGCCGGGAACAGATACGGACGCCGGGAAGCGCCCTGATCAGGACAGGAGGAAAAAGCAATGGAAACGGTTTATGAATTCACACTGCCAAAGGGCTATGTCGATCTGAGCGGGGAGATCCACCGCAGGGGGAAGATGCGCTTAGCCACGGCGATGGATGAGATCTCCGCCACGAGGGACCCCAAGGTACTGCAGAATCCCTCCTACCTGACCATCGTCATCCTCTCCAAGGTGGTGACGGAGATCGAGGGGCTGGAGATCATCACCCCGTCGCACATCGAGCGGCTCTTCACCGCCGATCTGGCGTTCCTGCAGGAGATGTACCAGCGGATCAACGATATCGAGCCGCCGGTCATGCACTGCGTCTGCCCGGACTGCGGGAAGAGCTTTGAGGTGCCGGTAAATTTTACCGAAGAGGGATAGAGCTTTATCCGCAGCAGGAGCTCTACCGTGAGATGGCGTTCGTCTCCTACTATTTCCACTGGAGCGAATCGGAGGTGCTCAAGATGGAGCATCACGAGAGGAGACGCTGGTGCGGGGAGATCTCGCGGATCAATGAGAGCTTGAATCCCTCGGAAGACAGGCGGGAAAAGAGTATTCTGGATATGAAGCCCGTCAGGATGCGGCCGTAAAGCCGCTGCACTGACGGTACAGGAGAGACGGGATGGCCAATCTGACGGATTTACAGGATGAGGGGAAGAATATCGTCAACGGGATCGTTGAGGACGCGCAGGATCTGCTGCAGTTAAGCCGCGCCGATCCGGTGGAGAGCTTCAGCTATCTGCTGACCGTGGAGGCGGTCTTTGATGTGCCGTGCCGCAAGATACGGGCCTTCCGCAAGGAGAACGAGTACGACTATCTGCAGGAGGGCGGCGTCAACGATTACGTGCACATGCTGCGCAAGCCCATCAGCAAGCCCTTCACCCTCCAGGTGGAGACCTATGTGGGGACGGGGGGAACGAATCCGCTGAGCCTCGGGATCGATCTGCTCCTGCCGCTCTACCTTGCGGTGGGGACCTACAGCACGACCAATCACACCTTCCGGGCCGTCAGGCAGTACCTGTTCACGGGCTGTACGGTCATCGCCAAGGATTTCGGTGAGCTGGACGCGGAGCGCAGCGGCCTGTTGACGGAGACGACCACCATCGCCTACCGTCATATGTTCAGCCATGGCTCCGCGAATATCTCCTCTTCGGAGGCTGGTAAGTAGTGAGGGAACTGTTAAAGGTCAAAGGGCCGATCCGTGTGACGGCGAATATCTCGCTCACCGCGGCCGGGGAGGGATTCGGTGAACGCATCCGCGGCAATTACAACGTGACCGGGAGCGGGATCCGCCCCGGGGAGCTGCTGCATCTGGTCACCACCCCGCCGGAGCTCTATCTGGTGGAGGGCAATGTGACCAACCTGGTGGAGGAGCGGAATATCACCTACAACAGCCGCCGGCGGATGGAGATCATCAACAACCTGATCAACCGCCTGACCGTGTCCGCCGATGCGCACTACACCTATCAGGATCGCGCGTTCATCACCACGGTGCTGCACCAGCTGGGGATCCGGGATGAGAAGAGCTTCATGCGCGAGATCCGGCGGCTGACGAAGCAGACGCATGACACGAGGGAGCTGTTACGGTTCTATGAGAGGAACCGGTCGGAGATCGCGTCGATCCGTGAGGAGAGGCAGACCGAGCGGGAGCGGGAGATCCGGACGCAGACCGTCCGGGAGGAGGAGAGGGAGTTGCGCCTCCACGAGCGGATCTTAGAGCGCCTTCAGACCGCCGAGCTCACGCGGATCGTAGAGCGCTTCCTTCCCGGGAAGGGACCGGCACAGCGCGTGGAATCGGCGGAGCTTACCCTTGCCCCGTCGGAGCGCCTGGGGACGCAGATCCTCTTAAACCGGACGGAGAACACGCTGCTCTCCCGATCCATGCCGTTGATCTACCGGAGGGAGAATACCTACGAGGAGAATATCAGCGAGGAGACCGAGACCACCCAGGAGAGCATCACCAATCTCTTAAGCTCGGCCGTGCTCCTCAATATCGCCGGCGATCTCTACGAATCGCGCGCGGAGGAGATCCATGATCACGTCGCGAATACGTGGCTGCACACTGAGCAGGCGCTCTACCGAAGCGCCGAGACGACGCTCCTTCGCATGGAGGAGAACCTGACGAACATCCGCGAGGGAGACCGTATCGCAGGCCATACCACGGAGCTTGCCGGAGCGGTCTACCGGGCCGGCGACACCGTGCAGAATCTCCTGCGGGTCGACCGGGCGGGGGACAGGATCCTCGTCGACAACACCGGGATGACACAGAGGACGGACCTGACACAGGTAAGCACCTATCCCCGCGAAGGGGATCAGACGATCGTGCACGAGGGCGATCGCGTGACGGAGCAGACGACCTGGCAGCAGGAGCAGATCATCCGGGAGCGGGAGGAGGAGCGGTTAAGAGAGAGACAGGAAGCCTTCCGCGAGGAGCTGCGTGAGATCAGCCGCAGGAATGTCTTGCGGCAGGAGCGGTTCCGTGACCGGATCCGCGAGGTGATCGCCCGGCCCACGCGTGTGGAGACCGTCAGGGACAGAGAGCAGATCTACCGGGAGAGCATGGAGGCCATGCTGCATCCCGCGGCTTACGCGGATCAGGTCCGGCGGGATAAGAAAGAGGAGGAAGCGCGCACCGTCGAGCTCCGCAGGGTGATCGACGAGATGATCCCCGCAGACGGGGGACAGGGCAAGGAACTGCTCAGAGAATATCTCCGTTCCCCGGAGCACTTCGCGGAGAGTCCGATGGTCCAGGCGACCGATGTGGAGCAGTTCAACCGCGAGATCGAGGAGAATGAGCGGATCATCCACACCAGAGAGGAAGTGCGGCGGGACACCGAGCGCGTGACCGAGCGCGTGACCGAACGGGTGGAGGAGCTGTTAAAGGAGAGAGAGGCCGCGGCCGCTCCCGGGCAGGAGACGCGTTCGGAGCAGAGGCTCTCCATGATCCATCGCGAGATCCGCAACCTCGTGACCGAGGAGGTGCTGGAGGAGTTAAATGAGCAGCGCCGGCTCCTGGAGGAGACCAACCGGCAGGTGGAAACCCGCGTCGTGCACAATGAACGGCATGTGACGCAGGTGGATAACAGACAGCTTAAGGTACAGGAGGAGCACAGCACACCGGTCCCGGACCTGGAGGCCCGGATCGGCAGAGAGATCGATCAGAGCATTGACCGGATCTCGGATCAGGTGATGAACCGTCTGGAGCGGAGGCTCTCGGACGAGAGGAAGCGCAGAGGCTGGTGAGAGTAAGCGGCAGCTTGCGGTACGGCGGAGGATCGGCAGATGATAGAGGATACCCTGAAACAATTATATGACGAAGCGGATACGATGGCCGGCAATGTGCCCAAGGCGCTGCTCTTTGTCAGAGAGCGGAACACGCAGGCGGACTATGACGACGCGGCGAGGAATGAGGTCAACACCAGCGTCAAGGCACTCCGGGAGCTCACCCAGAGAAGCTCCAACAAGGGCATCGCGGCAGCACTCAAGGACGTGCCCGTCGGACAGGTGATGAACGCCGACGCGACGACAGCCATGCAGAAAAAGGCCTCCGGGGATGAGATCCGCAACGCCTTCGCGGCACAGAAATTCCGCGCGATGAAGGTGCAGTACAATCCGTCGTCGCTCCGCTTCCGCACCTCCGCGGGCTCCTTTAACCAGAGACAGGGACTCGGAGACGAGAGCATCCAGCAGCAGATCACCATCGAGCGGGCGCCGGAGACGGTGCTGCAGGTGCAGCTCCTCTTTGACCAGACCAATGTGTATGATGCCTTCATCTCCTCCAACTTGGACCTCGGGGTGGGTAACGCGGTGGCGGGAGCCGCGGATCTGCTGGGAGGAGACTACTCGGTCCGGGAGCCGGTGGAGGCGTTAGTGTCGCTCTTACTCTACAAGGAGACGAAGCAGGTCGTCTTCTACTGGAGCAGCATGTACTTCCACGGCGAGCTCTCCATGGTGGATGTGAACTACACCATGTTCAACAAAAAGGGCAATCCCATCCGGGCGCAGGTGAATCTGGAGATCCTGCAGTCGGATTCCGCGCTGGAGTATCTCTCCGACCGGGAGTACTGGGACAGCGCCTTCAACGAGGCCTTCGGCGAGGCGGGCTTCTCCGTAGACACCGACGCTTCCGAGGATATCGTCAATGTGATCTCCGAGAAATTCGGAAACCTGTTCGGCTGAGGCGGACAGTAAGGGGAGAAACGTATGGCACTGAGTGACAGTTTAAAACAGGCAATGGGGACGGTGGCCAAGGCGAAGATCCTGATCGCCGACGACCGTACCTATCAGGAGTCCCTCAATCTCGAGGACGCCGTGAGCGCGAAGAGCGCCAATCAGATCCTGAAGGGAGAGAGCGGGAAGCTCTCCCAGCTCACCGACCTCGCCGCGCGCACCGGTCAGCAGAAGCAGCTCGAGGAGATGGCGAGAAAGGGCGGCGGCGCCGAATATGAGGAGTACAAGAAGAAGCTTGAGGCCGCCATGGCAGCTTCGCAGTCGAGCCCCATTTACGACAAGAGCTTTACGGTGCAGTTCAATCCCTCCTCGCTTAAGATCAACAGCTACGAGGGAGGCGCCAACATCGCCAAGATCAACTACTCCGGCGGGAGGAATCAGATCACCAAGGGAGCGGTGCCGCTCCATGTCGAGATGGGTGTGCAGCTCCTGTTCGATCAGATGAGTGCGACGGATTCCTTCGTGGGAAGCCGGTACACCACAATGACCCATCTGGATGTTGCGACCAAAGCGGCCCTGAAGAAGGCCTACAAGAAGATCGCCGTCGGCAGCCGGGTGCCGCTCCAGACCGAGGTGGAGGGCTTCACCGCGGCGCTCAGGGACCCCCACACCCGCGGGGTGAAGTTCTGCTGGGGCCCGATGGAGTACGCCGGGGTCCTCCGACAGGTGGTGGCGAATTATACGATGTTCGATCTCTACGGACGTCCCGTCCGGGCGACGGTGGATCTGCAGATCTACCTCCGCGATGAGAGCGTCACGGCCACCGATATGGGCTACTGGGAGGAGGCGTATGAGCGCGCCTTCGGAGGCAGCCGGCTGTTGGATACCACGCGGGTCGGACAGGGCGTGACCGGTCTCCTCAATATGGGAGTCTGATGCGATGGCGACCTACAGCTACGCGGAACAAAAGGAATACTACGGGAACTTCAAGTATGCCCTGGCCGAGATCATCGTCGGGGACAAGAAGCTCTCGGAGAATAAGGACGGCATCACCCTCTCCGACCTGGAGATCGATCTGACCAGCGGCTTTGAGGCCTCCATGGCGACCTGGGTCTTCTACAATGTGTATGACGAGATCCGGTCCGAATTCCTCTTTGATAAGGTGTCCCAATACATCCTGCTGGGGTCGGCCGTCCGGGTCTATCTCGGCTACGGGACCAAAGCCAGAGAGGTGTTCCGGGGCTTCATCGCCCGGGTGAACTTCCTCTACCGGCCGGGAGAGATGCCCGGGATCCGGGTGACGGCCTATGATGTGAAGGGGATGATGATGGCCAACCGCTCCAACAGGCAGCTCAAGGCGAATACCTGGGGAAAGGCCGTCCGGGAGATCTTTGACCGCAGCGTCTATCAGAATATGCAGAGCGGGGAGATCATCCGGGAGCTGTCCGTCAGCAAGACCCCCGACGAGGAGTTCATCGGCTCCGAGGCGGACAACGCCGACGTCACCATCGAGATGATCTCGGAGAGCGACTATGAATTTGTGGTGCGGGCGGCCAAGAAATTTAATTATGAGTTCTACGTCATCGGCGGACAGGTGATCTTCCGCGCGGCCAGGAGCGACGTGAGCAAGCTCTTTGAATTCACACCGGCGGATCTGTTCCTGTCCCTCGATGTGGAATATGACATCACGGGACTGGCCAACTCGGTGGAGGTCCGCGCCACGGATATCGAGACCGGACGGATGATCTACGCACGCAAGAGGGTCTCCAACAAGATCTCCACCGCGTCCCGGACGAAGGATCTGTTGGAGGGGTCGGAAAAGGTGGTGGTCGATCCCACGGTGCACTCCAAGCAGGAGGCGGAGTGCCGCGCGTCGTTCCACATGGATGACATCAGCTACCGGTACGGCACCCTGCGGGCGGAGATCACGGGACTGCCGGAGCTGATCCCCGGGAAATTCATCACCCTGACCGGCTTTGGCACCGCCGTATCCAACACCTGGTATCTGGTGGGCGTACGGCATCTGATGACCGACGACAGAGGCTTCCGGACCCAGATCACCGGCCGTGCGGCCAAGCTGGAATAAGCGCCTCGGAGGAAGAGATGGGCTTTTACGATATCATCGATGACATAGCGAACAGACAGGTCACCAAGACCGACACCGGGGACAACCGGATCTTCGGCGTACTCGTGGGACAGGTGACGCAGAATTACTCCTCCGAAATGGGCGGACGGATCTGCGTGATGATCCACACGCGCGACGAGGAGTCCAATATCATCCGGTGGGCCAGAGTGGCCATGCCCTATCTGGGAACGGAATACGGCTTCTACTTCCTGCCGGAGGTCGGGGATGAGGTGTTGGTGATCTTTGAGGAGGGCAACATCGAGAAGCCCTTTGTGATCGGCTGTATCCCCAAGGCGGGCGACAGCTTCTTAAAGAAGTCCAAGGACGAGAACAACCGGAATAAGAGGATCATCACGCGAAATGGCAACATGATCTCGATCCTGGACGAGAAGGAGGGAGAGGGCGCGCAGGACTCCATGGAGCTGAGGACCGCGGGCGAAGACAAGTCGCATTACATCCGGCTGGATAACAAGAAGAAGACCATCACCCTCTCGGACGCCGAGGGCAAGTGCCTGGTGGAGATGAAATCCGACAAGGGCGTGATCTCGGTCAAGGCGGAGAAAAAGCTCCTGATCAATGTGGGAGATGACATCTCGGTGGCGATGAACGACGGCAAGATCACGATCAACGCGAAACAGCTCTCCCTGCAGACCGAGGGGGCGATCAACATGAAGGCCGAGGGCAATGCCAGGCTGGAGGGCTCCGCGGTCACCGTAAACGGCAGCGGCAAGATCGATGTGACAGCCGCAGGATCCGTGATGGTGAAGGGCAAGCCCGTCATGCTCGGCTGATGCCGGGCATCGGGAACCGGAGAGACAGGACAGACGAAAGGAGAGGCGCAGGATGCAGGAGACAGACAACGAACTGGAATTCCTCGGAACGGGGATGCAGTTCCCTCCCGCCATCGACCGTGCGACGGGGCGGCTGCAGACTGTCTCCGGAAGGGAGAGTGTGAGACAGGCGGTATGGCTGATCCTCATGACACAGCTGACCGAGCGTCCCATGCGGCCGGAATTCGGGACCAATCTGATGGGGTTCACCTTTATGGAGATGAATCACACGGTGCTCAATATGGCGATCCGCACACTGAAGGAACAGATCCTGATGCAGGAGCCGCGCGTGGGTTCCGTGGAGATCTCCGCGGAGGAGGGCGGCAGCGGCATGCTCCTGTTCCGCATCGATTACACCGTGAGGAACAGCAACGTGCGGGATAATTTCGTCTTCCCGTTCTATCTGCAGGGAGAACCGGAAAACACCGAAACGGAGGAGGAAGTTTTTGAACCGGAATCACTGGAAGAAACTGACGATTGACGAACGGACACAGGCGGATATCGAGGAACGCATCCGGGAGCTGTCGGATTCCTACGGGACCGGATGGCAGATGGATGAGGAGAATCCCGATATCGGATATGCCCTGGCGCGGATCTTCTCCGGTCTGATGAAGGAGAATATTGACCGGATGGGGGATGTCGTTGACCGCTATCATACGGAATTTGTCAACATGCTCGACATCTCGCTCCTGCCCGCCAGACCGGCGAGCAGCATCGTGGTGTTCAACCTCGCGGACGTCGGGGTGCCCGGGACGGATATCCCCAAGGGGACCCGTCTGCTCGCCGAGACGGACACAGAGCCCATCGTCTTTGAGGCGGATCACTCGATCTACGTGACGGGGGTGGAGCTGTCGGCTGCCTACATGACCGACGGGGAGACCGGCGTGATCGCACCCATCCTGGGCGATTTCGTCAAGGTGCCGCCGGTGGCGTATCCCAGGGAGGAATCGGAGGAGGAGATCATCGAAACGGTGATCCCGGAGGAAGCGATCTCAGAGGAGGAAGAGACGCCGCAGATCCGGCCGTTCAGACTCTTCGGTGAGAAGGAGGGGATCGAGCAGTACGCGGTGGTCTTTTACCACGATGCGGTCTTCGACGGCGCGGGAGAGAGCGTCCATGTGCGGATCGCGGGCGGCGGGAGGCTCGCCGATGACATCCTGGCCGGCAGATATCGGTTCGAAATCTGCGATCGGGACGATGCGCTGATCCCGGTGTCATCCTGTGAGGAGATCACGGAGGACGGGGATCCGGAGATCCGCATCCTGTCCATCACGATCCCCGGGGAGGCGGCGCGATACCGGATCGGTGAGAAGAGCTGCCGTGCCCTGCTCCTGACGGCGACGGAGCCGGTGCATCAGACCGTTCCGGTGGAGAGCGTGCGGTTCGCTTCCCACGGCGATGCCACCCCGGCGCAGCATGTGAGCGACGGCCGCAGAGACTGCGAGGTCGGTCACTTCCAGCCCTTTGGGGACACCCTTTCCCTGTTCCAGGAGTGCTTCATCGGGCACGACGACTATTTCCGGATGGCGGGATCGGAGATCACGCTGCGCTTCCGGATCTCCTACGGGGAGCATCCCATCGGCGTCTCGCAGGAGACCATCGACAACAGCTTAAAGGTGATCAAGCGCAAACCCCGGGCGGAAAAGACGGACTCTCCGGCGGAGTGCTGCGCCGATGAGGTCATGATCGAGTATTACAACGGGACGGGCTGGAAGCGCATCCCCGAATTCTCCGGGGAGACCATGCTCTTTGCCAGGCCGGAAGTGAGGGAACTGGAGATCCGCTTCCGTTGCCCGGATGACTGGGAACAGATCGCCGCGGGGGCGTATGAGGGAAGGTGCCTCAGGCTCCAGATCCTCCGGGCCGACAACTGCTACTATCGTCCCGCGATCCACCACTATCCGGTGATCGACGGGCTGAGCATCTCCTACAGCTACGAGGAGAGCTACGTGGATCCGCTCCGGATGGAGGGCGTCTTCGGCACGAACCGCCGGGATCTGACCACCCTCATGAAGGCGGGAAAGGGCTTTTCCCTGTTTGAGCCCGGGGCTTACCAGGAGGACGCCCTCTATCTGGGCTTTTCCGACCGGATGACCGCGGGACCCATCAGCATCCTGTTCCGGATCGAAGACGGCGCGCGGTCCGCGGAGGTGCCGTGTGTATTCGAGTACGCGAGCCGCGAGGGCTTTGAGCCTCTCAAGGTGCTGGATCACACCAGGGATTTCACCCGCTCCGGCGTGGTGATGTTCCTGCCGCCCTCGGATATGGCCCGTACGGTGCAGGAGGGGAAGAGACTCTGCTGGATCCGTGTCAGGCGTGCCCCGGGAAGCCCGCGCGCCGATGCGGACAAGGGATTGCCCCGGATCATGGGGATCGACCTGAACGCGGTGCAGGTGTCCAATATCGACACCCGGCCGACGCAGTCCTTCTACGTGGAGGAGATCCGGCCGGGGATGCGGTTTGCCATCGGCGTCTTCAATATCCTCGATGCGGATGTCTGGGTGAACGAGATGGGGCGCTGGCCGAGAGAACAGATGAAGGCCATGCTGGCAGACCGGCCGGATGACACCCGGGCGGAGTATGATATCACTGGCGCGATCTCGGCCTTCTACGTCCGCTGGCATGAGGTATCCCGGCTGGAGACCGCGGAGGATCCCCGCAGCTATCGGCTGGATCGGATGACGGGACAGATCGTCTTCGGCGACGGCGTGAAGACCTGGCTCCCGCGGGTGCTGGACGACACCGCCTTCACCATTATGGTCCGCTGCTGCAACGGGGAAGCGGGAAATGTGCCGGCGGAGACGATCAATTCGCTGACCGGGAATTTCCTGTATATCGACCGGGTCTCCAATCCGGTCAAGGCATACGGCGGCAGCAACATCGAATCGGTCGATTCCGCACTGGAGCGGGGTGCCAGCATCCTGTCCAGCCGGGGGAGACTGGTGACGATCAGAGATTACTGCCGCGCCGTGATGGCCTATTCCGATACGATCGACCAGGTGGCAGGCCTCGTGGAGGGGACCGCCACGGGGAACGCGGAGGACGAGGTGACCTTTGTCCTCCTGATGAAGGATTACGCGGACGGCTCCTACGCCTTCCACCGGATCGTGGGAGGACTCCGGCAGTACCTGTTAAAGCAGTGCGAGCTCACGATCCTTCCGGAGCGTCTTAAGATCGTGGAGCCGATCTTCGTGGAGATCTCGGTCAGCGTCTGGGTCAAGGTGCTGGATATCGATCACAGCTTTGAGATCCGGGACGAGATGCGCGCCTGCCTGGATGATTATTTGAACCCCCTGGGATACGGCACCGGGAGAGGCTGGCGGATCGGCGTACTGCCCGGCAGGACGCAGCTGCTCATGCGCCTCTCCTCCCTCAAATCCAAGGCGATCGTTAGGCGTTCGGTGATGATCGCCCGCTATACGGACGATACCGGGACCCATGAGATGGATCTGGACGATGTCAGAGTGACGCCCTGCATGCTCTGCAGGGGCGGGGAGTACACCGTGACGGTGATGGATCAGATGTGACGGAGTGACGAAATGCTGGAATACACGGAAACCGAAAGTAAATCCTATGAGGAGCGCTATCAGGAAGCCCTGACACAGATCCCGCTCTACACGAAGGACTGGACCAATTTCAACGCGGCGGATCCGGGCATCACCATCCTGGAGAACATGATCGGCTTCGAGACGCTGCAGCAGGAGAGACTTCTGCAGATCCCCTTCCGGGTACGTCAGAATCTGATGAAGTTAGTGGGATTCGAGATCCGCAAGGGAAGACCTGCCAGACTCCTCCTGTGCGCCGAGGGCGTGAAGGCCCCCGTGATGCTGCCGCAGAATCACAAGTTCCGGCTGGGTCCCCTGACCTTTGAGACCAACCGCCGGATCGCGGTGGATGACAGCCGGGTGACGGCGGCGTACAGCAGACGGGAGACCGAGGACCGCAAGACCCATGAAAAGAAGGTGATCATCCGCGACTGCGCGCCGCTCTTAGACCACGAGACCGCGGTGCCCGTGGAGATCTTCGGGGAGCAGCCGCAGGCGCAGGACGCGCTGTATCTGATCCTGAACCGGCTGCCGGAGTCTCGCCGGGAGGTGATCTTTTATTTCAGTCTGCGGGAGCGGGGCGGGAGAAACCCGCTGCCGGAGCATGTAGAAAATACCTTTGCGGCCATCAGCTGGGAGCTGTACACCGATCAGGGATTCGTGCCGCTCAAGGTGCGGGACTGCACCAATGCCTTCCTCACCAGCGGGGAGGTGCGGCTCAGACTCCCGGAGGAGAGTGCCGCCCTGTGGCAGGATAAGGACGCGGCCGGGATCCCGGAGGGATACTGTATCCGCGCAGTGCTCACCCGCGCCGATTACGATGTGCGGCCGCGCGTGACGGCGATCTGGGGCTTCCTCTTCGAGGTCTGGCAGAAGGACACCCTCTCCGAGGTGCACACCTTTCACAAGGCGCAGGAGGTGGAGCTGGAGAGCGAGATCTCCCGCGAGGCCTACATCGATGTCTTTGTGCGGGAGGAGAAGGGCGGAAGCTACCGCCGCTACGAGATCACCGAGGGGGGCGAGAAGCAGGGCAGGTATTACGAGCGGAAGGATCTGGGAAACGGCCGGCACAGCATCCGCTTCGACCGGTCGCGCTACGGGTTCGCGCCGCTCTCCGGCCGCGGCTGTGTGGAGGTCCTCGTCTACACGGAGGATGTGGCCAGACGATACGCCCTGGGGAAGGTCCTGGGCTATGACGATCAGGTGATCGAGCTGCCCTATAAGCATCTGGTGAATGAGAGCTTCTGCATCCTGGCGAAGCGGACGGCGGCGAACGGGGAAGCGATCTATGACTTCGTCCGTCCGGACCGGTATGAGGACGAAGCCCTGACCTATCATCTGCTGGAAAATGACGGGACCATCGTCATCGAGGACGCCGGTGCCTTCATCGGTGCCCAGCTGTTCCTGGCGGCCTGCAGTACGATGCGCGGCTCGGAGGGCAACATCCGCGCCGGCAATACCCTCGTCTCGGATCATGACCGGAGCGGCATCCGGTACTACGCGCCGGGAGCCGGCATGGGAGGAGCCTACCGCGAGCGCCTGGAATCCGTGCGGCAGCGGTTCCTTAAGGATATCGAGACCCCGTACACGGCGGTGACGGAAGCGGATTACCAGCGGATCGTGCAGCGAACGCCCGGACTCTGCATCCACAAGGTCGGCGCCTCCATGGACGCGGAGCGCAATCTCATACAGATTGCGGTAAAGCCCGCCACGGACGAGCGGTTTCCGAAGCTGTCGCCCATCTATGAGAAGACGATCCTTAAGGAGTTGGAGAGGCGCAGGCTTCTGTCGACGCGGGTGGAGATCTTACAGCCGATGTATGCCTCCGTCAACGTGACCGCCAGGATCTACGTGAAGCCGCACTACGAGAACGCCCGCGCCCAGATCGAAGCCCTGATCCGGGAAAAGACGGATTATCTCCGGTCGGATAAGGGCTTCGGGGAGCTGCTTAAATTCGACGATATCTTCCATGCCGTGGAGATGCTCCCCTGTGTGGAATTCGTCTACGAACTGTCCCTCAGGCCGCAGACGGCGACCTTTGTGAGGATGCAGGACGCGGATATCCTCCCGGACAAAAACTGCCTCCTCTACCCGGGGGAGATCGTGATCGAAGAGATCGCATACGAGCAGAGATAAGGAGAAGACATGCCCGGTATCACCTATACCATCAAGAAAAACCGACTGCGGCAGGCATTGATCATCGGCGGGGAGCTGGATGATAACGAGCGGATCCGTCTCGCCGCGGACACGGGGATCCACCGGATCTATCTCCGCGGGATCGACAGCGCGGAGGACGATGCGGACTGGGGACGGTTCTGCTTTCAGTCCGCTATTCCGGAGGAGATGGTGCTCTACGTCTACGCCTTCGCCGTCAATGAACCGGTGTTCGTCCCGGCGGATGACCCGACGCCCGTATCCATCGACGAATTCCTCGTGGATGAGACCGTGCCGGACGAGCGGAAGAAGGAGCTCTGTGAGCGGTATCACGGAAAGCGCTTTGTCGGGCGCTCCGACCTGCTGCTGCACGGACTGAAGGGACGGATCCTGTATCTCTCCATCGACGTGACCGGAACGGGGGAGGGGATGCTGTCCCGGCTGAAGCTGTATCGCAAGGCCGATACCTGGGAGGACGCGTTCCCCGATGTCTATCGGAGGAGCGGCGATTTCTTTCACCGGTTTCTCGCGATCTACAATTCCATCTACAATGACATGGAGGAGCAGATCGATGTGCTGCCGGAGCTGCTCGACATCGACACCTGCCCGGCATCGCTCCTGCCGGTCTACGCCTCCTGGATGGGGATCGACTTAAGCGGCGGATACCTCGCGGAGGAGACGGAGCGGATGCTGGTCCGGGAGGCCTATCAGTTAAACCGCATCAAGGGAACCCGCGCCTGCATCGAGCGGCTTTTGTCCATCGTATTGAACGAGAAGCCGCTCATCATCGAGCAGAACACCATCCGGTCCTATGAGGAGCGGGGGAGACCATGGGGATGAAACTGATCGGGGAGAGCATCTATGACGTGAATATCCTGGTGCGGAAGCCCCTCACGGAGACGGACCGCTCGCAGCTCATGCACCTCATCGATCAGTTCCGCCCGGCACGCAGCCGGATCCATCTGCTGCAGCTGTCGGAGGGCGATACGCTGGACGGCAATGTCTATCTGGATATCAACGCTCAGGTGGCGGAGCCGACTCCGGGGGAACTGGATGCGAGACAGTCATACGACGGCGGTGTGGTATTGGGATGATCGGATATCGATTCATAAAAAGGAGGACAACATGACGATCCAGGAAACAGTAAACGGTGATACGATCCAACTGGCAGTGGAGGGCTCGGTAGACATCAATACGGCGCCGGAGCTGCAGGCGAAGATCCTGTCCTGCTTCCAGCAGGCCAAACATGTCATACTGGACTTCGGCGGTGTGAACTATCTGTCCAGCGCGGGGCTTCGCGCGCTGATGCTGGGGCAGAAGACCGCCATGAGCAAGAACGGGACGATGAAGATGATGAATGTGCAGGCCCCGATCATGCAGGTGCTGTCCATGACAGGATTTTCCGGGATCCTGACCTTCATCTGAGCACGGGGAGATACGGAACATGAGAAAACTACAGATCGGATTGCTGTTATCCGCGGCAGTCTGCTATGCGCTGACGCTGTTATTCTTCATCCGGCTGGATCTGGCGGCCTGGCTGTTCTTCTTCATCCTGCACAGTATCCTGGCGATCGCCGGGTGCTTCGTGTGCCTGAAGGCCCAGGAGGAGCCCCTCGCCGAGATCGAGCGTCTGGAGGAGGACTTGAAGTTCGCGGAGACGGACAAGAAGCAGGCGGTGGATGCGGTGAATGAGGAGCTCTCGACCACGAAGCGGGCACTGGAAGCCGTGGAGAAGGAGAAGCTCATCACCCTGCAGGAGAACAACATGCTGGAGGGAGAGATCGCCTCCTTAAAACGGATCGTCGCCGAGCAGGAGGAACAGAGCAAGACCTTCTCGGAGAAGACGGCGATCCTGCCGATCCATCCCGACGAGAGGGAGAAGAAGCGGACGGTCAATATCATCGGGATCGCGAATGAGGTGGCAAAGCAGCTCAAGGAAGCCGCCACGGAGGCGGGGGTCGTGATCCGGGTCTCCTCGAGCGAGGACGCCTTCCTCGTCAAGGCCGATCCGGCGATGCTGCGCACGCTGTTCCTAAACATCTACGACAACTCGATCAAGTATATGAAACGGCACGGCTCCCTGGTGGTCACGATCTCCCATATCGAGGACGATCTGTTCGTCGTCTGCAAGGACAACGGAGAGGGACTGCCGCCGGATGAGACCAGCCACATCTTCGAACTGAACTATCAGGGCAGCAACCGGATCAGCGGCAACGGACTGGGACTGGCACAGGCGAGAGCGATCGTGGAGTACTACGGCGGTACGATCTACGCCAAGTCCATGCCGGGGAACGGAATGGGCATCTACATCCAGATGCCGACGACTTAAGGCGTACCGAAGAGGGATCAGCATGAAGAAGTATCAGATCATACTACCCGCCGTTGCTGCCTTTTATCTGGCGGCAGGGCTGTTGGCGGGAATGGAATTGAATACGCGCCTCTCTTCCCGGGAGAGCAGACCCGATCCCATCGAACAGGAGACGGATTATCAGATCGATCTGGTGACGGGTGTGGCAGCAGAGGGCGACCTGATCTACAGCGATCTCGGAGAACTTGCGGATCAGGAGACCGCGGAGACCGCAGCAGAGGCGGTGACAGAGACGGAGACGGCGGAACCGGAACGGGTGATCATCGAGGGGGTCGATGTCACGGACCGGCATTTCTACCTGCTGCAGACGACCAACAGGATCACCATCCTGCGGCTCAGAGAGGCCCCGAACCTCTTAGCGACGATCCTGTACAAGATGCCGCCGGGGACGCCGGGGTATGTGGTCTATCGCGGGAAGAACTGGTCCTATATCGCGGCGGAGACGAAGGACGGTGTGAAGATCGGCTACGCCTTCAACGGATATCTGGCCTTTGAGGAGATCCCGCCGGAGGAGGTCCCCGTGGACTATCTGAAGATCGAGGTGCCGGAGCTGGTGGAAGAGGGCACCGAGATGCCGGAGGGCTTTGATGAGAACGGACAGCGGATCGAGGACGTCTCAGCCAATGATGTGTCCGGAAACTCTGCGGAGGCGGCTTCTCAGGATACCGTATCCGACGACGCCGACGGATCCGGGACGGGAAGCACCGATGACAGCGCCGCCGCGGGATCTGCCGCCACGGCCGGTACCGGGAGCAGCGTGACGACGGGATCCGCCGCCACGGGCAGCAGCCAGGCTCCTGCGGCGCAGGGAGCGGCGCAGAGCAGCATGCAGGATCAGAAGAGCGCCGCCGCGGCCGGAGGCAGCACCGGGACGAGGACCACAGTGGCCGCCGCGACCGGAAGCAGCATCGGGACGAGGACCACAGCGGCCGCCGTGACCGGCAGGAGCACCGGGACGAGGACCTCGGCCGGATCGCAGGAGAGTGCGGCACAGGGCGTGCAGACGGAATCCAGAACCGTGGCAAAGGCCTACACCGCGGCGGAAGCGACCCCGGGGAATACCGTGCAGAACGTACAGCCGGCGGTTACGACGGAACCCGGAGAGGCACCTTCCAGGTCCATGATCCAGCGGATGACCGATCAGATCGCAGCCAAGATCCAGAAGCTCCGCGGATTCTTAAACGGCGAACAGGATGACAATAAGGAGAATACGGGTGTCTACGTGCAGGCTGCCTACAGCACCGAGGATATCCGCGGCAGGTTCCGGTTCAAGAACGATATCTCCGGCAATTCCATCGAGATCGTAAAGGACCCCGATGCGCAGGTCGGTGATCTGACCGGATACGATGTCTCCGGCAATACGACGAAGATCCTCTACGAGGATATCTCCGGCAATTCCATGAATGACTATCAACGGCGCAACGATCATCTGACCAGTCCGCCGCTTCGCCCGTAAGGAGAGATACGATGCCCAGAAAGAAAAAGGACCAGACAGAACAGACGATCCCGGAGCCCGTGGTTGCGGAGTCCGCGGCTGCGGAACCGAAGACGCCGGAACCGGATATCGTGCCCTTTGCCACCTACGACGACTACATGCGCGAGATCTTCGACTGCGTAAACCGCTCTCTGGATCAGTATTTAGAGCACATGAAGAGCGTGTATGACAACGGGCAGGGCGGTTACAAGAACGTGCTCTACCCCGATCTGGGGATTGCGAGCGACGCTGCCAGAGAGCAGATCGCGCGCTATCGCGAGCATGTGAGACAGCAGGGGGGCGGGACGCCTCAGGCTGCCGGGGCAGAGAGCGAAGGAGAAGAGGAGGACGCCTTTGACGAATCCGAACTCCTCGACCTCTTCGGCGCGTTCGCCGTGCCGGACGACGACGGGGAGGAGGAACCGGAGACGCAGGACGAGCGGGACAGCGAGCTCATGGATGCGATGTCGGATTTCCTTGGCGGTGAGGAGGCGCTTCCGGAGGAAGGCCGGACGGGTGCCGGATCGGGGAGTCTCCCCGAGAGGATCCTGTCCATCGAGGCCCGCGCGGAGGCGGCGATGCAGGCCGGGACCCGCATGCCCTTCCATGATCTTGCGAGGCGCATGGAGTTTGAGCCCTTTACCTTATTCTGCTTCGCCTGCGGCATCCTGTCCTCCACGCAGACCGATTACGCGGGGATCTTCCAGATCGTCAACGAGAACGGATCCCTCTCGTCGCCGACCATCGAATCCGCCGCGAAGCTCTACTTCGGAGAGGACTATTCCATCACCGGCGCCTACGGCGATATGTCCACGTGTTTAGAGCAGCTCCTGCCGGTCCTGGATCTGCACGTGTCGCCGAGCATGCCCTTCTCCACCGCGGTGTCCCCGGACAAGCGGATCATCGATTTCCTCTTCGGCAGACATCCGGAGAAACTGGACGAGAATTACAGCCGCTTCATCAAGATGCTCACGGACAACGCGGAGCTCGATCCGATCCTTGCGAACGAAGGACAGCTGGAAGCGATGAAGATCTCCTACCGCGAGGGCTCGCGGATCTTTGCCCTCTGGGGCGACGAGGGCAGCGGACGGAAGTTTTTCATCAAGCTCTTCTGCAGGGAGCGCGGGCAGCAGGCGATCTCCTTAAACTGCAAGAAGCTCTTTGTCTACGATTTCCAGTTTGTAGAAAAAGCCCTCTGGGCCGTGACGAGGGAGTGCCTGCTGACCAACGCCTGCTGCGTGCTGGAGGAACTGGAATTCCGTGAGGATGAGAAGGAAAAATTCTACGGTTATATGGATCTCGCCTTCGGGAAGCTCACCCAGAAAAAGGTGACGGTCTTCGCCCTCAGCAAGCTTCAGCTCGCGATGCGCGACATCACAAGAGAGGACTTCACGGATCTGGAGATCCTGACGCCGGACAACGGCTCCCGTGAGATCTGCTGGCATCATTTCTCACAGGGCTACGATCTCACGGAGGAGGTGGATCTGCTGGAGATGGCCACGAAGTTCCTCTTCACCCCGGGCAAGATCAAGGCGGCCCTGGCGCAGGCCAAGAAGCTCGCGATCATGGACAAGGAGGAGGTCGTCACCCGAGAGAAGCTCTTCAAGGGCTGCTACGATCAGATGAGCTCGGAGCTCACCCAAAAGGCGACCAAGATCAAGGCCAACTTCGGCTTTGAGGATATCGTCATGAGCGTGGACCAGCGCACGGCCATCGAGCGGGCGATCGATCAGATGACTTATCGCAAGGACGTCTACGAGGGATGGCACTACACCAAGAAATACCCCTACGGGCGCGGCCTCTCGGTGCTGCTCTTCGGCGCGCCCGGTACCGGAAAATCCATGTGCGCGCAGGTCATCGCCCATGAGCTCAATCTGGAGCTCTACCGCGTGGATCTGTCCAAGGTCATCGATAAATACGTCGGTGAGACGGAGAAGTCGATCTCGATGATCTTCCGGGAGGCCAAGAAGTGCAACGTCGTCCTGTTCTTTGACGAGTGCGACACGCTCTTTGCCAAGCGCGCGGACGACGGCGGCTCCAACCAGGCCTCCAACAACAACAAGACCGCGCTGCTCCTGCAGGAGGTGGAGGGCTATGACGGCGTATCGGTCCTGGCCACCAACTACAAGCACAATATCGATCCGGCCTTCTTCCGACGGATGAAGTATATCGTCGAATTCCAGAAGCCCGATCCCGATACCCGGGAGATGCTCTGGCGCACGACGATCCCCAAGGATACCCCGTTAGCCGACGATGTGGACATCCGGTTCCTGGCGGAGAAATACGATCTGGTCGGCGGTAACATCAAGAACTGCATCTTAAATGCCGCGTTCCTCGCCGTGGCGGACAAGAGCTACGGGGACGGAAAGGTGCACATGAAGCATTATCTGCAGGCGGTGCAGTCGGAGTTCGTCAAGGTCGGCGGCGTGCTGACCCGCGGCGATTTCGCGCCCTACGACGAACTCATCTTCGGGAAATCGCTGTATTGACCGCGCATCTGAGCGCATAAGGGACACGGCATGGCAAATACGGTGCTGCTCGAAGCGCCCGAAAGAAGGGACGACGAGCGGATACAACAGCAGAACGGACAGCGGCAGTTAAACGGCGCACCGGTACAGGGGAACCGGGGACGGGATCCGGAGGAGGAGCAGAGACGCCGGGTGGCGGGCCTGCTCGTCTTTGAGCGGCATTCCTACGAATCCCTGGAGCGCCATATGCGGATCGTGCATGAGAACAGCACCGAGGACGGGGATGATGCGGTCGAGAATGTGCTGGCGGATGTCTTTAACCTCGTGAGGCTGTTAAAAACCCCGATGGAGGCAACCTTTCAGGGCAGGCAGGAGCAGTATGAGACCCTGCAGATGGCCTATCAGATGGCCCTGGGTTCCTGCCGGAGCTATCTGGCGAGGAGAACACCCCGCAGTCAGGGAAAGCGCTTCAATGTCTACTCCTCGACCAACGCGATCTGCAATCAGCTGCAGACGGAAATGGCACGGCTGGGCCCCGAGATCGATCTCGCGGAATTCATCATCCGCCACAATCACTACGACACCACCGGCTTCCAGCTGGGGGAGCTCTACAACATCTCCCTGCAGCGGCTGATCCTGCCGGGTGAGCAGAAAAAGGAGCCGACCACCGAGGAAAAGCGCCGCGGATTAAAGGTCCCGACGCCGTTTGGGGAAGGGGAAAAGAAGGAGATCCCGAACGCGCCGCAGATCCCGGGCCTCGATCCCTCAGCCATCACGGACGGGGGGATCGCGCTTCCTCCCGGGATGCCCCTGCGGGTCCGGTACTATTACGGCGGACGCAATGTCCTCAGGGAGGAGGAAAAGACCTACCGGGAGCAGCACCGGGAGGATCTGCAGGCCGCGCCCTTCCCCGGACAGGGTGTGCTGAACGCGCTGGATAGTCTCCTGGGGATCCAGACCGAGACGCTGCCGCTTGCGGAGGCGGAGATCAGGAACTATCTCCCGGCGGTCATCGGCCTCTATACGAATCTTACCGCAGCCTGCTCGGCCTTCCTCGCCGCCCATGCGGGGGAGCGGGAGAACACGGAGGGACAGGTCCCCGGGGAGACGATCCTGTCACAGACGCGGATGCTCTACAACCGCAGTATCGCGGATGCGCGGGAGTGCGGCGAATATACGGGACGACTCGTCCCGCATCTGAAGGAGCGGCATCCCCTGCCTTTAAAATGGTTCTCGCTCTGGAGCTACGAGCCCTCTGAACAGCAGCAGGAGCGGTCCGGCAGTGCTCTCCCTGAGATCGGAGCCGGTGACGCACTGGGATTCGCGCGGACGGGCAGCATCCGGGAGGCGCTCAACCGTCTGCTCCGGGTGTCCGTGCTGCAGACAAAACTGACGGAGCTCTATCCGGAAGACGCGGTGAACCTCTTTGGTGCCATCGACGCGCTCTTTCATGAGATGGACGTGCCGATGCCGACCTCCCAGACACAGATCGAGCGGGGCTATACCCGGCTGGACGGCGCCGTATGGAGACTGTGGGAGTTAAGCGGCGACTGGCTGAAGGCGCATCCGGAGGGAGCGCGGGAAGTGGTCGCCCAGAGACAGTGCCGCACGGTGGTCCGGCAGATGAATCTGATCACCGACGCGATGAGGGATCAGATCGGCAGACTCGCCGCTCTGGCCGGGCAGAAGCTGGACCGCCTGGCACGGGAGAAGGCGGAGTCTGGCGGCGGGGTCCCGCAGTGGGAGGAACACACCTGGGGAGAGATCTGGGAGCTCTCCGGGGACGGGGATCGCATCGGCCAGGACTTCGGAAGAGGGGAGAAGGCCTACCGGCAGGCGCTGGGCGAGGAACCGCCCGTGGAAGGGGATCCGGTCCCCTGGTTTCGCTGGGCCGCGGATCAGATCGCGGACGTCTCCTTAAGGAGCGAGCGGCGCCTGGATCTGACCGGGCTGGATCAGCGCCTGGAAGCCGTGGTGGGGATCCTCACGGAGGAGATCCCGTTGGAGGAGAGTCTCTTTGATCCCCTCCGTTCGCCGGATCATACCGCCGTGACCGCAAGACTCACGGAGGCCTTGGAAGCGCTGCGATCCACCGGCGACACCCTGTCCCGGTCGTTTTCCGGCGGAGGCGGGACGGGGGTTGACGATCCCCTCTCACAGCTGACCGGAAGGATCGCGACCGCGTCGACAGCATATGCGGGGAGGCTCCCCGACCTGTTCCGGCAGGGTCTGCAGTCCTTTCTGGAGGAGCGCAGAAAGGAGCAGCTGACCGGCGGCAAGGAGCGGTTCGATCCCTCCCTTCCCTCCTCGATCACTCATAAATGGCATGAGCTTTGGGCGCTCCCTGCGGTCTCCGGAGGCGTGAGAGCCCCGTTGCCGCCCTTTGCCCCGCCCGTGCCGTTTCCGCGTACGGCGGTCCGGTTCACCGGAGGCGCCCAGGCCATACAGGGCACGCTGGAGCAGCTGGATGT
>JAFPTK010000168.1 GCA_017400305.1 Lachnospiraceae bacterium | reverse complement strand
TGTGAGATCATTTCGCGGCGGGCTTCCATTTGACCTGATTGTTGTACAGGATCTTTCCGTCCTTACCGTTCTGACAGGCCACGTTGGTGCACTTGTAACTGCCTGTGTTGCCGCCCTCGATCCGTACCTGATCGAGATATTGGACCGGCTGGCCGCAGAGACCGCAGCAGGCGATCGATTTCGCCTCGACTTTCAGAGCGGATGCACCGCCGGTTACCCCTTCCATTACTTCATCCGTAAGTTTTTTTCCGTTCATGGTTGACTCCTCGCTTCCGTAACTCCTGTCAGGGAACAGATCCCCGCAGGGCTTTCACCCTTCCATCATAATAATATACACGTGAAAATGCAAACATCTTCCGTAACGTTGGCAAAAAAGCTCTTTCACTGCGACCCGGTCAGATCGTTGATCACTTCCCCGGCGATGATCAGTCCGACGACGGAGGGGACAAATGCCGTGGAGCCGGGAATGCTCCGACGGCCGGTGGGTGTCTCCTCTCTTTCGGACGGGTCCTGCGCGGGTGGTATCGGTTTTTCCCTGGAGTACACCACCTTCAGGGAGTCGATCCCCCGTTTGCTGCATTCGTGCCGCATGACCTTGGCAAGCGGGCAGACGGAGGTCTCGTAGAGGTCGGCCACCTCGAATCGGTCGGCATGGATCTTGTTGCCGGCGCCCATCGAGGAGATGACGGGCACCGCCGCTTTTTTGGCCTTTTCGATGATGGCGAGCTTTCCGGTGACCGTATCGATCGCGTCGACCACATAGTCGTATTCATGGAAATCAAACTGATCCTGTGTCTCCGGCAGGAAGAAGGTCCGGTAGGTCCGGACCCTGCAATCCGGGTTGATCGTGCGGACCCGTTCCTCGGCCACCGCGACCTTGTATTGCCCGAGCGTCTCCCGGGTCGCCAGGATCTGGCGGTTTAAATTGGTCAGGCAGACCCGGTCGTCATCGATGAGATCCAGGGCGCCGATCCCGCTGCGCGCGAGCGCTTCCACCACATAACCGCCCACGCCGCCGACCCCGAAGACGGCGACACGGGAAGAGGCGAGCTTTTCCATGGCTTCCGCCCCGTATAAGAGCTGTGTCCTTGAGAACTGATCCGGCATATTTTTGGCTCCATGATCCGTCATGAGGAAGAGGGATCCCGGAAATGTGACGTCGGTTACAGGTCCTTGAAGTGGAAGGAACGTGTGCCTTCCGCGTATTCTCTGACGCATTGTCCCGCGCCCTCGATCCGGTAGCGGTAGGTAGTCAGACCCTCCAGTCCGACCGGCCCGCGGGCGTGCAGCTTCCCGGTGGAGATGCCGACCTCGGCGCCGAAGCCGTAGCGGAAGCCGTCGGCAAACCGGGTGGAGCAGTTGTGGTAGACGCCGGCGGAATCCACCAGAGCAAAGAAGGTTTTCACCGCCGCGGGATCCTCGGCGAGGATCGCATCCGTGTGGCGCGAACCATACGCATTGATGTGACCGACCGCCTGTGTGACATCGTCGACGAGCCTGACGGCGAGGGTCAGGTCACCGTACTCCGTGTGATAATCCTCCGGGGAAAGGAGGTCGCCCGCGACGTCGATGATTCCGGCCACTTCTTCATCGCCCCGGACCGTCACATGGGCTTCCGAAAGTGCGGTGGCAAGCTTCGGCAGGAAATCCCCGGCGATCGCGCGGGAGACGAGAACGGTCTCCACGGCATTGCAGGCGGCGGGGTACTGGGTCTTGGCATCCAGGATCACCGGGATCGCCATCTCCTGATCCGCCGAGGCATCCACATAGATATGGCAGATCCCTTCCGCGTGTCCCATCACCGGGATCCGCGTGTTGTCCATGATATGCCGGACGAAGGCGTTGGAGCCTCTGGGGATGATGAGATCCACATCTTCATCGAGCTTTAAGAGCTCATCGATCTCGTCGTGTGTGGAGACCTGCAGGAGAGCGTCCGCGGGAAGGCCGGCGTCCGCTGCGGCTTTCCGGATGATCGCAAACAGGACACCGCAGGTCTGCTGCGATTCCCGCCCGCCCTTTAAGATCGCGCAGTTGCCGCTCTTGATGCAGAGACCCGAGATCTGCACCAGTGCATCGGGGCGCGCCTCAAAGATCACGCCGATCACACCGATCGGAACGGTGATCCGGGTGAGTACGAGATCCCGGTCCATCTCGCGCTGCAGGGTGATCCTGCCCACCGGATCCGGGAGCTCAGCCAGCTGCTTTAAGCCCTCTGTACAGGCGGAGAGCTTCCCTTCGTCGAATTTCAGGCGCTTCTGCACCGCTTCGCTGATCCCGCTCTCGGAAGCGGCGGCCATATCGGCGGCATTCGCCGCGAAGATCTCCTCCCTGCTTGCCGCCAGGGCATCCGCGATCGCAAGCAGCGCGGCATTTTTGGTGGCGCTGTCCGTCGCCGCCATCGTCGGGGACAGAAGCTTCATGGCATGTACTTTTTCACGGATCGACATCGTCATGGGGATTCCTCCTGTGGATGCGTTCATCTCATCTGCCTCATTATACGCCTGTCGGAGAAAAGATGATACCCCCGATGTCATGAGAGGCATCGGGGGTAGTCTCAGAGGGGGCTGTCGTTGACCGCGGATCCGGGAGGTCACTCCCAGAACAGTTCATCCAGTGTCCGGTCAAGAGCTTTGCAGATGGAGATGCACAGGTTGATCGTCGGGTTATAGTCTCCTTTTTCGATCGCACTGATGGTCTGGCGCGAGACCTGACAGATTTTCGCCAGTTCTTCCTGTGACAGATCCTTGGCGGCGCGTGCCGATTTGAGCTTCAGATTCTTCATATCTTTAATCCTCCTCTCTTCCGGCGTCGCGTGTGTTCTTGATGAACAGCTCTGCCGCGATCGCGATGAAGATGACCGCGCACATCAGATTGGTGAAGGAAGGCTGCAGGACGCCGTCCATGATCATGTAGCCGCTTGTGATGCCGTAGATGGCGCACATCAGGTTGACGAGGCCGATCAGGATCATGCAGACGGTATATCGCTTGTAGTTGTTGTTCAGGCCCATGTAAGCGTTATTCCAGATCGAATACGAGGCATGGACCAGAGCCGCGATGATCACACAGGTCAGATTGGCTGTGAAGGGATTCCCGAAGGGATTCACCTCCAGGTCGGCGAAGAGGCTCACCAGTGTCTCGCAGGCGGCGAGTGTCCAGAAGGAATACATATAGGCCTTGCCCCGCGCCTTCTCCTGCATCTCATCATACTTGGTCCGCATCCTGCCGTCCTTGTTCATAAATTTCAACAGTATCACGCTAATGATAATTCCGACGGTAATTCCGATTGCTAATCCTGCTGATCTGAACATTTTTATTCCCATCCTTTCTCTTAGAGATGAATTGCTGGTTTCCTGTCTGCTTACCCGTCGGTAAGTCTTTTTGGAAGCTTCTGACATGATAATACGACATCAATGGCAGGATGTCAAGTATAATTTACAAAAATCTTTCATGAAATGATTATTCGATAATTTAATAGACATGATGCGGGAGCCGATCCATGTTATAATGGGCGCCAGAACAGCACGGACGGGGATCCCGGGGGGCGGAAGACAGACCGGGATCCTGAGGTGCATGGAGTCAAAGGGGACGGTTCTGTTTGACTCCATTTTATTTTTCTCTTTACAAATCCTCCTGTCGGTGCTATTGTTTCTACTAATCTCATAAATCTTCCCCTGATCAGGGGAGGTCACGCGGTACC
>JAFPTK010000018.1 GCA_017400305.1 Lachnospiraceae bacterium | reverse complement strand
AGATCCTCATCGATCTCGTCCTTCATGGCCTCCTCCAGCGCATCGTCCAGGTATTCCTCATAGACCGGTTCCTGTGCCGGAAAATACTCCGTGGTCTCTGTGATCACGACCGGTTCTTCGACGATGGGCGTCGTAACGCCGCTGTCCGCAGGGACGGAAGGTGCTGTGATCTCTGTGCCTGCAGCAGGTGCGGTGACGGTTCCCGCTGTACTCGCAGCGGATGCATCGCCGGTTGCCGCCGCACTCGCAGCGGATGCGGCTGCCGCACCGGTATTGGCTTCACCGGTCTGCGAAGTCGCGCTCTCCGAAGCGGAGACTCCGCTGACAGCGGATGCCTGCGGATCTGTCGATGCTGCCGCGGCGGCGTCCGTCACCGCCTGCGCGGAAGCTTCGACCGAAAAGACCGCATCCGCAAGATTCTGCTCGTTATTCCCGCTATCTCCCGCCGCAGATACACCGGAAGCATTGCCGCTTCCCGCGGGATCCGAAGATGATTGCGCAGCAGACGCGGCAGACGAAGGATCGCTTGCTTCGATCGTCTGTACCTCTGCGGCAGATACACTCATCTTGTCACCGGAAAGTGCCGAAACCGTGCAGGATAATTCTGAAAGGATCAAAAGGATCGTCAATAGTCTCTTTTTCATGGATAGTATCATATCATGCGATCTGACAGGAAGTCTTTAAGACTTTCTTAAGACTTCCTTAATCGTTTAGTGGGATCGCGTCCGCACCGGGATCCGTCTCGATGAGAGGGACCAGACGCCCCTCCTGCTCCTCATAGAGATCGATCCGATGCACTTTTAACATATTGGGAGCGGACTCCCAGCCGTTCGCCTGATGAAAGGCCTCGTACAGCAGTGCCGGTTTTACGTGATCCTTGCTGCCGGCATGCAGGATCGCAAGCAGTGAGCCGTCCTCCCGGACATCGGATTCATGGATGAGCGGTTTGAGATCCACCTGCTGCACACCCTTCTTCGTCTTCTTTTCCGTGAGGATCTGCCCTCGGTTCAGGAAATCCCGCAGATGATCCGCATATTCACCGGCCGGACACGGCAGGGCGGATTCCCGGAGCGACAAATGATACTTCGCCGCCGCGATCACCGTCATGGCCTTGGGGGAATGCTCCGGGAGCGATCGGCAGGCGCGTGCCTCGATCCCCTCGTGCATCACTTCATTTAACCGCGCGATGATCTCTTCCGGTGCGGTCTCCTGCATGAGGCTCATGTCCAGGTACTCCCCGTCGGAGGTCGCACCGACCGAGAGCGGCAGCGCAAAGGACATGATCTGATGGGGAGAGAAACCCTCCGAATACCGCATGGGAAGCCCTGCCCTGCGGTTCGCCTTCTGAAAATACCGCATGACATCCAGATGCCCGACGAAGCGCACCGGGCCGTTCTTCGAGAACTTCAATCGATAATCGTAGAATTCAGGCATCTGTTCTCCTTCCCATCACGCAGATCCCGCACTGATAGGCGGTCGCCCCGCACCCCAGGCAGCGCTCGCGGCAATTGGCGCTCTTGCGCCCCGCGCGCGCCTCTCTCCACTCTCTGAGCAGATACTCCTTCGAGACCCCCATGTCGATAAAATCCCAGGGGAAGATCTCGTCCTCCGGGCGTTCCCGCAGATAATAGAATTCCGGGTCCAGACCGCATCGCGCGAAGGCCGCCATCCAGCGGTCATAATGGAACTGCTCGCCCCAGGCGTCAAAGACGCAGCCGTCTCGATAAGCGGCGAGGATCACCTCCGACAGACGCCGGTCGCCGCGCGCAAAGACGCCCTCCAGCACCGATTCATCGGCATTGTGCCAGTTGTAGCGGATACGCTTCTGATTGATCTGACTCATGATCCCGCGTTTGGTCATCTGCGCACGCTCAAGAAAGTCCTCCTTCGTGTGCATTGGCGCCCACTGAAATGCCGTAAAAGGCTTGGGGACGAAGAACGAGGTGCTGGCGACGATCTCGATGGACTGTCCGCCCCGATCCTCTTTGGGAACGGTGTCAAAGTATTCCGCGGCGATCTTATTCGCGATGTCTCCGATCCCCTCGATGTCCTCCCGGGTCTCCGTCGGCAGCCCCAGCATGAAATAGAGCTTCACACGGTGCCAGCCCCCGAGAAACGCTTCATGCGCACCGTGCAGGATATCCTCCTCGGTGAGTCCCTTATTGATCACATCCCGAAGCCGCTGACTGCCCGCCTCCGGCGCGAAGGTGAGGCTGGACTTCTTGACATCCTGTACCTTCGCCATCACATCCAGGGAAAACGCATCGATCCGAAGGGACGGGAGGGAGACGTTGACGTGCTCCCGCCCTGTGGTTTCCATCAGATAATCCAGCAATTCCGGCAGATAGGTGTAATCGCTGGAGCTTAAGGAGCACAGGGAGATCTCCTCGTGTCCGGTCGACCGGAGCATCTTCTCCGCGCTGTCCCGACACGCTTCCAGGCTCTTCTCCCGAAGCGGCTTGTAGAGCTGTCCCGCCTGACAGAAACGGCAGCCGCGGATACATCCGCGCATGATCTCAAGCGCCACACGATCCTGTGTCACTTTGATAAAGGGAACCAACGGAGCATCCGGATAATAGACATCGGACATGTCCCGCACCACTTCGCGTCGGACAACCGACGGGATCCCGTCGATCAGAGGGCGCATGGCGCGGATGGTGCCGTCTGTATGATAATCGATCTCATAGAGTGAGGGGACGTAGATCCCCGGGATCTCCCGCGCTGCCCGGATCAGAAACTCCCTGCGGTCTCCCCCCTCCGAACGGACCTGTTTATACAGGTCAAAGAAGGCCCGGTACTGGGTCTCCCCTTCTCCGATGTAGAAAAGATCAAAGAAATCCGCGACCGGTTCCGGATTGTACGTGCAGGGGCCGCCGGCGAGGACGATCGGATCCTCCTCCGTCCGCTCCCGCGACAACAGCGGGATCCCGGAGAGTTCCAATACCTGCAGCACATTGGTGTAGCACATCTCATACTGCAGCGTAAAACCCAGAAAATCAAATTCCCGGACCGGGTCCTGGGATTCCAGTGCAAAGAGCGGGATCTTTTTCTCCCGCAGGATCGCGTCAAGATCGGTCCAGGGGGAATACACACGCTCACACCAGACATCGGGATAGCTGTTGAACAGCCCGTAGAGGATCTGGATGCCGATATGACTCATCCCGATCTCATAGACATCCGGAAAACAAAAGGCGAATCGCACGTCGACCGCCTCCTTGTCCTTGATCACACTGTTCACTTCACCGCCGATGTAGCGCTCCGGTTTTTCCACCGAGAGCAGGATCTCATCGGGGAGTGCCAATCTGTCACCTGCAAACATCCAGCCACTCTGCCTTCCCGCCGTCTCTCACCATTACAGATCACGCTTTTTTAAGGATCATCTCCGTGCCAGTTCCTCCGTGATCTCGTCCCAGGTCACGCCCTTTTCCACCATGAGGACCATCACGTGATAGAGGAAATCCGCGATCTCGTATTTGATCTCATTGTCATTCGGGTTCTTGGCGGCGATCACGATCTCGGTCGCCTCCTCTCCGCATTTCTTTAAGATCTTGTCAATGCCCTTGTCAAAGAGATAGTTGGTATAGCTTCCCTCTTTGGGATGTACCTTGCGGTCCGCGATCACCGCGTAGACATCGTTCAGCACCTGCTGCGGATTCTTGTAAGACTCCTCCCGCTTCGCGATCTCGTTGAAAAAGCAGGATCTTGCCCCGGTATGGCAGGCCGCTCCGACCTGCTTGACCTTTGCGAGGATCGTGTCCAGATCACAGTCCGCGGTGAGGGAGCGCACATACTGGTAATGCCCGCTGGTATCGCCCTTTACCCACTGCTCCTTCCTGCTGCGGGAGTAATAGGTCATACGCCCCGTCTCGATCGTATGGAGATAGGCCTCCTCGTTCATATAGGCCACCATCAGTACTTCATCCGTGCGGTAATCCTGCGCGACGACCGGGACCAGACCATCCGGTCCTTTCTTGAGATCCTTCCACGCGATCGCCGCAGTGAGCTTCCCGGGCAACAGATCCGCGGAGACAGCGTACTCCCCGGACGCCGCTTTCATCCCATCGGGAGTGATCCCAACGACAGGGATGGGGAAACGTGACTCCCCCTCTGCGGCGCGCAGCGATTCCATGCGCTCTGCCTCCGCAGGATCGACCAGAGCCGCCAGCCGCAGATCGCCGAACTTCCCCAGCACTTCGTCAAAAAGCGCCCTGTCATCGAGCGCCGTTCCGGGCAGGGCCACGCGGTCGCACCCGGCGTACAGAAGCTTCTTCACATCCTCCATCCGACGGATCTCGCCGGTTCCGAGCACCGGCACATCCACCGAAGAGCAGACCGCCTTCAGGGCGTCCATGGACCGCTGATGCGCGGCATCATCCATCCCGCCGCGATCGATCGCAAGGAGGAGCTGCGCGCCGCCGCGGATGAGGGAAAACGCCTCTTCGACCGCTTCCGCATCCTCCTTCGGTTCCGCGGTAAAGCAGCCGATCCCGATCTTCTTAAGTGCCTGACTCATTCTGTGATCCTCTTCATTTCTCACAGGCTCCCTTTGGTGCTGAGTACGCCATCTAACCGCGGATCAAACGCCGTGGCCTGATCAAGCGCCTTGGAGAACGCCTTGAACATGGCTTCGATCATGTGGTGCGCGTTGGTCCCCGTGAGGATCCGCAGATGCAGGTTCATCATGGCACCATAGCTCACCGCGTAGAAAAATTCATGCACCAGTTCCGTGTCGAAGTCACCGACCATCGGCGCGGTGATATCGGCATCCATCACGAAATACGGCCTGCCGCAGAGATCCACCGCGGCGAGGGCCAGCGATTCATCCATCGGCAGGATGCAGTCTCCGTAGCGTCGGATGCCGGCCTTGTCGCCGAGTGCTTCCGCGATGGCCTGTCCCAGGACGATGCCCACATCCTCCACCGTGTGGTGTCCGTCAACATTCAGATCCCCCTTTGCTCTCACGGTGAGATCAAAGAATCCGTGCCTGGTAAAGGCATCCAGCATATGATCAAAGAAACCGATCCCGGTCTCGATCCTTGCCTTCCCGGTTCCATCGAGATTGAGCTCGACGGTGATGTCCGTCTCGCCGGTCTTTCTCTGTACGGTTGCGGTTCTTGCCATGACGCAAAATCCTCCTTGAAGATGTTGTCCCGTTATTGCGACGCTCTGCCGCAGACAGATGTTGATCGGGTCAGGAAATACCCCATTAAGAGCTTATTCCGTCCTGCGCTCACACGGTTTAGAAAACCGCACCGCGATGGAATTCGCATGGGCCGTCAATCCTTCTTCTTTCGCGAAGCGCTCGATATCCTCACTGTCGCGCTTAAGCGCCTCCTCGGAATAACAGATGACGCTGGACTTCTTGATAAAGTCGTCCACGGACAGGGGCGAAAAGAATCGCGCCGTCCGGTTGGTCGGCAGGATATGATTGGGCCCCGCAAAATAGTCGCCGAGCGGCTCCGAAGACCAGGGTCCCAAAAAGATCGCGCCGGCATTTCTGATCTTCGTCATCACCTGCCAGGGATCCCGCATCAGGATCTCCATGTGCTCGGAGGCGATATCGTTGGCCGCATCGATGAGCTCCTCCACCGTATCCGCCACAAAGAGATAACCGTAGTTTTCCAGTGATTTTAAGATGATCTCTTTGCGGGCAAGCGTCTGCGTCATGCGGTCGATCTCCGCCGATACCTCCTCCGCCAGTTTTCCGGAGGTCGTGATCAGGATCGCGCTCGCCATCTCATCATGCTCGGCCTGGGAGAGGAGGTCTGCCGCCACATACCGCGGCTCGGCTGTCTCATCCGCGAGCACCAGGATCTCGGAGGGCCCGGCGATGGAATCGATGGAGACATATCCGAACACCGCCTTCTTGGCAAGTGCCACGAAGATGTTTCCCGGGCCGGTGATCTTATCCACCTGCGGGATGCTCTCCGTTCCAAACGCCATGGCGGCAATGGCCTGCGCACCGCCGACCTTGTATACCTCATCGACTCCCGCGATATACGCCGCGACAAGGGTTCCGGCATTGACCTTCCCGTCCGCTCCGGGAGGAGTGCACATGATGATCCTCTTTACGCCGGCGACCTTTGCCGGGACGATGTTCATCAGGACGCTGGAGGGGTAAGCCGCTTTGCCGCCGGGGACATAGACACCGGAGATCTCGATGGGCGTCACACGCTGTCCCAGGATCGACCCGTCGGGTTTGGTCTCAAACCAGCTCTGCCGCACCTGTCTTTCATGGAATTCACGGATATTGGCGGCGCTTCGCTTCATCACCTCGACAAATTCCGGATCAAGGCTTTCGTAGGAAGCCCGGATCTCCTCCGCCGTCACGCGGATCGAGGAAGCATCGAGGCGGATATGGTCAAACCGCTCCGTGTAATCAAACATCGCCTGATCGCCGCCGTTACGCACATTCGATACGATCTCGGCGACGGTCTGTTCATATTCGGTGTAGTGTGTCGGACTTCTCTTCAGCAGCTTTTCCTGCAGATCTTTCTTAGCTCCCTGATCCAGTTTTACGATACGCATATGAACCTCCCCGATCCTCTCATGCTTTGATCTGCTCTCTGACCCTGCTCACCAGATCCTTGATCCGTTCCGCCTGCATCCTCATGCTGACCGGATTGACGATCATGCGGGCGGACAGCGGACAGATCTCCTCCAGTACGGTCAGTCCGTTTTCCCGAAGGGTCGAACCCGTCTCGACAATGTCGACGATCACGTCGGTCAGGTTGACGATCGGCCCCAGCTCCACGGAGCCGTTTAATTTGATCAGCTCCACCGTCTGCTTCTTGGTGCGGTAGAAATGATCCCTGGCGATATTCGGATATTTCGTGGCCACCCGGATCATCTCATGGTGCTTTAAGAGTTCCGCCGCCTCCGGCCTTCCGCAGACGCACATCCGGCATTTTCCGAAGCCGAGATCCATCACCTGACTGACGCGGCGCTCCTCCTCCAGTATGGTGTCCGCACCGACGATCCCGATATCGGCCGCGCCGTATTCCACATAGGTCGGTACGTCCGGACCCTTGGCCAGGAAAAAGGAAAGGTGTTCCTTCTCATTGGTAAAGATCAGCTTTCTGGTGTCCGGATCATCCATCTCCGGGCAGGTGATGCCGCATTCTTTCAGGATCCGCATGGCCTCCCTGGCAAGGCGTCCCTTTCCCAGAGCGATCGTGAGATTCTCCTTCTTCCCGGCGGAAAGCGCGGCGGCAATATCGTCCGTGACCACCATGAATCCCACAGCGGGCGCGGAATGGCCGAATTTCTGCAGCAGCCTGTCATAACGTCCCCCGCGGGCGATGGGCTCTCCGATCCCGGAGGTGTAGGCGCGAAATACCACGCCGGTATAATAGCGGTAGCGGTTTAACAGCCCCAGGTCACAGGTGATATACTGTTCGACGCCGTATTCCTTTAACGCCTCACAGATCGCGCGCAGTCTGGCGATCGCAGCCCGGGACCGCTCATTGCTGACGGATCGCTCCAATGCCGCGAGATCCTCTTCGCCAAAGAAGAGATCCGCCGCCTTCTGAAGCTCTCCGCGCCAGGGATCCGGGATATCGCGCTCCTTGAGAAGCTTTTCGACGCCGAAGGTATTCTTGTCACTGATGCAGTCAAGAAGCTGATCCTCCAGCTCCGCATCGATCCCGGCCGCCTCGCAGATCCCGTAGAAATATTCCACATGTCCGATGCTGACCCGCATATCCGTGATCCCGGAAGCGATGAGCGCCCGGATGGACATGGCGATGATCTCCGCGTCCGCGCGGACGGAAGCATCATTGTAGAGCTCCGCCCCCATCTGTGTCTCTTCCTTGAGTTTCCCCTGCAGACTCCTCTTATTGTTAAAAACGCTCCCCTGATAGCAAAGCCTTAGGGGCTCATCGTTCTCCAGGAAGTATTTGACGGCGCATCTGGCGATGGAGGGGGTGAAATCGGGCCTGAGCACCATGGTCGCTCCGTCGCGGTCGGCGTATTTATAGAGATCGTTGGCGTTTTTGGTCTCCATCTCGCCGGCAAACAGATCATAATATTCCAGCGCGGGGGTGCGGATCCTTTCATAGCCGAACTCGGCAAAGGTCTCACCGATCCGCTCCTCTGCGGCGGTCTGGCGCTTCAGTGCTTCTCCGTAGAGATCTCGCACTCCTTCCGGTGTATGGGTCAGTTCTCCAAGCATATCGTTTCCTTTTTCACTTAATACCGTTAAAAAACTATATAAAATATAGATAAATTGAGATTCTTTGTCAACCGCTATGCGTCCCGGTCCTCCAGATCGATCTTGAGCATATCCAGATACGGCACCAGGATGGAGCGTTCCGTCCCTTCCTCAAAGAAAAACCGCGCATCCAGTTCTTCGATCCGGAAGCTCTTTCGCCCCCCCTCCTCAGCCCGATGCCAGAACGGCAGGAGCTGCCCGAGCGACAGATAATAAAACCGGTTCCTCGCGGTGAAGAAGATCAGGAAGAACGCGATCCCGTCCTGCTTTTCAAAGTTCTCCATGAAAGCCACCTGATGCGGATGGATGTTCTGCAGGGCAAAGGTGTCGGAGGCGCACTCCTTCGCATCGAAGCAGACCGGGATCCCCTGTACGGCACCGATGTAATCCACGGTACTCTTCTGGTCAAAATAGGCGAGCGTGATGTGCCGCGACTGTTTGTCGATCTCGATGGGCGTGATGGGGGTCGGGATCTTCTGGATGAGGGCCAGCCCCAGTTCCAGATACCTCTCGTTGGTCCGGTTCACCAGCTCCTCCAGTGTGGACCCCCTGAGTCCCCGGGAGTTCCAGGTACTCACAGCCGCATCACCTCCTCATGATTCCGGATGGTCTCCCGGATCTTCTCTTCGTTCACCGCATAACGATCGGCGAAAAAGCGCCATCCGTCCGCCTGCTCTCGCCCATCCCCTCTCTTCATGGGATCGCTGTAGAATGCTTTTCCGCTCACACCGGGCAGATCCGTCAGGCCGCCGGGAAAAGACAGATAGGCCGCATGGAGGAGCTGACCCGAGGTATGGTATTTCTTACCGTCGGCCGATGTCCGGGAACCGCCGTACTTGGGATCCCCGACGATCGGATGTCCGAGTTCCGCAAACTGCGCCCGCAGCTGGTGTGCTTTTCCGGTCCGCAATCCCGCAAGTACCAATGTGGTATCCGTCGCCGGATCACAGGAAACCGGTGCAAAGACGGTCATCGCCGGATCGGACCGATCATCGTCGGCTCCCGTTTGATCCCAATCCTGTATTGCTTCTGGATCGCCGGACCGGATATCCTCCTCGGTAACCGTCTTCAGATCCCTGATCCTCACGAGATTTTTTCGCTCCTCCTTGTCATGAAGGCTGCGCATCCGCATGGGCTCACGGAGTCTCCCGTGCAATACGGCAAGGTAGTATTTCCCGACGCGGTGCTCCCTGAGCAACGCTGCGATCACCTGCGCCGCCTTCAGGGACAGCGTCATGATCACGATCCCTCCCGTATTCCGGTCGAGCCGATGCGCGGCCGAGGGACGAAAGACTGCCAGAGATGCGGGATCTGTCCGATCGTTGTGAAGGAGGTATCCGATGAGCCAGTCATTTAAGCTCTCATCGCCGGGCTTTGCCCGCTGGGTGAGGAGTCCCGCCGGCTTCTCGGCGATCAGCAGATCCGCATCCTCATGCAGGATCCTGATCTCCGGATGCTTCCGGTAGCAGGCAGCCGCTTCGTCCGAGAGGCGGTCCGATCCGGGATCCGATTTCAGACCGGGATGTAGAAATTTCTCCCATGTCTCATCGGAGAAAAAGCACTGCACGCGGTCTCCCTCCGTCAGGATCTCGGATCCGACGGCTTTCCGGGCATTCAGCGTGATGTTCTTTTTCCTTAACTGAGAATAGAGCAGGGATTTCGGTGCGCCGGCGAGAACTCTTCCGAGAAATTTGTCCAGACGTTTACCGGCCCCGTTTTCATCGATCCGAATCTCTTTCATGAGATAAAACCGGGGTTACAGAGAGATCGACATCAGGATACCGGCCGGTGTCTGTGTCGTCCCCGGCTGCCAGGCAGCCTCGATGGCTGCGGGATCGGCGTGCATCGTGTCGCGCAGCTTCTCGAGCTGATCGAGCCGCGCCGTGAACTGCGAAAGATCAGAGAAGACCTTGACGGTCAGATCCTCATATCCGCCGATGGAAAGCTGTTCCCGCACATGCTTTTCACAGGCGTTCAGATCCGCATCGGTCTCTTCCGTAAAGAGACAGACATTCTTATTCAGCACACAGGAGGCACCGATGTGCCAGGTCCTGTCATAGCTGGTCATCTCCATCTCATACCGGATGAGAAGCTTTCCGCGGTGCCGTTCGATCGCTTCATAGGCTTCCTGTGACAAGGGTCTTGCCTTGAGAAACAGGATCATGTTGACCGCCGAAAGCCCTGTGGGGATCGCACCCAGTGCGGCGATCACCGACAGCAGGTTCCTGCCGGAATGAAACAGGAGCAGTCCCAGGAGGAAGATCCCCAAAGAAAAACCCGCAAGAACAGCGGTTCTTAAGATCGCACTTTTCCTGCGGGATCTGATATTGCCGTAACAGCCCTTCATGGATCTCTGCTTAAGCCTCTCCGCCCTCTTCCGGAGCGCCTTCCGGCGCTTCGGGCCGGATCACATTCGTCTCCGGCGCGGGCTCTGCCGGTGCGGGCTGAGGAGCGGCCACGGACAGGGCGGGCTTTAACTCCTCCCGATTGGCAACGACGACATCGCGGTAACCCGCGATCTGTTTGACAAAATTCTCATAGCTGCGCTCGGTGGTGGAGATCGTCCGGTTCAGCACCTGCTCATAATCCCGGAGCAGCTTATCCGTATACTGCACCGCGGACTGTTTCATGAGATTCGCCTGCTTGGTGGCATCGTCGATGATCCGCTGCGCTTTGCCCACGGCGTCCTCGATGATCTCACGTCCCTGCGCCTCCGCCTGTCT
>JAFPTK010000167.1 GCA_017400305.1 Lachnospiraceae bacterium | reverse complement strand
TTTCTCAAGTGTATCCTTATCAGACAGAGTGGACTGAAGGATCGCCCGTCGTATGTAAAGGTGGCTTAACAGATTGAGATCCTCGAGGGGCCAGCCGTTGGCGAGCATGGCGCGCTTTCCTTCCATGTCCATCCATACCAGGCGGGTTCCCCGCGCAAAATAGCGGGAGCTTTCGAAGACATTATTATCCAGATAACCTCTGTGACCCGCCTCCTTGTTCTCCAGCATGGAAACGTAAGCCTGCTCGGGAGACCCGGCGATCCTGCTCTTTTCCGTCAGGGTATCGATGCTGCGGAGATCCCGCTCCAGTTCATCCAGCTCGGAGAGGAGGATCCGACGGGTGAGCCGGTCCTGACGGGCGGTCAGAACCCCTTCCCGCCTGGCCCGTTCATGCTCCGCTCTCACAAGCACCTGGCGTCTGGCAGCCTCCGCAGCCTGCGGAAGCCGGTAGCTGGGCTCTCCTGTGGGATAATTCGTGTAGGCCTCAAACTCATTCTTCATGAACTGCGGCGAGGAGGAATCGACATCGCTGCTGTTTATCGCGCCCAGCCCCCCCGACTGCGCCCTCAGATTGCTGTAGGCATAATCGCGGGCAAGATCCTGCCAGACAGGACCGTCCTCCACGGTGCGCATTTCATCGGAATATAACCGGAGATGTTCCGAGAGAACGGGGCTTTCCTTCTCATAGGAATCCGCGAGCGCATTTGTCTTATCCCGCATGGCGTGCATATAGCTCTTGACGGAGGCGAGGTTTTTCTTTCCCTCCTCACTCAGGGTGCCGTCTGCATTGGTCCCCTTCAGCACAGAATATCCGAAGGCGTTTTCGGCACCGGTGGGGAGAATGACCTTCATCTTAAACAATTCGTCAAATCCGGGCACGGTATTCTCGGCCGGATTGAGGTAAAAACGCCTGTTGATCGTCCCCGGGGTCATGAACTTCATACTCCGGTTCTGCAGCAACGGATCGTTTTTCAGTGTATCCTTCACCTGCTCATCCTGCTGCATCCCGACGAGATCGATTTCCGGATCCATGTTGAGGATCATGCCGAAACTGACCGTGTGCTTCCCCAGTCCCGGTAGGTACTTTGCCCCTTCGTCCTCCGGCAGCTGCGGTAACTGCGTCATGAAATCCCGGGTTTCATCAAGGATCAGATCCCGCTTCGGCGTGATCTTTATGGGCGCCGATTCCACCGGTCTCTCCCTCTCATCGAGAATGTAAGGGACAAACGTCACCGAGAGGTTCGGATCCGCGAGTGCCGTCATGAGCGCCGCCTTCTGCGCCGTCTCCGACTCCTTTAAGATTGCCGCTTTCCGGGCGGGATCGGCATCCGCCGGCGGCGCAAAGTGCCCCTTGATCTCCGGGAAGCCGTTAGCGGCGAGGTAATCCATGATCTTTAACCCATTGATGCGGAAGCGGTCCATGAGCCGCTCCTTCTTCATCGTGGCATAGTAGGGCTGCATTCCGTACTGACTGATCGACGTGAGATATCCCAGCGACCGGTCAAAGATCACCTCGGTCTCCCTCTTCTGAGCCTCCGAGAGGTTACGAACATCGGGCATCGTCTGCGATGCGTCCACCATCTGTCCCTGCGCGTCCGCAACCTTATGCGGTATCTGCACATAGCTCAAATCGTAGATACGATCGGTATCCAGCGTTCCCTTCGTGATCACTTCAATTTTGTCCTTCTGATCATCCAGGGA
>JAFPTK010000166.1 GCA_017400305.1 Lachnospiraceae bacterium | reverse complement strand
CTCCGTCCGCATGACCAGAGACGGCAAGGATGTCGGCTTCTCCAACAAGGCGCAGATCAAGGAGGAGGGAACCTACGTCGGCCAGTTCTATGTGACGCAGGACGGCTCGGAGGAGCTGCCCGGCTGGCAGCAGACCATCGAACGCGCGCGTTTTGTCTTCCGCATCCAGTATACGGCGGGTCTGGACGGACAGCCGTTAGTATTGGAACAGGAGCCTTCCGAGCTCTCCTCCTTTGCCGATCTGGTGCAGGGTGACAGTGAAGTCCTCCTGCCGGGGACGACCGAAGAGCCGGAGGAAGAGCCGGCCGAGGAGCCGGCAGCGGAGGAGCCGGCGCAGACGGAGGCGGAGGAACAGCCCGCACCGGGATTCGTCTCGGCGACGAACGGTCTCTCCACCGCTTACGACAGCAGCACCGGGTATTACAGGATCTCGCTCTTAACCGGCGACAGCTTTTCCTCCAATATCCCGGACGGCATGGTGACCAACGGCACCGTCACGTTCCTGGAGGGAGAGGGGATGCGCTTTGAGGTCACCCGCGGCGGGGAACCGGTGGAATATACGTCGGGGGATTATCTCTCGGAGAGCGGTGATTACATCGTGATCCCGGTCATCGACAATCTTGACTACGAGAGTTATTACCGCATCAACAAGCCGCTGTTCCGCTTCCGTATCGTCAATGACACGGTCTCCGACATGGGTGCTTTCACGGCGCCCGAGACCATGACCATCTCGGCGGTGCGCCACGGATCGGAGGACGTCTCTCAGAAGGTCATGCTCTCGGATACCTCGGCGGCCCTCTCGGAGGACGGCCGCTGGGAGGTGGATCTCACCGGGGAAGGAGGCAGCACTACCGTCGTGGTGAACCGCGACACCGTGCCGCCTAAGGTGACGGTCAAGACAGAGCCCAATGCGGCGCGCATCTCCTACGAATCCGAGGATATTGTGAGAGCGACCCTGACGCGCGGAGCGGAGGTTGTGAGTGACGGGGATCTGCTCACCGTGGTCACCCAGGCGGGACGGTATCATCTGACGGTGACGGATATCGCCGGCAACGTGACGGAAAAGGATTTTGCCGTGCAGTATCGCATCAACATCTTTGCGATCCTTGCCATCGTGATCGTATTTGCGCTCATCGCGGCTCTCATCATCTTCCTGCGCCGCGTCAAGACCAACGTGCGGGTCCGCTGAGGCGGGTCTTCGATCCGATACGACGGGTACGGGAAAGCTGTCGTATCCGGTGATCGAAAAGAATAGAAAAAGAGCGTGGGTTTGTTGGAAACGAATGCATATATTCAGGCAGAACCATGACAGTGCGGGGATAGAATCCTCCGGCCAAGCGGAGTACAGCGTATGAATACACCGGTTTCCTTAAGTTTCATATCGATCCTGGAAGATCTCATGGCGGATATCTTCAATGAATGGGTGATCCCGGTGATCATGCTCGCCTTTGAGTATGCGTGGGATTTAACCGTCGGCCTGCTCACCGCGTTCTTCAGTGATCTTTTTTTCCGCCTCTTCACCATGCTCCTTAAGATCCTGCTCATTCTGGAGAAGATCTTTGATGTCTTCTCCTGCACCGTGGGTGTCTATGTGCAGGATGCAAGAGGTAAGATGGTCGCGACCTCCGGCTATGTGGACGTGACCAAGAACAGCTCGCTGGTCGATGTGTTAATGTCCAGTGATGTCATCGTCAATGCGGTGCTCGGGATGACGGCGGGAGCCTTTGCACTCTGTTTTCTCATCACGATCTTTGCAGTGATCCGTTCCATGGGAGAGGGCATCGGGGAGATGAAGCGGCCCGTGAGTCACGTGCTCAGACAGGCGACCAAAGCCTGCCTCCTGTTCGCGCTGATCCCGCTCGTCTGTATCTTCACCGTGAAGCTGGCGGGCGTGACCATCACCGCTGTGAAAAAGTACATGCCCAACAGTGTGAGCGGCTCTTATGAGCGAGATGCGGTGCAGCGGGTATCCGAGGCACTCTCCAACACCACCGGCAAGCCCAAGCGCGGTTCCAAGCAATCCTCCATCGAGAAGGCGATCGCCGCGTCGCGCGTGGCCACGGCAAACGAGGAGACCAGGGCCTGCGATCTCATCTTTTATCTCATCGTCAAGGATGCGCTGCGCAATAAGAACAATGAGCAGTACTATATGAGCGGCCAGCATTTTCAGAATACGATCGTGGCCAAGGAGGATATCGATCTCGCCCAGATCAACTGGCTATATGCTTACTTCGAGACGCTTCTGGTCATCTTCATCTTCTTAAAGCTCATCGTGGAGGCGATGGTCCGCGTCTTCATGCTGCTCATCCTGTTCGTGGTGAGCCCGTATTTCGTGGCGATGATGCCTCTGGATGACGGGGCGAAATTCAAGCGCTGGAAGGAGATGTTTGTGGGCTTTACCATCAGCGTCTTCGGTCCCATCATCGCGATGAAGACCTATCTGGTGCTGCTTCCTTATGTGGTGACCAATTCGACCCTGAATCTCGGATTTGAGGCAAGCACCTATTATCAGATCAGTCAGTCGATGACCAATGCGGTCAACACAGTGGTCACCCTTGGCGGGGAGCCGACCGCGCGAGCGGTGGGCTTCACGGAGAGCCTTTTCCGCCTGTTCTTCATAGCGGCAGGGGCCTTTGCGGTCTACAAGAGCCAGAAGCTCATGCTCGACCTCATCAACCCGGAGGTATCGCGTTTCCTGTCCATGTCCAGCGGCGGTATCGATGCGATGGTCTCCAAGGGTCTGGGAGCTGCGACGAGTGGTGTGTCCACGGCCGCCAAAAAGGGCGTCGGTGCGGTCAAGGACGCGCTCAACAAGTCCCACGGCGGAGGAGGTGACAAGTGAATACTCCTGTTCAGCTTGGCTGGATCCAGTCCGCCATCAATTATGTGTTTGACAAGTGCTTAAACCCGTTCTTTTCGTGGGCGACGGAGCTTCTGTCTGATGCGTTCAGCTGGATCTTCAACAACATCCTGGGGCCGTTGCTGGAGTCTGCATTCTCTCTCATCATGCAGACGGTGGGAAAGCTCCTCATGCGTCTCATCGGGCGCATCCTGTACAACATTGAAAGCGGCTTCCTGCAGATCCTGGATATGTTCCAGACGATCTTTGATACCCTGGCCGGTGTGCGGCACGTGTATGACACGGAGACGCATGTGAGCGGATCGCTCCTGTCGGTTATCATGCGCACGCCCTTTGTCACGCGCTCGATCCTCGTCGTGATCTCGATCTCCATCGTGCTCTGTTTCCTCTTTGCCATCGTCGCGACGATCAAATCCATCGGAGACATGGGAGGTCCCCAGTCGAGACCGGTGGGACAGGTCCTGCGCCGTCTGGCACAGGCGATGCTGCGCATGCTCACAGCTCCCGTCATGGGTCTGTTTCTGGTGGTCCTCGGAGATGCACTCCTCCTGTCCATCACCCGGGCCATGACAATGGATGAGAATGTCACCATCGCCCAGTCCCTCTTTGTCATCTCGACGCTTGACGCAGTGGACGATGAATACGGCGCGGTGGATAAATACGGTAAGGAGCATGAGGGAGGACAGCGCCTGGAGCTCAGTTTCAGCAACGAGTACGTGTCAGCGTCCACCCAGATCGGTGACTGGGACAATCCGATCCTGGCCTACAATTACAGCACGCGGCCGACCTATCTGGCCCGCCATCCCGGCGAAGGGGAGGATTACGGCCTCAGGGATCTCTTCCGGGAACCCTTTTATACGGGGGTGAAGGACTATACCAGCTCCAGGGACGTGGATGCTACCTTTAATGTGGGACGGATCGATTACCTCATCGGTATCGGCGGTTCGATCCTCTTCATCTTCATCCTGGGTACGGCGATGTTCACGTTTGTGAGCCGTCTCTTTGATGTGCTCGTCCTCCTCATCATCGAACCCTTCTTCATCGCGCCGATGCCGTTGGACGACGGGGAACACTTCCAGAAATGGGAGGAGATGTTCATCGGCAAGCTCTTCTCCGGGTATGGCATGGTGGTGGCGATGTACGTCTACCTTCTGGTATGCTCAATGGTCTTCGACGGGAAACTGGCCTTTACCGCCAGAGAGGGGATGGGCGATATCATGATGGATATGCTGATGCGCATGCTCATCCTGATCGGCGGCGCCGCTACTGTGATGACGGCGGGTCCGCTCGTCACCTCGATCTTAAGCAGTGTGGCCGGTGAGCAGGAAGCGGCTTCCAATGCGGCCGGTATGGCATTTACCGGTGCGGTCATGGATGTCGCATCCAAACCTGCCCGGGCTCTCATGGGCTATGGGATCGATAAGGGGGTAGAAGCCATCAAGGACAAGGTCACCTCCGGCATCATGTCAGGCTCCGGCAATAACGAGCAGAAGTTTGACGGTAAAAAATCGGAGAAGAACCCCGTAAGCACCGTGAAGACCCCTATAGACGAAAAGATCGCTCCGGAAGGAGCCGGCAATCTGCACAGTTCGTCCTCCGATACGAATAAGCCCGGCGGATCGAGCAGCAGTCCCGCTTCCCGAAAGGGCAGTATCAGTTCGGCAACGCCTCTTGCAGGGCCCGGTAATATCGATACCTATGATGACCTGGAGACGCAATTCCACGTAGGCGGTCACAGTCTCTTTGACGAGCCGGAGGAGCCCGCGCAGGGCGGCGGACAGGCCTTCCAGGGATCCGGCGGGACCGGTTACGGCGCGGCAGGGCAGAATCTGTTCGGATCCGCCGGCGGAAACGTATATCACGGCTTTGCTAACGGAAGCCTCTCCGACGAAACCGGCGGGAACGGCGATCAGGAATATGTCGATGCGCTGCACGGACAGCTGGGAGAGGAGCAGGACCCGCTTGACAGTATCTTCAAGAAGAAAGACGATCCTTTAAGCAGACTCTTTGATGATGATGATGATGTATAAAGAGACGAAGGATCAGAGGAATCGGAAATGAGAGTGATACCCAAGAAAACCAATGTGCGCCTGGAGCTGTTCCCGGGACTGGAGGTCATCGATGTCCTGGTGGGGGCTGTAGGTGCCGCCCTGACGGTGATGCTGCTCATGGCCAATGTGCCGGGGCACTGGATCGTCGCGATGGTGGTCGCGGCCATCACGGCAGCGCTGATCATACCGTTGGATGACGACAAGGGCTACCTGATGATCATCTTCTTCCTGCGATATCTCGGCAGACCGCGGAACTTCAAGAAGCGGGGCAGCGGGGAGGAGGCCCATGGGGATACCCTGTCGGTGGAGGATATCACGAGCTTCACCGGGATCGACGGTAAATTCATTGAATACGGCGGAGAATACAGCGCCACGGTGGTCAATATCCCCTCCGTGGAATTCCGTTTTTATACGGAGACCCGGCAGAATACCCTGATCGACCGTGTCTTCGGCGGGATCCTCCGCACATCCGCGGACCAGGAGCAGATCCTGTTGGTCAAGCTGGATCAGCCGTTAGTTTATGACGAATGCATCACGAGCGAGGAGGAGAAACTGGCCGATCTGGAGGAGGCGTATTTAAACGGCCTGCTCACCAATGAGGAACTGACCGTGCGCGTCGGGATCGTGCAGGACCGCATCGAACAGCTTAAGACCATGAACTTCAAGCAGCGGATCTTCCAGCCCTTCCACTATGTGATGTTCATCCATAAGGACCGCGGCCTGATCCAGTCGCAGGCGGAGAACTGCGTCAACCAGTTCAATACGAACAACATCGCCGCCAGACAGCTCGTCGGCGGAGAGCTGGCGGTATTCCTTAAATACAACTACGGCATGACCTTTGATGAAAGGGAAGTGAAGAACTTAAAGCCCGAGCAGTACCTGGACTGGATCCTGCCGGATAAGATCCATTTCACGACGAGACAGGTCTGGTACGACGATCTGATCACCCATCAGTTCCGTCTGCGCGATTATCCGGTGGTCGTGGGCAACGCGTGGGGCGCCTCGATGTACAATGACGTCGGAACCCGTGTGGTCATGCGCATGACCCCCATTGAGCGAGGCAAGGCCATCCGGCAGATCGACCGGTCGTTAGAGGAGCTCAGAAGCCAGCACAATGACACCGGCCGTGCCTCCAGAATCATCGATATCAATACGCAGATCCAGGCGCTGGCCAACGTGTTACGGCTTCTGCAGGGCGAGAATGAGATCCTCTTTAACGTCAACACCTTTATCCAGGTGAATGACTACAAGCTCTCCGAGGCCGTGCGCAGCGGTGTCAAGCTGAACAGCAACAGCATCAATGCCATGAAGAAGGAGGTCCGCAGACAGCTCGCCGAGGACGGCTTCAAGGTGACGGACATGTTCATGCAGGAGTTCGAGGCCTATGTCTCCGGTTCCGTGGGCGGTTATGACGCCTTTTCCAAGTATGAGCGCGGGATCCATTCGAGCTCCGTGGCGGCTGCCTTCCCCTTCGTCTACAAGAGCTTAAATGACAAGAACGGACTCTTCATCGGCAATTCCGCGGGAGTGCCGGTGTTTATCGATTTCTTCAAGAGAGATTCGGAGCGTGTCAACTCCAACACCGTCATCATCGGTAAATCCGGTTCCGGTAAATCCTATGCGACGAAGTCGATCCTGGCACAGCTTGCGGCGGAGAATTCCAAGATCTTCATTCTGGATCCGGAAAACGAGTACACCAAGATGGCGAAGGGCCTCCACGGCAAGGTCATCGATGTGGGAAGCGCGACACAGGGGCGGCTCAACCCGTTCCATATCATCACCTCCCTCTCCGATGACGCGGAGAACGGCGAGGACAGCGGCAACCTCGGCAATGAGAGCGCGGTGAGCTACGCCACCCATCTGCAGTTCCTGGAGGAGTTCTATCGTCAGATCCTGCCAGGCATCAGCAACGACGCGCTGGAGCAGCTCAATAACGTGACGGCGCAGATGTACGAGGAGAAGGGGATCGACGCGGACACCGATCTCTCGAAGTTAAAGGCGGAGGATTATCCGACCTTCGATGACCTCTACGACAAGGTCCTGAATGACTACCAGATGACCAAGGGAGATTACTCCAAGAATAATCTCCGCGTCCTCACCAACTACATCAGCAAATTTGCCTCCGGCGGCCGCGATTCCCAGCTCTGGAACGGACCGGCCACCATCACCACCGAGGAGAATTTCGTGGTATTTGATTTCCAGTCGCTCTTAGCCAACCGCAACGGGACGGTCGCCAATGCGCAGATGCTGTTGGTCCTTAAGTGGCTGGACAACGAGATCATCAAGAACCGCGAGTACAACATGGCCTACCACGCGAACCGCAAGATCGTGGTCGTCATCGACGAGGCGCACGTCTTCATCGACGACAAGTTCCCGATCGCGCTGGATTTCATGTTCCAGCTGGCCAAGCGTATCCGTAAGTACAACGGGATGCAGATCGTCATCACGCAGAATATCAAGGACTTCGTGGGAACCGAGGAGCTGGCGCGCAAATCCACCGCTATCATCAACGCGAGCCAGTACAGCTTCATCTTCCCGCTGGCTCCGAACGATATGACCGATCTGGTCAAGCTGTATGAGAATGCCGGCGCCATCAATGAGAGCGAGCAGGACGACATCATCAACAACGGCCGCGGCCGTGCCTTTGTCATCACCTCGCCCTCGGAGCGGACCAATGTCAATATCGTGGCAGGCGAAGGGATCGAGCAGTTGTTTACGATGACCTGATCGCAGGGCGATCGGGGATCCAGATAAGGGAAAGGAGAAGAAATGGCAGACAAGAGTGAGAAAAAAGGCGGCCTGAACGGCCTGTTGGAGAAGATCCCCATCGGGAATCTCTTAAACGGCCGGCCCTGGATCATTTTCGCCGTGATCGGCGTCGTGGTCGTGGGCATCATCGTGGCGGTCATCGTGGCGGTCACCGGGAGAAGGGGCGGCGGGCAGTCGACCGTCGTGACACCGGGGATGCTGACGGTGGCGATCGTGGCAGGGGAAGACCGGTTTGCACAGCACGGAGCGGACGGAACGCTCGTCGGATCCGAACCGGAGCTCGCAGCGGCTCTGGCGGAGGCGGAGGGCCTGACCCTCAAGATCGTGGAGGCCGCGACCGTATCGGAAGCCCTCTCCCTGATCGATACCGGAGCGGTGGATCTCTCCCTCGGCAGGATCTCCGACGGCCGGAATCTCACGGGCTATGCTCTGTCCAATGAGTACGGGCGATGCGGACTGTTCCTGGTGACGGCACTGCACGATTACACGGATTCGCTGGCGATGATGACGGGGTATTCCGTGGCGGTCATGGATACGGTACAGACCACCGCGCAGAGTATCACAGGATATGAATACATCTCCCCCAGGAGCTACACCGATGCCGTGACGCTCGGCAAGGATGTGCGCGACCGCGCGATCAACATGGGGATCTGCTCCGAGCGGGATGCGCTCTCTCTGGTGAAGAGCTTCCCGGACGGTCTGCAGACGCAGCAGATCGCGGGGGGACCGATGGAGCACTATGTGGCGGTTTTCCCGGCCAGACAGGCGTCGCATGCGATGGTGATGAACGCGGTAATCGCTTCCATGGAGGAATGATCATGGCATACTTTGACAGCGAGAAAAATAAGGCGATGTGGGAAAAGCGTCTCTCTATGCTGGAACAGGAGAGAGATCGCAGGAAGCGTGAGGGGTATCGCCCCACGGAGCGCAGAAAGATCGTCTCGAGTGAGAATCAGGCACAGGCGGATATGAAGCCCGGTGTGCGGATCATCACGTATGAGCAGCTTGTGGCCAAGGAAGAAGCCAGGCACAAGGCGCGTGCCCGGGCAGCCAGAGCCGCCAGACAGGCACAGATGGCACCGGCAGCGCAGGCACAGGCCGGCAGGACCAGGTAGATCACAGTGTAACGGTAACGGGCAGGATGAGAAAGATCATCGACAAAAAGGGAATCGGGAACCGTTTCGTCGCCTGTCAGGCGGCGATCGTCCTCTTATGGTTTCTGTCGGTGTCT
>JAFPTK010000165.1 GCA_017400305.1 Lachnospiraceae bacterium | reverse complement strand
GATCAGCAGACAAGCAAGCGCCGCGGACAGGATCCGTTTACGCATGGAGCAGATTCTCATAATCAAAGACCGGACGGCCGTCCGGATCCCACAGGATCTCCATCAGCATGGTATGGCGATTCGGATCATAGAGCGGATCCCCCTCGATCTCCGCATAGTTCCTGGCATGAAAGACGCAGACATCCCTGCCGTCGGGAAGACTGGTAAAGCTGTTGTGCCCGGGGCCGTAGATCCCCCTCTCCGGATCGGAGCAAAGGACCGGATAGCGCTCCTTTTTCCAGCGCCTGGGATCCAGAAGATCGTCCGTCTCATCGATCGAGAGCATCCCCATACAGTATTCCGCCCCCGTCGCGCTTGCGGAATAGGTGAGATAGATCCTGCCATCGTGCTTAAGTACCGCCGGCCCCTCATTCACCCAGATCTTCACCCGCTCCCAGTCGTAATCCGGTGTCGTGAGCAGGACCTGCGCGGTCGCCAGCTTCGTCGGACTCTCCATCCGTGCGATGTAGAGATTGGAGATCTGGATCCCGACGGATACCTTTTCCGCCCAGACATAATACCGTGCATCTCCCGCCGTAAACGTGGTCGCATCCAGAGAGAACGCCTCAAAGGAATAGATATCATCATCGCTCCGACGGATCTTGCCGCATTCCTTCCAGGGATCGCGGATCGGGTCCTGTCCTTCACAGGCAAGAATGTAAGGCCGCAGCCGCCAGATATCATCCGTCCTCGAGGCGGCGAAATAAAGATACCACCGCCCGTCGATGTAATGCAGCTCCGGCGCCCAGATATGGAGACTCATATCGCCGCTTTCATGCTTCGTCCAGATCGTGACCTCTTCCGCGTCTTTCAGGGAAAAGAGATCCTCTGCCGTGCGGAGCACGATCCGGTCGTAGGCGGGCACGGAAGCCGTGAAATAGTATCGGCCGTCGGTGTGTCTTAAGATATACGGATCCGCCCGCTGTTCGATAAAAGCCTGATGATAAACTGTGGATCCGATGTTATTCTCTTTCTCTGTCATGCGTTTTCCTTCCTCTGTCCTCTTCCGTTTCCGGTCATCAAATCTCCCGATGATCCGTTTCCGTCCTCTTCTTCCGATCCCTTTTTCGTCCGAACCGCACTCAGGATCCTATTTGATCCCGCTGATGGCGATGGATTCAATGATCACGCGCTGGAAGAGGAAGAACAGCACGAGCGTCGGCAGCATCGCGATGACGGAAGCCGCCATGATGAGTGCGTAATCACTCTGGATCGCATAGTAATGATTAAAGGAGCGGATGACCACCTGCAGGGTCCAGTATTTCTCACTGCGAAGGAAGATCGTCGGCGCGAGATAGTCATTCCAGATCCCCATGAACCAGAGCATCAGCTGGGTTCCCAGCGCCCCCTTCATGAGGGGCAGAAAGATCCTGGCGTAAATACCGAAGTAGTTGCTGCCGTCGATCTTGGCGGCGTCCATGAGCTCCGAGGGAATGCTGTAGAGATTCTGCCTCAGGAAAAAGATCATGCTCACATTGCCGAAGCATCCCGGGATGATGAGCGGCAAAAGCGAGTTGGTCCAGTGCAGCTTGGTAAAGAGCACATACTGCGGGATCATGACCACCGCGAAGGGGATCATGATCGTGGCGAGAAGCGCCATGAACAGGGCGTTTTTGCCGCGGAAATTCATCTTGGCAAAGGCAAATGCCGCCAGGGAAGAGGTGAATCCGCCGAAAAACAGCACCGGGATCTCCACGATAATGGTATTGATGATACCGCTGACGAACTGCCCCTTCTTCATGACTTCCGAATATTTGCCGATCAGGATCGGATCGGGGAAGATCGTGAGTTTCCCGGAAAGGATCTGATTCTTCGTCATGAAGGAAGTCGCCACCATGTAGATCAGCGGAAACACCATGGTAAAGGCAAACAGCAGCAACAGCACAAACACGACCAGATTGATGCTTTTCTCCTTCGGGGAAAGCACCCGGTCTGTCATATATTCTTTCTTTTTATCGATCTTACCTGCCATCACGTTCCTCCTGTCGTACGGATGCGTCTCAGTGGACGGTTGCGGTTCCTGCTCCCGATCGCATCAATCGATCGTCTTCACCCATTTATCCTGACCCCAGAAATTAAAGGCCGTGATGATGAAGATGATGATCGCGAGGATCACGGCGACCGCGCTGCCGTATCCGAGCTGTCCGTTGGTAAACGCTTTCTCATACAGATAGTAGACCACGGTGGCGGCACTGTAGTTGGGACCGCCGGAGCTGGTCATGACCTGCACCTCGACAAAGACCTGGAAACCGCCGATCATGGAAGTGACGAGAATGTAGAAGGTCACGGGGGACAGTAACGGGAAGGTGATGGACTTGAATTTGTGCCATCCGTTCGCCCCGTCGATCATCGCCGCCTCGTAGTAATCCCTCGGAATATTCTGCAGACCGGCCAGATACAGGATGATGGAGCTGCCGAGCCCCTTCCAGACCATGAAGATGATCATCGAGACTTTGACCATATGCTCGTCTCCCAGCCAGTTGGGACCGTGCATGCCGGTGATCGCTTTGTAGATGCTGTTC
>JAFPTK010000017.1 GCA_017400305.1 Lachnospiraceae bacterium | reverse complement strand
GGGAACGGTCGATGAAACATCCTTCTTAAGCATCCTCCCCATCCGCGGAGAGGGTGAGCTCCGTCTCACCGGGACCGGCGAAAAAGCCGCCTTCCGGCGCGGGGATTCCCTGTTTCTGCCCGCTGCCTCCGGCGGCTATGTGATCTCAGGTGATGCCGAGGTCCTGTTGACCCGTCTCACCCCGTAGGATATGATCGCGGTGATCCGGCGGACCTAAGTTTCCTTCCGGTCCTGCTGCTGATCCGCCGCCTGATCTGTCTTCTCCTTCCCGTCGGGATTCTCCTCCTCCTTTTTCTTAACGGTCACGCCGATGATCACCGTGGCGATGATCATGGCTAAAAGTGCGCTCCCCATTCCCACAGAGACCAGGATCAGGATCCTTTTGGGGAGCGTCAGATCCGTCATGCCTTTGGCCACGTAGACATAGAATCCCAGATTGATCAGATAGAAAAGGGAGAGCGAACCCAGCCAGACCACCCGCGCGGAGATCTCCGTGCAGCGGATCTCCACAAAGAGCGCCATGGCTGCTGTCAGGATGGACAGGATGATAATGGCATTGGTCACAGCTTTTCCTCCCTTTTGTCCCGCCGGATCAGGCGTAATCGTCTGTCAGATCATTTTCCAGTAATAAGACCCGTCTTCTGCCCGGCTCCACACCGTTCATGAGGGTCATGGCTTCCGTGAGCGTCGCGCACTCCCGGATCCGATCCTCCGGGAATCCCGCCCGCAGAGCACCTTCGCGGATCGCATCGCTGTTGGTCCTGCCAACCGTGTAGATGCGGTCGCAGATCCCTGCCGCCCGGGCTCCGAAGGCGGCGTTGTACTCCGCCTGCTTTTCTCCCAGCTCCACCATGCCGGGCGTGATCAGGATCTTCAGCATCTCCCTGCCGGAGGCATCCGTCCCCGCTTCGCTCCGTGCGATGGCAGCCATGGTCTCCAACGCCGCCCCGGCCCCCGCGGGATTGGAATTGTACGCATCATCCAGGATCGCTCCGTAGGGCGTCTTTTTGATCTCCAGCCGATGGGCCGCTGTCTGCAGCCGCCTCGCCGCCATCTTGAGTTTCCCCTCGGGAACTCCGAGCATGTGGGCGACCGCGATGGCGCCGATCACATTTACGACGTTATGCGCTCCGACCAACGGGATCGTGAATTCCGCTGTCCCGGTCCCGGATCCCCGAAGAGCCGGCATCGTCACCCGGAAGGTCGTCCCGGAGACGCCGACCGACAGGATCTCTCCGCGATAGGTGTTCCCCTCCTTCAGACCGTAAGTGACCGCTTCCGGGTATTTCCGGTTGGCGGCGATGATCTCATCGTCCCCGTTCACGATCTTTAGATTCCGCGGTTCCGCCGTCACCGCTCTCCCGGCCGCGCGGGCAACCGACGGGTTCTCCCCCTTTGACGCGGCCTCCACGGCATCCAGCAGCTCATACTTGGTCCGTATGATGTTCTCCCGCGTATGAAAGGTCTCCAGATGCTGATCTCCGATGGCTGTCAGGATCCCGTCATGGGGATGTACGATGTCGCAGATCTCCTTGATATCCCCGACGTGACGGGCCCCCATCTCGCAGACAAAGATCTCATGCGTGGGCTTCAACTGCTCTCTGATGGTCCGCACCACCCCCATGGGCGTGTTGTAACTGCCCGGTGTCATCAGGACGGCATACTGCTCCGAGAGCATCGTCGTCAGGTAGTGCTTGACACTCGTCTTGCCGAAGCTCCCCGTGATCCCGATGATCCGCAGACCGGGGTGCTCTCTTAACATCCGTACCGCGTCATCGATATACCACTGCCGTACGCTCTTTTCGATCGGCTGCGCCAGGAGATTGGCTAACGCAACGGCAAGCGGCAGAAAAGCCGGCACGATCGGCAGGGAGGCTGACCACAACGCCCACCCCGCAGGCAGATCAAAGTCCCGGCAGGCGAGACATCCCGCAAAGTCCAGGATAAAAAGGATCGCGAGGATGGCGATGAGCCGTCCCACCCGGGATGTCAGCACGAATTTCTTCTTTTCCTTCCGCGGGAAAAAGAAGCGGATGAGCAGGATCCCCTCCGCGACCGTGAGGATGATGCGCGGCAAAGGTGAGGGGATCAACAGCCACACGGCGATCCACACGACGGCCAGCGCCGCATGGAGCACGATATAGGGGCGATGGCGTTCCAGGAAGCGGAAGAACCCGCCGAACTGATAGGAGGACAGCTGCAGCATATACAGATAGAACCGGATCCCCAACAGGATCGCGGCGGCAAGCAGGATATCCGTAAGGATCCACAGGATATTCCGCACGGCGGGAGAAAGTATTGCATAAGGTTCAGCGATCATCATGATCCGTCCTCCGTTCCAACCAGGCCATCATGAATGGGCTTCTAACCGATCTTTAAAAAGCTGGCCAGGATCCTTCCGAACAGCACCGGGTTATCCAGGAAGGAGAAATGCCCGGCCCCGGGGATCACGGCGAGTCCCGCCTCCGGCATCAGTTCCTCCATCCGTTTCCCATCGGCGATCGGTGTCGCCGTATCGGCATCCCCCCAGATCAGGAGCACCGGCATCTTCACGGACGGCATCTCGTCGGTGAGATCGGTATTCACCACCCGCACCATCGTCTGCCGCATGACCGGAGAGGCCGCGGCGTAGTCCGCCGAGCCGAACTTTTTCTGCAGCGCGTCCAGCGCCCCCGGGAAAAGTCTGGTAAGTCCGCTTTTGGTGAGGATCGCCTTGTACCGTTTATACCGGGCGGTCTTACGGCTCTGTTCCCCGGTCTTTGCCGGCACGATCCCCGCACTGTCGACCAGGATCATGCTGGTAATACGGAAACTACCGGATATGGTATTGACCGGTTCGGTCGACGCAAGATCTGTGCTGTTTCCGCCGGGTTCGCGGGCTTCGGCCGCCCGCGCTCTCCGTGCCGCCAGACGGATCATCACCCGCCCGCCGTGGCTGTGTCCGAGAAAGATCATCTCCTGTTCCTCCGGCGCTGCCGCCGCGAGGAACTTCTCCACGAAGGAGACATAGTCATCCAGATCCATCGGTTCCGCCGGTTCCTCACTCTGCCCGGCTCCCGGGAAATCCGGTCCGATCACGCGATATTTGGGAGAGGCCAGTCGATAGATCCCGTCAAACAGCTCCGTATTGGATCCCCAGCCGTGCAGGAGCACCAGGGCCGGCCGATCCTCGTGATGTGAGCCCTCGTCCCGGTAGTAGATCCGCATTCCGTCGATGTTGACCGTCATAGTCAATATCCCTCCGCCAACAGCATGGCGAGCGCTGCCGCCAGTCTGGCATTGTCCACCGGCCGGTTCAGGATCCCGGGATCCCCCTCGGTGACGGAATCGCCTTCCGATCCGTTCAGATAATCACAGGCCTTTTCATTCCGCCCGCAGAGGACGTGGAGGTGCTCCGAGAGAAGCGTCGTGTATTCGTAGCTGTAGCTCACCCGGTCGCATACGGCCAAAAGCTGCATCGACTGCAGCAGATGTTCCGCTTCCTCCGCGGCATTCTCTCCCTCGATCACGGCCCCGCAGAGGGTCATCTTCGCCGCCCGGGCTGTCTCCTCCGCCTTCTTGACCAGTGACTTCATCAACTGATCCGCCACCTCTTTGTCGATCTTCTGCCCGGTCATCAGATAGGTCACAGAGCCTTGAAACAGTGCCGGTTCGTCCATGACGCGATCATAAAAATCCTCCGTCTCGAAGAACTGCTCCAGCATCCTGCGGTATTCCTCTCCGCCGGTCGCCCGGTACAGCTCCGCCGCCGCAGTAAACACGCCATCCGCCGGTCCGTCCTCCGTATCCGCCAGGACGACCCACTGGTAGGCGCGGTCAGCCGCACGGAGGCAGTTGGTCGCCAGCTCGCTGTCACAGGTGCGGAAGACATTGCCAAACTTTGCCAGCGCCGTCGCGGTGGCGACCGTTGCCTCCATCGTCGGCGGCTGCACATTCACACGGGCGTTCGCCAGATTCGCGCCGGGAGCCGCTTCGGTGAGCGCGGCCGAATAAATACCGCCCGAGTGCTGGTCCTGCATCTTCATGAGCCATTTCACGCCCACCAGCATCTCGTTTAAGATGTCCGGGATCTCGTCACCGCTCTCCGGGATCCCGGAATCGTCTCCAAACGCATCGGGATTCAGTTCATAGGCGATCAGCAGGTTTGCGACGATCTGCGCGCAGGTTTCGGTGAAACGGTCCGCCCGCTCGTTCATGTGCCACCCGCCGGTCACATCCACGGCGATACTCCGATCGGATGCCAGCACAGCATCCGCACTGTGACAGACTCCGTGGGCATCTTCGCCGGCATACTCCTGCGTGAGCGCGATCCCGCAGCGGTTGGTGTAATAGCGGCGAAGCGTCTGCCTGAGCAGCGTGTCCACCGCATCCTCCTCCACCGCAAAGGAGTAGGATTCCCCCAAAAGCGGGGCCCGCAGATAATACTTTCCCGGTGCCGTCACTTCGGTAAAGTCCACGACCGCTGTCTGGCGGTCCTCACCTTCTCCTGCGTCCCGCAACAGCCGGACCGAACCGGTATAGACGACCTCATCCGTGTCATCCCGGCACACCTCGCAGACGGACGGGAGCTCCTTTGCCGACAGAATGGCCGTCTTGGTCTCCCCGCGGCTGTACGCACAGGCATCCACCGCGATCTGCGGCACCTGTCTCCGGTACATCGATGCAACCTCTTTCGATATGGAGAGAGCAGAGACTTTGCGTCCCTGCTCCTTTGCGCTGCTCTCCTGCGCCGCCGGATCATCGGAGAGATCCTGTGATCCCGTGTCCTCCGATCCCTCTCCCGTCTGCGCGGCCGGCATCCCTTCGCTCTGCCCGCAGCCCGCGAAGGGCATCATTACCAGTGCGGCGCATAAAATAACAGATGCTATTCTTCTCATTCCGCCGCTTTCAATAATGTATTATTGTAATTGATCAGGCATCCGTCGAGGATGATCCTGCGCTCCTCCTCCGTGAGTTCCCCAAGCTTTAAGGTAAAGGCGGTCAGTCCGCTCTCCTTCACCGCAAACGCCTCGATCTCATCGCGCTTTTCGGCCACCGCCTCCCGGATCCCGGGAAGGAACAGGAAATCGAGGTTCCGGAAGGGAAGATCTCCCTCGGGGATCAGGAACGGCAGCATGCCCCAGTTGATCAGGTTGGAGCGATAGCGTTTGGTGGCATATTCATTCGCGATATTCGCCCAGCCTCCGAGGACCTTCTGACAGGAGGCCGCCTGTTCTCTGGCGGAGCCGTCTCCCGGCTTTACAGCGAAGATCGTCGAGCCGATCCCGGTATTCCCGCCGTCGATCTGCGGATATTTCTGACGGATCACCCGGACGGCCTCCGCAACAGCCGCATCCGTATCCTCCAGCTTCGCGCCCTCGCGGCGTTTCACCTCCGCCGCATAGACTTCTTTGGAGCGGCCGACATAGTCGGGGTCCTTGCGGGAAAGGGTGAATTCCGCAAGGCCCAGCGGGTTGGAGCGATAAGAGGATGTCTCCCCGGAGGGGATCAGTTCATCCGTCGTCGTCACGGGATCATGGATCTCGGAGGTGACCTTGAGCAGAAGATTCTCCGTCAGCGGGACCATCTTCGGCCAGTCCTTGATATTGGGGCCGAGGACCAGCTCCGCCTTCGGATCCGCCTGTCCGTGGGAGTCAAAGACGCGGTTCCGATAGATCGACGCATCGAAATGATAGGTCCAGCGCCCCAATTCCCCGTCAAATTCCGTAGCGGGGGTGAGGTATCCGCGATTGGCCGCTGTCGCGGCGATAGAGCGGGCATCCATCAGCGCGACGGACGCGATCTGACCGTTCTGGATCTTGGAACCCTCGCGGTTCGGGAAGTTTCTCGTGGAGTGCCGGATGGAAAAGGCGTTGTTGGCCGGCGTGTCACCGGCGCCGAAGCAGGGTCCGCAGAACGCGGTCTTTAAGATCGCACCGGTCTCCAAGATCGTCGCTGCCGCACCGTTCCGGATCAGTTCCATATAGATCGGCGTGGATGCCGGGTAGACGGACAGGGTAAAGGCATCGCTGCCGATGTCATGGCCCTTTAAGATGTCCGCCGCCGCGCAGATATTCTCGAATCCGCCGCCTGCGCAGCCGGCGATGATGCCCTGGTCGACGAGGAGCTTACCGTCATGGACTTTCTCTCTGAGGGAATAAGCCACCTTGTCGCCGAAGCTGACTTTGGCCCGCTTTTCCACATCCGCCAGGATATCGTCCAGATTCGCATTCACCTCTTCGATCGGGTAGGCCTTGCTCGGGTGGAACGGCATGGCGATCATCGGACGGATCGCGGAGAGATCCACGCGCACCAGTCCGTCATAGTAGGCGATATCTCCGGGCATCAGTTCCTTATAATCCCCGGAACGGCCGTGGATGTCATAGAAGTCACGGATCACATCATCCGTCTGCCAGATCGAGGAGAGACAGGTCGTCTCCGTCGTCATGACATCGACGCCGATGCGGAAATCCGCGGAGAGCTTCTCCACGCCCGGTCCGACAAACTCCATGACCTTGTTCTTGACGGTTCCCTTGTCAAATACCGCACCGATGATGGCGAGCGCCACATCCTGCGGGCCCACCCCTTTCACCGGTTCTCCTTCCAGATAGATCGCCACCACCTCGGGGCGTTTCACATCCCAGGTCTGCTTTAACAGCTGCTTCACTAGCTCCGGTCCGCCCTCGCCGACCGCCATGGTACCGAGCGCCCCGTAGCGCGTGTGGGAATCGCTCCCCAGGATCATCCCGCCGCCGGTCGCCAGCATCTCACGGGCGTACTGGTGGATGACCGCCTGGTGCGGCGGCACATAGATCCCGCCGTACTTTTTCGCGGCGGAGAGTCCGAAGACGTGATCGTCCTCGTTGATCGTACCACCCACAGCACAGAGCGAATTGTGGCAGTTGGTCAGCACATACGGCATCGGAAAGCTTTCCAGTCCCGAAGCCCGCGCCGTCTGAATGATGCCCACAAAGGTGATGTCGTGGGAGGTCAGCTTGTCAAAGCGGATCTTTAACGCTTCGTCCCTGTCCTCTCCTTCATTCGTGTTGTGCGCGGACAGGATATTCCATGCGATCGTATTTTTCCTCGCCCGCTCCTTGTCCATCGGAGCGCCGGTGCGGCCGGTGATGATATCCTGCGCCTCCGGGCCGTCCTCAACGAGGAGATAGCCGTCGAGAAGCCAGGCTCCCCGGTCCTCGGGAATTGTGATGGGGTGTGACATAACTATTATCCTCCTTTCGATTATAAAGCCCTCGGATTGCTTCGCTGCTCCGCAGCTCTCGCAATCCGATCGCCATTCGCAAACCGTCACCCTCGCTTCGCTCGGGTGACTTTTTGCTCATGTCGATTTAGCCGCCTGATGCCGGAGTTGCTTTCCGTGCAAGCACGGACGCAACTCCGGCGCCAGGCGGGGCTTTATAATCGCACCTTTTCCAAATGCCAGATTTCATCTACGTACTGCTGGATCGTGCGGTCGGAGGAGAATTTGCCGGCGCAGGCGGTGTTCATCATTGCCATCTTAGCCCAGCGCTTCTTGTCCTTGTACGCGATGGAGATCTCCTGCTGTGCCTCCGCGTAGGATTCGAAATCCTTGAGGATGAAGTAGGTATCCGCGCGGGAGGAGTTGAGTGTGTTGAGCAGGGAGTTGTAAAGCGGCCGGAAGAGCTCCCGATCCCCCTTGGCAAAGGTACCGTCCACGAGCTGATCCAGGACCCTGCGGACATTGGGGTTATTGTCATAGATCTCCTGCGGGTTGTAGCCGCCGTTATTCTCGTAGTTGATGACTTCATCCGAGGTCAGACCGAAGATCACGGCGTTCTCATCGCCGACCTCCTTGACGATCTCGACATTGGCGCCGTCCATGGTGCCGAGGGTGACCGCGCCGTTGAGCATCATCTTCATGTTGCCGGTGCCGCTGGCTTCCTTGGACGCCGTGGAGATCTGCTCCGAGACATCCGCTGCCGCGAAGATGATCTCCGCGTTGGATACGCGGTAATCCTCGATGAAGACCACGCGAAGCTTGTCGTTGACATCGGGATCGTTGTTGATCACATCCGCCACGGAGTTGATGAGCTTGATGGTGAGCTTGGCATTGGCATAGCCTGCTGCCGCCTTCGCGCCGAAGATAAAGGTCTTCGGGAAGTAATCGGTCCCCGGATGTGCCTTGATCATATCGTAGATATGGATCACATGCAGGATGTTCAGCAGCTGTCTCTTATACTCGTGGAGACGCTTGACCTGCACATCGAAGATGGAATCCGGATCCACGTCGATCCCGTTGTGCTTCTTGATGTACTTGGCCAGGCGCTTCTTGTTCTTGCGCTTGATCTCCATGAACTCCTTCTGCGCCGTGCGGTCATCCACGAATTCCTTGAGCTTCTCAAGCTGGGACAGATCCGTGACCCAGCCCTCGCCGATCTTTTCATTAAGCCAGTCGGAAAGGAGCTCGTTGCCGTGGGCCAGGAAACGTCTCTGCGTGATCCCGTTGGTCTTGTTGTTGAATTTCTCCGGGGTCATCTCGTAGAAATCCTTGAGGGTCTGCTTCTTTAAGATCTCCGTATGCAGCGCCGCCACGCCGTTGACGGAGTAGCTGCCCGCGATCGCCAGATGGGCCATCTTGACCTGATTGTCGTACAGGATCGCCATCTTGCGGATCTTCTCGGACACATCCATGGACGGAAGATCCCGGTACTTCTTCATGATCTGATCGACGAAACGGCGGTTGATCTCATCCACGATCTGATAGATACGGGGGAGCAGCCGCTGGAAGAGATCGATGGGCCACTTTTCCAGTGCCTCTGCCATGATGGTGTGATTGGTGTAGCAGCAGGTCTTGGTGGTGATACTCCAGGCCTCATCCCAGGTCAGACCGTGCACGTCCATGAGATTGCGCATCAGCTCCGCCACAGCGACCGTCGGGTGCGTGTCATTGAGCTGGAAGACATTCTTCTCGTAGAACTTGCGGATATCCTTGTGATGACGCAGATACCGGTCGATGGCCTCCTGAACGGACGCGGAGATGAAGAAATACTGCTGCTTTAAACGGAGCTCCTTACCGGAGATATGATTGTCATTGGGATACAGGACGTCGCAGAGCTGGCTGGCGAGGTTGGCCTCCTCCACCGCCTTCTGATAATCGCCCTTGTCAAAGGAATCGAGGTGGAAACGCTCCTGGGGCTGGGCATCCCAGATGCGCAGGGTCGCCACGAAGCCGTTGCCGTAGCCCACCACCGGCAGGTCGTACGGGATCGCGCGGACCGCCTGATACCCCTTGTGCTCAAAGATGATCCTGCCGTTCTCATCCGTATGGGAATTCACATATCCGCCGAAACGGACCTCCTTGGTGTACTCCGGGCGTACCAGCTCGAAGGGATTGCCGTTGTCCAGCCAGTTGTCCGGCTTCTCGACCTGGTAACCGTCCACGATCTTCTGACGGAACATCCCGTACTTGTAGCGGATACCGCAGCCGTAGGCCATGTACCCGAGGGTCGCAAGGGAATCCAGGAAGCAGGCCGCCAGTCTTCCGAGACCGCCGTTCCCGAGCGCCGGATCCGGCTCCTGATCCTCCACCGCGTTGATGTCGACCCCGAGCTCATCCAGCGCCTCACGGACTGCCTTGTAGGCGCGCATATTGATGAGGTCATTGCCCAGGGCGCGCCCCATCAGGAACTCCATGGACATGTACCAGACGATCTTGGTGTCCTGCTCGATGGAGGCCCGCTGGGAGGTCATCCACATATCGACGATCTGATCCTTTAACGCATAGGAAACCGCCTGGAAAATCTGCTGCGGTGTCGCTTCCTCAATGGTCTTGCGGAACAGGGTCTTGACATTGTACAACACGCTCCGCTTAAACAGCTCCTTGTCAAACTCATCGCGCTTGGTCACGATATCAGGGTTCTTGACTTTCTTTTCCATGTGTCTCCTCCTTGCTATACTCCTGTTGCTGCTTTATCAGTTCTTTTTTACACCCAGCGTCACCTTATCTTCTCCGAAATCCCATTCCTTCGCACCGGGAAGGGCATTCACATAATCCACGGAATCCGCGAGCACCTTGGCTGCGATCGGTGCTTCCTTCGCCTTGACGATCGCTGCGATCCGGTCATTCCCGGTCACGGATACCGTGATCCGGTCCATCACCTCGAAGCCGGCGTCCTTGCGCATATTCTGAAGCTTGCTGATCACTTCGTTGACCACGCCCTCCTCCAGAAGCTCCGGTGTGAGGTTCGTGTCAAGGACCACCGTGATCCCGTGATCCTCCGCGGAGATATAACCGTCCTTCTGCGTCATCTCGATGAGCAGATCCTCTTTGGCAAGCTCCACGGTCTCCCCGTTCACGGAGAGCGTGAGCTTCCCTGCCTCATTCAGCTCATCCATGGCCGCGTTGCCGTCCAGTGTCTTAAGCGCCCCGCCGATCGCTCCGACGAGCTTGCCATACTTGGGGCCGACCGTCTTAAGCTGCGGTTTGAAGGCGTAACTGGTAAATTCACGCACATCCTCCGCAAAGATGAGTTCCTTGACATTGAGCTCATCCCGCAGGATATCCTGCGCCTCCGCATCCTCTCTGATCCCGGTATCCCCAGCGTCCGCCATGCGCACGAACAGACGCGCCACCGGCTGACGGTTCTTGATGCAGGCCGTATTGCGGCAGGCACTCCCCAGGACCTTGATATCGCGCACCTTGTCCATGGTCTCCTCCAGGCCGCGATCGATCATGCTGCCGTCCGCCACGGGATAGTCGCACAGATGAACGGATTTCGGAGCATCCGGGAAGTTCGTGCACACCAGATTCCGGTAGATCTCCTCCGTCATGAACGGCACCATGGGCGCCGCCGCTTTGGAGAGCTCCACCAGACAGGTGTAAAGCGTCATATAGGCATTGATCTTGTCCTGCTCCATGCCCTTGGCCCAGAAGCGTTCCCTGCTCCGGCGGACATACCAGTTGGACAGATCATCCACGAAACCGGCGAGCTTCTTGCCCGCCTCCGGGATACGGTAGTTCTCCAGATCCTCGTCCACCCCGCCGATGGTGGTATGCAGGCGGGAAAGGATCCAGCGGTCCATCTTGCCAAGCCCCGCGCGATCCAGGGAGTACTGAGACGCATCGAACCCGTCGATGTTCGCATAGAGTACGAAGAACGCATAGGTGTTCCACAGCGTCCCCAGGAAGCCGCGCTGTCCCTCCTGCACCGCTTTGCCGGAAAACCGGGACGGCAGCCAGGGGGCACTGTTGGTGTAGAAATACCAGCGGATCGCATCGGCCCCGTAGGTTTCCAGTGCTTCAAAGGGATCCACCGCATTGCCCTTGCTCTTGGACATCTTCTGCCCGTTCTCGTCCTGTACGAGACCGAGGACGATGACATTCTTAAACGCAGGGCGGTTGAAGAGGAGCGTTGCCTCGGCGTGCAGGGAATAGAACCAGCCGCGGGTCTGATCGACCGCCTCGGAGATAAACTGTGCCGGGAACTGCTTCTCGAAGAGCTCCTTATTTTCGAACGGATAGTGCAGCTGCGCAAAAGGCATGGCCCCGGAATCAAACCAGCAGTCAATGACCTCCGGAACGCGTTTCATATCGCCGCCGCACTTGTCGCAGCGGATGAAGAACCGGTCGATGTACGGACGGTGCAGCTCCACCGTCTCCGCGGAAGCCTCGCCGGTGCGCTCCGCCAGCTCCTTTCTGCTGCCGATCGCCGTCTGATTGCCGCACTCCGGGCACTCCCAGATGTTGAGCGGCGTCCCCCAGTAGCGGTTGCGCGAGATCCCCCAGTCCTGGATATTCTCCAGCCAGTCTCCGAAGCGGCCCTCGCCGATATTCTTCGGGATCCAGTTGATCTCCTTATTGTTGCGGATGAGATCCTCCTTGACCGCCGTCACCTTGATGAACCAGGAGGAGCGTGCGTAATAGATGAGCGGTGTGCTGCAGCGCCAGCAGTGCGGATAATCGTGCTCGAACTTCGGTGCCGCAAAGAGCAGGCCGCGCTTGTCCAGATCCTTTAACACTTCGGGATCGGCGCTCACCGCGCCCTCCTTCATCTCCTTCTCCGTGGGCTTGCAGCGCATCCCGCCGAAGGGTGTCTCGGGCAGGAGCCTGCCCTGCTCATCCACCATCTGCACCAACGGCAGGTCATACTTGCGGCCGACCTGAGCGTCATCCTCACCGAAGGCCGGTGCGATATGGACGATGCCGGTACCGTCTGTCATGGTGACATAGCTGTCACATACGACGAAGAATGCTTCCTTATGCTGTCTCTCCGCCTCTGCCGCCGCACATTCATAGAGCGGCTCATACGCGCGGTGCTCCAGTTCCTTACCGGTAAAGGTCTCCAGCACCTCATAGGCGGCTGCTTCCTGATCCCCGCCGTCGGTGGGCTTGATCCCTCCGAGCACCGGATCGGCCAGCGCCTGTGCCAGATAATAGACATTGCCGTCCGCTGCTTTTGCCTTGATATATGTCTCCTCCGGGTTGACGCAGAGCGCCACATTGGAAGGCAGCGTCCACGGGGTGGTCGTCCAGGCGAGGAAGTACGCGTCCTCGTCCTTCACCTTGAACCGCACCACGGCGGAGCGCTCCTTTAACACCTTGTATCCCTGCGCCACCTCGTGGGAAGAAAGCGGCGTCCCGCAGCGCGGGCAGTACGGGACCACCTTGAAGCCCTTGTACAGAAGCCCCTTGTCCCAGATCTCCTTAAGCGCCCACCACTCGGACTCGATGAAGTTGTCATCATAGGTGATATAAGGATGATCCATATCCGCCCAGAAGCCGACCGTGCCGGAGAAATCCTCCCACATTCCCTTGTACTTCCAGACGCTTTCCTTACATTTCTTAATGAAGGGTTCGATCCCGTAGGCCTCGATCTGATCCTTACCCTCGATGCCCAGGGCTTTCTCGACCTCCAGCTCCACCGGCAGACCGTGCGTGTCCCAGCCCGCCTTGCGGGGCACGTCGTACCCCTTCATCGTGCGGTAGCGCGGGATCATATCCTTGATGGCACGGGTCAGCACGTGACCGATGTGCGGCTTCCCGTTCGCCGTGGGAGGGCCGTCGTAAAACATATACATCGGCTTCCCTTCACGGATCCGCAGGGACTCCTCAAAGATCCCGTCCTCCTTCCAGAACCGCTCGATCTCCTTCTCTCTCTCGACAAAATTCAGATCTGTGTTAACCTTGGAATACATGACTGTCACATCTCCTTAAAAAAACCAATAGTCTTCTTATTCTATGTGATTTACAGGGGAATTGTCAAATGATATGATGATACCAGCGTCAAAAGTGCAAACGGCGTTCAAGCTTGCTTGATAAGCCGTTTGACTTTGGACGCGCTCCCAACATGAGCAAGCAGCAAGATGCCTGCTTTTCAAGGCATCGCAGCGGATTGCGAATGTTGGGCCGAATTGCGGGAGCTGCGAAGCAGCGGAGCAATTCGGGGTATCATCATAGTTTAATCCCACGGAGGTCCCTCATGCTTCAGGACATCGCTCCTCACCATCTCCACATCGAATACACCCCGGCCGAACCGCAGGAGGATGACCTCGTCTTCGCCTTCTCGGACAAAGGGAAAAAGGCGCTCCTCCGGGCCTTTGACGACACGGGGCGCCTGCTGGACCGCCCGGTGACCGACGAATACCCTGTCATTCCGAAGCTCCTCTTCCCACGGGTCCTGGATTATCGCAGCCAGCTGCCCGACCGGCTCGACGGTCTCCGTTTCCTCTTCCGTGTCGACGAGACCGCCGTTTTTCTCGATACCGGGGCCTATGACGAGAGCATGGCCCTCCCGGGCTACACCTGGCTCTCCACACGGCTGTTCCGCCGGGGGCTGCCGCAGGAATTCTCCTTTGCCGGCGCCACCGCCTGGCACCTCTCGGAGTGGTATCGCACCACCCGTTTCTGCGGGCGCTGCGGCGCTCCGTTAAAGCCGGATCTTAAGGAGCGCGCCATGCGCTGTCCTTCCTGCAGCAATATCATCTATCCCCGCATCAATCCGGCTGTCATCATCGGCATCCGAAGCGCCGACGGGGAGCGGATCATCCTCTCCCGTTACGCCGACCGCCCCTACAAGGGGCGCGCCCTGATCGCAGGCTACTGCGAGATCGGCGAGACCGTGGAGGAGACCGTCGCCCGTGAGGTCATGGAGGAGGTCGGCCTCCACGTCAAAGACATCACCTATTACCGCTCTCAGCCCTGGGGCTTCGACAGCGCCCTGCTCATGGGCTTTTACTGCACCGTTGACGGAGACGAGGCCATCAAACGTGATCCCGGCGAACTGGCGGAAGCCTGGTGGTGCCCCCGCTCCGAGATCGGCGATCTCATCGGCACCTCCAGTCTTACCAACGAAATGATCGCACGATTCCGGGACAACGGCTGAGCGTATACCGCCGACGACCGGACGTTCATCCGGCTCTGCATATACGCACAAAGTACAAACCGGCAGGTGTTCCCACCTGCCGGTCTGATCATTTCTGTTAAACAGCTCTGGCTTACTTCTTGTTGACAGTATCCTTGAGAGCCTTGCCGGCCTTGAACTTCGGAACAACCGCTGCAGGGATCTTGATGT
>JAFPTK010000164.1 GCA_017400305.1 Lachnospiraceae bacterium | reverse complement strand
TTTGAAATCCACACCGCATTTCAGACCGGATTCCCGTTCCAGGATCGGAACGCAGATATCTTCCGTGACACCGGGGTAGACCGTCGATTCATAGACGACGATCGATCCCTTTGTCAGATGCTGCCCCAGAGTCCGGCTGGCGCTCTCCACCGGCGTCAGATCCGGTGTGTGATCGTCATTGACCGGCGTCGGCACCGCCACGATGTGGAATTTTGCCTCGGAAAGCCTCGACGGATCAGAGGTGAACTCGATGCTTGTCTTTTTGATCTCTTCGTCACCGACCTCATTCGTCGGATCGACACCGCTCCGATACAGCGCGATCTTTTTCTCGCTGTTGTCAAAACCGATGACCCGCATGCTCTTTGCAAACGCATGGGCGATCGGCATCCCGACATAGCCAAGTCCCACAAGGGAAAGTGCCTCCTCCCGGTTTTTCAGTTTCTCATAAAGACTCATGTTCTCCTCCTTTGCTGCCGGTTCTTATGGTTGTTCTATTGTACGCGCAGCGAGGAATATCCCTCGACACGCAGTGAAAAGTCCGACCGATCCAGGGAAAAATTCGGATTGTAGTAGGGATCCCCGGCATCCAGTACGCTCTTCCAGCGGGTGCGGAAGAGCTCACACTCGGCATCATAGCGCTTCGCGTTCTCTCCGCTTAAGTCATCTCCGCGGGATGCGGATTCATAGTGGGTCAGCTCCGCGAACGGGGTGAAGACGTTGAGATATCCCTTTTCCCGCAGCTTCAGGCAGAAATCCACATCATTTAAGGATACCGCCAGATGCTCGTCAAAGCCGCCAACCTCGTCCCATTTCCGCCTCTCGATCAGGAGACAGGCAGCCGTGACGGCGCTCATATCCTGCGCATAGCAGAGGCGTCCCATATAACCGAGATTCTGGCCGGCCTGTTTATAATGCACGTGGCCGGCTGTCCGGTGGGCGCCCAGTCCCAGCACCACCCCGGCGTGCTGGATCTTGCGGTCCGGGAAGTACAGCTTGGCACCGACGGCGCCGACATCCTCCCGCTGCGCATACATCAGCATCTCTTCCATCCAGTTGATCGTGATCACTTCCGTGTCATTGTTGAGCAGCAGGATATACTGTCCCCGTGCCTGTCGGACACCGAAGTTGACCACCGCGGAGAAGTTGAACGGCTCGTCCGCGGCGCGATGGAAGTCCAGTACCCGCACGCGTTCCCGCATCGGTCCGTCCTCAAAGGATTCATAGAGGCTTTTGGTCTCCTTTTCCGTCGATCCGTTCTCCACGACGATAATCTCGTAGTTGTCCCAGGTGGAGCGGGTGTAGATCGAATCGATCAGGCGTTTTAAGTCTCTGGCGTGATCGTGGCTCGGGACGACGATCGAGATCATGGGTTCCCCCTTCACCTCGTAGCTGATCTTGAAGATCGTCTCAAAGGCCCGGGTGGAGGTGATCTGAAAATGCTCATAGCCGTGCCGGCGGAGGTGATCCGCCACCGCGCCGCGGGCGGCCTCGATGGCATAATGCTTTGCCTCGATGTTGGATGCGGTCGAGCCCGCATGTGATCTCCAGTAGTAGAGCAGACGGGGAACATGCACGATCTTCTGCGCCCGGTCTGTCAGGCGCAGGATCATGTCGTGATCCTGACTGCCGTCATACTGCGGGCGGAAGAGCTCCGTCCCCGTCAGGAGGGAACGCAGGAACATCGAGAAATGACAGATGTAGTTGTTGGCTCGCAGGTTGTCGATGGCATAGTCCGGCTTAAAGTGCATGGTGATCATCCGGTTGATGTCATCCCCCTTAAAGGTCGCTTCGTCGCAGTAGAGGTAATCGGCATCCTGCGCGTTGATCTCCTGCACATAGGCGTATAGTGCCGAGGGATGCAGGATGTCGTCATGATCCAGGAGGGCGATGTAATCCCCTTCTGCCAGAGTCAGACAGGCATTGGTGTTCTCGGAGATCCCCTTATTCTCCGGGAGATGCCGGTAGGTGATCCGTTCGTCGTTTTCCGCATAGCTGCCGGCGATGAGACCGACCGCTGCGTGATCCTCGTCCGACCCGTCCGCCAGGCAGAGCTGCCAGTTCTGATAGGTCTGCGCCTGTACGGATTCGATCATATCGCGCAGGTACTTCTCCGGCGTATTGTACAGGGGCGTCAGGATGCTGATCCGGGGCATCCGGTCAAAGCGGGTCTGCGATTCCTTCTTGCGCTGCTCCTCGTCCGGGAAGCTTTCCGTGCCGTAATGGGCGTAGGCGAGCCGCTCTCTTTTCTTGTAGCGGATCTTGGCGATGACACCCCGGAGACTCCCCTGGTTCCGCACGCGGTCGATCTGGCGGATGCACCAGTGCATGAGGCCGCGGGCGGGTGCCGACAGCTTCCAGAGCGGGTTGTTCTTGATCCGGTTCAGGGCGAATTCCAGCTCCCGTTTCTCGTTCTCGAGAACCGCCACCCGTTCCGCCAATGCCGCGCTCTTTAATTTCTCACGTGCCAGGGCATCAAATTCCCTGGTGTCGTGCTGATTTCCTTCTGCCATCTCTTACGCCTGTTCCTGTGTCGACGGGCCCTCCGGGATCGTGAGCCGGTTTGCCACCCAGTTGACCAGCCGCTGTCTCGAGGTGCGGTCGATGACCAGCATACCCAGTTGATAGATGCCTGCCGGCAGATCGCCTCGTCCGATCCGGACACGGTAACCCGTCAGATCGACGTGTGTCTGGTCGGAGAGCTTCTCCCGGATGTCCGGACGGTACCAATCGCCCACGGGCACGGACCACACCGGAACCTCCGGGACTTCCACCGTGGCGCCGTCCGCCGCCTGCTGCTCCTTCAGCCGGCGCAGCAGTAATCGCCTGTCATAGCAGGCGTTATCGGCTCCGATCACGAAGGCGTATCCTTTGATATAGTATCCGTCCGATGCGTCTCCGTGTTTGCCGGTAACCCAGTACTCCATGGAATCCGCGTATTCGACGCCGATGCGCACGACCGCGTCGACCGGGTATTCTGCCAGTCCCTCCGCGTGGTGGGACAGGTTGCCGAGAGGGAGTTCCTCCGCCTCCTGTACTTCATAGAGCGGTGCGATCTCGGATACATGCTCATCCTCGTTTAAGTGGATCGAGTAGAAAGGATCTACGTGGTAGAGCTCTTCGTGGCGCCCCATCAGGATCCGGTGTTCACCTGCCAGACGCTTCATTTTCTCCAGATCCAGAGTGTCCAGACCGCGGGAGAGGGATTCGTGGTGCCACAGGCACACGTGATTGCATACCACG
>JAFPTK010000163.1 GCA_017400305.1 Lachnospiraceae bacterium | reverse complement strand
TGGAGAAATCTCTGCTGCATCTGTAGTAAGAGCATCGGGTTCATCTTTTTTCCTCCTCCCACGCCGATCGGGTGCAACACCATATTATCACACGGCCGTCTGTATTTCGCAAGGGACCCGATGAGTCAAAAAGAACCGTCCCCTTTGACTCCATATTGGCTCACTCCCCTTTGACTCCGCTCCGGAGACGGCGTATACTCATATTTTAGAGAACAGGTACAGGAAATACAGGAGAACAGGATGAAGACAAAGGTATTTATCGACGGAAGGGAAGGTACGACCGGTCTCCGGATCCAGGAGAGGTTTTCCGGGCGGGATGATATCGAGCTGTTGACGATAGATCCCGATCTGCGAAAGGATCCCGGGGAGCGTCGGCGTCTGATCAACGCTTCCGATATCACATTTCTCTGTCTGCCGGACGCGGCGGCCATCGAGGCCGTCGGTCTGTGTGACGATCCGGATACGGTGATCCTGGATACCTCCACGGCGCACCGCACCTCCCCCGGCTGGGCCTACGGCTTCCCGGAATTGTCCGGAGAGCATCGCGCTGCCGTGGCAAAGGGAAAGCGCATCGCGGTACCGGGATGCTATGCCAGCGGGTTCATCGGTCTGGCCTATCCGCTGGTCAGGGGCGGCATCCTGCCGAAGGACTATCCGGTGTCGATATTTGCGGTCTCCGGCTACAGCGGCGGAGGCAAGAAGCTGATCGCCCGCTACGAAGAGGAGGGACGGGATAAAAAGTTCGATTCCGCCAGACTCTACGGCTGGGGACAGACGCACAAGCACTTAAAGGAGATGATGCTCATCACGGGACTGAACAGAGAACCTCTTTTCTGCCCCATGACGACGGCTTATCACAGCGGAATGATCGTCCAGCTGCCGCTGTATGCGGGTCTGCTGGCGCAGCGGAAGACGCCGGAGGAGATCCGCGACTATCTGGCGGATTACTATCAGAATGAGAGATTCATCCGGGTCATGCCCTTCGGGGCGGATGCGGAAGCCGGAGGGGAGCTCTTTTCCGATGCCTGCGCCGGATGGGACGGGATGGAGATCTTTGTCACCGGCAATGCGGAGCGTATCGTGGTGAGCAGCCGATTTGACAATCTGGGGAAGGGCGCTTCCGGTGCGGCGATGCAGTGTATGAACATCGTCCTTGGCTGCGATGAGGCCAAAGGGCTCGCCCTTTAGAAGCGGTGATATGAACGGGGGGACGGGGTCGAACAGAAAACACCGGATCGCGGTGATCACGAACGGATGGAGCTGCGAATTCCTGAACTGAAAAACAGCCTCGGCAATGCGTTCTACGCACTGCGGCTCGGCGCGGGGTTCTCCCGGCCGATCTTCTGTAATATCATCTTTATCGCCGTACTGGATTATTTCCAGTGGGTCTTTTTTTCTTCGGTCTTTACGAAGCATATCGTTGCAAGTCTCGACAACGGCGAGGATCATCGAAAGATCCTGGCCTATATCGGTATCTGCGGGCTTGCGGTCGGGCTCATGAATCTGTACCAGCATTATTTTGAAAATGTCACGAAGCCCGTCGAGCTGGCGCGGCTGTATGGAAGGCTCTATCATCTGCTGTTTGACAAGGCGAGAAATGTGGAGCTTGCCTGCTATGAGAATGCGGATTTCTACAACCGATATACCATGGCGATGGACGGGGCCGATGAGAAGATCGCGGATGTCATGCGGCGGTTCTGGGGGATCCTCTTCGGGTCGGTGGCGACCGGCTTTGTCTTTTATCTGATGTTTTCCATCGACCGGTACGCGGTGATCTTCATCATCAGTCCGCTGCTGGGAAATTTCCTGTTCGGGAGCATCAAAAACCGGCTTGAATACCGGCGCTATCAGGAACAGGTCGTCGGCAACAAGACCATGAACTACGTGAGCCGTGCGATGTATCTCCCGGATTATGCCAAGGAGATGCGCCTGTTCCACGTCTATGATCTTCTGAAGAAACAGTATACGGACGCGACGGACCGCAACGTGGAGGCCGCGGCCCGACATGCCTTTCCCAACGCCTTTGTCAACTTCTGGAAGATCACGTTCACGTTCTCTGTCATCTTTGAGGGGGTCCTCTTCTACGCGATCTACCGGAATCTGGTGACCAAGTCCATCACCCTCGCGGATCTGACCATCATGACGAGCATGATGGTGTCGATGACCTGGATCCTGATCGGGCTGTTCGACGATATCGTGAATTTCATGAAGGACGGTGTCTTCATCAACAACCTGCGGGGGTTCCTGGAATATGAGGAACGGATCCCGGAGGACACCGACGGGGATCGTCCCGCCTCCTTTGAATCCCTCGAATTCGACCACGTCTTCTTTTCCTACGCCGATGAGGAGACGATCCGGGATCTCTCCTTTACGATCCGCAAGGGCGAGATCGCGGCGCTGGTCGGGCACAACGGCGCCGGGAAGACCACGATCATCAAACTCCTGCTCCGACTTTACGATCCCACGAGCGGCGTGATCCGCTTAAACGGCAGGGACATCCGGGAATACAATCTGCATGCTTACCGGGAACTCTTTGCCACCACCTTCCAGGACTTCGCGATCATGGGGATGTCCGTCAGGGACAATGTCCTCATGGGACGGCATTATGACGGGGAAGACGGGATCGTGGACAGTGCGCTTAAGAAGGCGGGCGTCTATGACAAGGTGGCCGGACTCCCTGCCGGCACGTCCTCCGTGATGACCAGGGAATTCGACGAGAACGGCGCGGTCTTCTCCGGCGGGGAGAGCCAGAAGCTTGCCGTATCCCGGACCTTTGCCAAGCCCGCCCCCGTCAAGATCTTTGACGAACCCTCCAGTGCGCTGGATCCCATCGCGGAATATGACCTCTTCCGCAATATCGCGAGAGAGGGGAAGGATCACACGCTCCTATTTATCTCCCACCGGCTCTCCAGCGTCAGACACTGCGACAAGGTGTTCATGCTGGAGAAGGGGCGGATCATCGAAGAGGGATCGCATGAGGAACTGATGGCGATGAACGGGAGCTACGCAAAAATGTACCGCCGTCAGGCCAACAACTACCTCGCGATCGAGGAGGACGGGGAGGCGGCAGGATGACCCCGGAGAGAAAGAAGGAGAATAAACAGCCGTTCCGTCAGGTCCTCTCCAACAACCTGTTCCTGATCGGCCTGTGCTTCTCGGCATCTCCCGCCTTTGTGATCTTCCCGGTACTGGATGCCGTGCGGAATCAGGTCTCGATCTTCTTTGAACACACCGTCGGGATCGGATATGTGCTGGAGGCGGCAGAATTCCACTATCCCTTCCGAAGGGTGGCGGCTGTGATCCTCCTGCTCTTTGTCTGCATCTCTGTCGGGATGGTCTTTACAGTATGGGTCGGGGATTATGTCCGGGAAAAAGAAGCCCCCAAAGTGCGTCGAAAGATCAAGCTGATGCTCTATGATAAAGCAAAGGATCTGGACCTCGCCTGCTATGACAATCCCGAATACTACAATGAGATGGTGCTTGCGATCGCGGAGGTTGACAAGCAGATCGACCGATGCATCGAATTTCTCTCGAACCTTTTCGCCGGGCTGGCCACCTTTATCACCACCGGGATCTATTTTGTGCGGAAGGACGGTCCCTCCATCCTCTTCGCGGTGGGCTCGTTCCTGCTGACCTTTGTGTTCATGCAGGCGTATAATAAGCTCTCCTACCGGATCCGGATCGCCAGGAATCCCCAGGAACGAAAGCGCGAGTATGTCAAACGGGTCTTTTACCTCCCGGATTATGCCAAGGAAATGCGTCTGAATCCCGATGTGAGCGACATCCTGTACCGCGAGTTCGATGCGGCGAATGAGGAGATCATCAACATCGAGAAACGGAACGCGAAGAAGCACTTCCTGTACAGCTTTGTCGCAAACTATATCGGGAATGATTTTTTCTGTGACGTGATCTACATCGCTTATCTGGTGTTAAAGGCGACCGTCTGGGGGACGCTTTCCTTCTCCGGTCTGGCGATCCTGTACCATTCCTTCGGAAGGATGAAGCGGAGTATGCGGGTCTTTACGGACACCTACCCCTTCGCCTGTGAGTCGAGCCTGTATATCCAAAAGATCCGCGGATTCCTGGAATATGAATCCGGGATCACCTCTGAGGAGAACCTCACGCCCGATGACCGGGCCAAGGATGTCCATGTCCGGGAGCTGTCCTTCTCCTATCGGAAGACAGGGGAGGAGCTGCTTAAGAAGATCGATCTGGACATCCGTCCCGGAGAGAAGATCGCACTGGTCGGCTATAACGGCGCCGGCAAGACGACGTTCGTCAAGCTCCTTATGAGGCTGTACGATCCCGACAGCGGCAGGATCGAGATGGGCGGACATGATATCAGAGCCTATGAACCGGACAGCTTCCGGCGCTCCATCGGCGTTGTGTTCCAGGACTTTAAGATCTTTGCGGGAACCGTCGCGGAAAATGTGGTGATGGAGCCTCTGCAGGGCGGAGAGGAGGAGCGGATCCGGGAGGCTCTTTCCGACAGCGGCCTCTTAAAGCGGATCGACGCGATGGAACGGGGACTTGACAGCTTCCTCACCACGGAGATCCGGGATGACGGGATCAACCTGTCCGGCGGTGAGGCACAGAAGCTTGCCATAGCCAGGGTGTTCTACCGGAACGCGGGGCTGATGATCCTGGATGAGCCCTCCAGCGCATTGGATCCCATCGCGGAATATCAGCTGAACCATGCGATGCTCACTGCCACCAGGGACAAGACGGTCATCTTCATCTCCCACCGGCTGTCCACCACGCGGATCGCAGACCGCATCATCATGCTGGAGAACGGCCGGGTGGCAGAGGAGGGGACCCACGAGGAGCTGCTGGCTTTGAACGGCAAATACGCCCGCATGTGGCAGGTACAGGCAGGCGCTTATCAATAAGATCCGCCATTGACCAGAACGGTCATCGCGGGAGATCTGAGGGAGATCGACCATGAGATATGGGTTTCAGGAATATCATCCGGCCGCATTGCTTGAGGGTCACTTGCATATGGGGGATCCGGGGCCGGCAGGGAAGGAGATCCGGATCAACAGCCGGTACCTGGAGCGGGGCGGAAAGCCCTGGATCGGCATCATGGGTGAGTATCATTTCGTCCGGGATCACAGGGAAAACTGGCCGGCGGAATTGCGGAAGATGAAGGCCGGCGGCATTACGATCGTCGGCACCTATGTCTTCTGGATCTATCACGAGGAGCAGGAGGGGGAGGTCGATTTTTCCGGAGATCTGGATCTGAGAGCCTTTGTGCAGGCGTGCGGGGAGGCGGGCCTCTCCGTGTTCCTCCGGATCGGTCCCTGGGCTCACGGGGAGTGTCGCAACGGCGGCTTCCCGGACTGGCTGCTTGAAAAACCGTTTCCGCTGCGGCAGGATCATCCGGGCTATCTGTCCCTGGTCCGCGGCTGGTATGAACAGATCTTCCGGCAGGTGCGGGGACTGTTCTATCGGGACGGCGGGCCGATCATCGGAGTACAGATCGAGAACGAGCTGGTGGATGCGCCGGATCATCTGCTGACACTTAAGAGGCTGGCGGCGGAGATCGGGTTTGATGTTCCGATCTATACGGTCACCGGGTGGAACAGCCGATACGGGGCCAGGATCCCGGTGGAGGAATTCCTGCCGGTGTTCGGTGCGTATGTGGAGGCCCCCTGGGAGGCACATACGGACCGACTGCCGCTGTCCTGGCACTATGTCTTTGATCCCCAGAGAAACGATGCAGCAGTGGGAAAGGATCTGATCGGGGAGACGGACGACACCGGATGGCGTCTTCCCTATGAGCGGTACCCCTTTGCCACCTGCGAACTGGGTGCCGGACTTCCGGTTTCTCATCACCGGAGAGCGGTGGTCTCGGGGAGGGACGCCTATGCGCTCTCCCTCGTCAAGCTGG
>JAFPTK010000016.1 GCA_017400305.1 Lachnospiraceae bacterium | reverse complement strand
TCCTGTGCCATGGCCTGGGTATCCCGGAGGATCCGCACCGTCCGCGTCCTTGCGGGATCCAGGCCCTGAAAGACCGGCAGGTAATTGATCCCGCGCCGAAGCTGCACTCTCTGCGACAGCTCTCCGTCGATCATGAGGTCGACCCAGATCTCCAGATCTCCGTAGCACGATTCTATTTCTACATATAACGACGCGGCATTGACGGTCATCTCAACCCCGCTGGCCGTCCAGAATACGGCCAGGGATCCGTCCTCCTGCAGGCAGGTGCGTCCCAGTCGCGCCAGATGGGGGATCTCTGCGATCTTGTATTCTCTCATCCTGTCACCTCATTTCATCCATACGACCGCGGGATCTGTCGGGGTGCCCGATCTGATCCCGCGATCCGTCAGACATGACCTTTATCTCAGCGGATCCCGAGCTCCGTATCGGTCTCCGTCAGCACACTGTGCTCCTTGATGTAATCCACGATCTCATCGAGCGTCGTGAACGCCATGGCCACATAGCTGTCCGCCGTGCCGTAGTAAAGGGCGATCTTCCCGGTCCCGGGATCGTGGATCGTCGCGCAGGGGAAGCAGACATTCGGCACAAAGCCGCGCTCCTCGTACCACTCCTCGGGCGTGATGAGGAAGGTGTTGCAGCGGTACTTCACCCGCGAAGGCTCGTCGATATCCAGGATCGCACCGCCGATGGAGTAGACATAGCCGTTGCAGGTACCCGTCACGCCATGGTAGAACAGAAGCCACCCTTCGCTCGTCTCGATGGGTGCGGCACCGCCGCCGATCTTTAAGGACTCCCACCACTCACTGCCGCGGGACATGACGTGCCGGTGCTTTCCCCAGTAGACGAAGTCCGGGGACTCCGACAGGAAGATGTCGCCGAAGGGCGTGTGACCGGAATCCGAGGGACGGGAGAGCATCACGAAGTTGCCGCCGATCTTTCTCGGGAAGAGCACCGCATTGCGGTTAAACGGGATGAACGGGTTCTCCGTCCGGGTGAAGGTCTTGAAATCCTTCGTCTTAGCCACACCGATGGAGGCGCCGTAGAAATCCTGACACCAGATGATGTAGTAGGTGTCCTCCACCTTGACCAGACGCGGATCATAGGCATAGCGCGGCATAAAGGGTTCCCCCTTCTCATTCACAAAGGGGATCGGTTTGGGATCAAACTCCCAGTGGATGCCGTCCTCGCTCCGCCCCAGATAGACAAAGGGGATCCCGTCCGTCTGCTCCGCGCGGAAAACACCGATGAACTTCCCCTCATAGGGCATGACCGCGCTGTTAAAGATCCTGGCGACACCCGGAATGGGATTCCGGTTGATGATCGGATTCTCCCGGTACCGCCAGATCGGGATCGCCGAAGAGAAATCCGAGGGCTTCTCCTGCCACGGGACATTGGGAACCGCAGGGCTGTTTAAGATCTGATATTTCATTTTCTTACCTCCTTCTTAAGTACCTTTCGTTCTTTTTGATCAAATCAATGCGCTGCTGCACGCACAATGCACTTCGTTCCGCATCCGGCGGGGTGTTGAAGACATAATCGGTGAGCCGCTCCATTGTGGTCGTCGCGACATACATCCGCGTATCGCTTCCCGCATAGTAGAGATAGACATCACCGTTCTCGCGCACGATGCACCCGTTGGAGAATACCACGTTGGAGACATCGCCGACGCGCTCCCAGCCGCGGGGTCCGAGCAGCAGTCCGCCGGGCTCGGCGATCACCTTCGAGGGATCCTTCAGATCGGTGGCGAAGGCGTAGAGCACATAGCGGAGACCCGCCGCCGTGTTGCGCACACCGTGGGCGATATGGATCCATCCGCGGTCTGTTTTGATCGGCACCGCCCCCTCGCCGTTCTTGGCCTCGGTGATCTGATGGTACTTGCGCAGGCTCGTCATCTTCTCCTCGTCGATGACCGCCTTCGTGATATCCCTGCACAAGCCGAATCCGATCCCGGACCCGGAGCCGGTTTCAATGAAATCATCCATCGGCCGGGTGTAGAAAGCATACTGCCCGTCGACAAACTCCGGGTGCAGCACGACATTGCGCTGCTGCGGGCTCCGCTTAGTCACCAGATTCGGCAGTCTCTCCCACCGGACCAGATCTCTGGTCCGGACGATCCCGGCAGCCGCCACCGCCGCGGACAGATCGTTCGTCGTGGTATCCTTGGCCTCCGAGCAGAAGACACCGTAGATCCAGCCGTCCTCATGTTTCGTCAGACGCATGTCGTAGACATTGGTCTCACGGCCGTATCCGCCCGGCGCCTCGCCGATCTCGCAGGGATAATCCCGGAAACGGAAGCCGTCGATCCCGTTGTCACTCTCTGCCACGCCGAAGAAGGACTTCCGGTCATTTCCCTCGATGCGGGCCACCAGGCAGTACTTTCCGTCGTGGTAGATCGCACCGGAATTCATCACGGCATTGATCCCCAGACGCTCCAAAAAGAGCGGATTGGTCCTGGGATTCACATCATACCGCCAGATCAGCGGCACATGGTCCCGGGTCAGTACGGGATTGCGATAGCGCGTCAGGATTCCGTTATACTCATCTAACGGCTCATTCTTAAGCGACAGCAGCTTCTCCTGCTTCTCCGCCTCCACCAGGTACCGGTCACAGACCTCCCCCGTTCCGACATGATACTCCTCTGCGCTGCCGCCCTCGCGGTTGAGCCTCCGGATGATCTCTAAGAGCATCCGTCCGTTGTGGTAGGGGCACTTCCACTCATCCGCGATATTCCGGTCGTGGTTCGGCTTTCCTTCCTCATTCACCTCATAAAACCACTCACCGCCCTTGCGTCCGTCCACCAGATAGGTGTTGATGAAGGTCCAGATCTCATCCACGACCCGGGTGTATTTGAGCGCCATGGTCATATCCCCGGTCTTAAGCGCCTGCTGTGCGCCGTTTAAGAAGCCGTTCAGCGCTTCCGCCTGCACCCACCAGACGCGCGATTCGTTGACCACTCCGTTCTCTGCTTCCATCGGCAGGGACACCATCCCCTTTTTCTCCCGGCAGGCCTCCTCGTAGATCGCCTGCACGATGCTCTGCGTCATGCCGCGCACCTCCGTCTCCCGAGGGTAGTCCCCCACCGCATCCAGGGCCCGGTCGATCAGCCAGGAGGCCTCGATATCATGTCCGTAGGAATACAGATCGATGAGGGAGTGATAGTCCGCATCGAAAAAGACCCCCAGGCGGGAACGGCTCCGATCGTAGATCCGATCCAGGAACAGATCCAGGATTTTGCAGATGCTCTCGTACACGTCCTCCCGCTCATCCGTCAGATACAGCTCGGTATAGGCCTCCAGCACGTGCAGGAGGGTATTCATCGTCCGCGCCGCTTCCACGCCGTTCTCCGAGAGCTTCTCATTGGACACGGGATGCAGCTGTCTGTCGTAGGCCTCCCCGTATCCCCCCTCGTCCCGCATCTTCGATTCGATGAGATCATAGATCCGGTAGGCGATGGCAAGGGCCTCCTCTGCTGCGCTGTCATCCGTATTGCCATCCCGGATCGAGAGCAGATGGCAGGAGCGCTCCGCATGCGCATAGGCGGCGAGCCCGTACAGGGCAAAGGCCTGCGCGTAGCAGTGCTTGCTGTCGTCGGCGGGCTTCCCGTCCGCCGTGACCGACCAGTAGACACCGCCATACTCCGGATCGAGAAAGGCGCTTTTTAAGTATTCATAGGCGTGTCTTGCGGCCGGCAGTGCCCCCTCTTCATGAGCGATCAGATAAGCCGAGGAGAAAAACCACAGGATCCGGCTATTCAGGATCCCGCCGCGGACAGCGTCCTTCTTCACCGACAGGTCATCCGCCACCTGTCCGTAGAAGCCGCCCCGCTCCTTGTCCATGAGTCCCTCCCAAAAGGGGATCAGGCGCTTTTGCAGCTGTTCGGCGCTCCCGCGGTATAAACCCTTCAAATCATCCATTTCTTTGCCTCCTGTGCGACACCGTCTCCCGTATCCTGCCGCGGCTTACGGCAGCCGGCTTCCGCTTTGTCAAACGATATACTTCATATTGTATCATGAAATCGGCCCGGATTCATCCCTTCACCGCACCGGCCGTGAGACCGGAATAGATCTGCTTCTGGAAGATGATGAATACGATGAGGGCCGGTAGCAGCGCGATGATGACACCGGCGCAGATCAGGTTATATTTGCTCCCCAGCGGCCCCACAAAGGTGTAGAGTGAGGTCGCGACGGTCGCGTATTTCTTCTTATCCTGCAGATAGAGGTTCGCCATATAGTACTCATTAAATGTCCCGACGCCCTTTAAGATGCAGCTCGTCACGATGGCGGGCTTCAACAGCGGGAACAGGATCCGGTAGAAGATCGTGAAATAATTCGCCCCATCCACGATGGCGGACTCATCCAGCGACTTGCTGATATTCTCAAAGAACTGGATGTAGATGTAGATCGAGATGACGTCCGTCCCGCACATGACCGTGATGTAGCCCGGCAGGGAGTTGATGAAGTGCAGGGTGTACATGATCTCATAGACCGCGATCTGCATGGCGACACCGGGCAGGAGCGACGCAAAGAGGAAGAGATTCCGGATCAGCGTGTTCCCGGGGAACTCAAAGCGGTCCAGCACATAGGCCAGCTGCGTTCCGATCATGGTGGAGAAGAAGAGCACGCACACCAGGATGATCAGGGAGTTGGCAAAGGCCCGTCCCATCCCCGCCCGGGTGAAGGCCTGCACGAAATTGTCAAAGTTGAGCCAGCTCTGCGGCATGGTCATCACATTGGTCGTCTGGTATTCCGTGTCCGTCTTGAACGCCGTGATCACGCAGGATACCACCGGCAGCACCGCCACAAAGGAGAAGAAGATCAGGGACAGATACTTGAGGATGGTCCAGGGGAGCATCTTGATATTAAAAACCTTCGATTCCATGGTCACACCTCCGTGCCGGACGCACCGGCCTTTGCCGCCTGTCTAGCCGCAAGCCTTGCCAGCTTCTTATCCCTTCTGGCCGTCGCATTTAAGTCCTCATCCTCCGCCGAGCGGAAGATGTATTTAAAGAACAGTTTCTGCAGGAGCGTGGCCAGCAGGATGATGAGGAGCAGGACGATGGCCATCGCCGAGGCAAGTCCCACCTTTTGCTGGGTGTGTGCGATCTCGTGCATGATCACGAAGTAGGTGCCCGTCCCGTTCGCGCCGTCCGTGATGACGTAGGGCGGCTCAAAGGCCGAGAGGGATCCCGTGATGGAGAGGATGACATTTAAGGTGATGATCGTCTTGATACTCGGCAGGATGATGTATTTAAACAGCTGCCCGTTATTTGCTCCGTCCAGCTTGGCCGCCTCGTAGAGCTCGCTGTCCACCGACATGATCGCCCCGATGAAGAGGACCATATTCTGCCCGAAATAGCGCCAGACCGATGTCCCCACCAGAGACCAGTTGTTGATCCGCTGATCCCTGAGCCAGTAGGGAAGATTGTCCAGCTGGAAGCCGCACCACTGCAGTACCGTGTCAAACACGAAGCCTCTGGTGTAGAAAAATTTAAAGATGAAGCCCACCGCGATTCCGTTGATCAGGAACGGGAAGAACATCAGCCCCTTGAACAGACCGCCCGCCTTGACCTTGAAGCTTAAGACTGTCGCCAGGTACAGGGCGAGGGCCAGCTGCACCACGGAGCCCACCATATAGTAGAGCGAGAGGCGCAGCGCCTTAAAGCAGTCATCCCGCTCAAAAACCTTGATGTAATTCTTCCATCCCACAAATTTCCGGGCGCCGGTGTACTTCATATTGTAGAAGCTGTAGCCGAACATCTCGCCGAAAGGAAGGTATGTGAACACAAATAAGAGCACCAGAGGAACGATCATGAAAGCCAGCATGACGAACAGCTTCTGTCCGTCCCGGGATCGTGCCCATTCCCCCAGGGTTCTCTTTTTTCTCATCGTGACCTCCTCTCTCCTGAAAGTGCGGCCCTGCCGTAAGCCGCTTCCTCGCTTGGGGTGAAAGAGCCGGGGAAGATGAGTTCCCCGGCTCTGTTTTCCTACCGCCGTCTGGTTACCCGATGAACCGGGCAGCGTCTCTTAATACTTGACCTCGATGCCCAGCTCTTCCTGTGCATCCTGCCACTTTTCATTCCAGCTGTTCATAATGTCGTCGAAGGACTTGGATCCGGTGGCGCCGCACTCCACGATCTCCTGCACCTTGGCATTGCCGCCGGCGTTGACGGAGAGCTCGGATTCCGCATTCATGTCGTTGAGCAGGGTCTCCTCGCCGGGAAGCGCGTCCTGATCGGAGAGAACCTCGCAGCCGTCAAATGCCGCGTACATATCGGGGTTCTTGCCGCCCTTGACCACGGTGTAGCCGCCCTCGTTGTAGCACCAGTTGCTCTTCTCCGTCATCCACTTTACGAAGATGAGCGCTGCGGTCTTATTCTCATCGGATGCGTTGGCGTTGATTCCGTAGTTATAATCGCCGCCGGCCGCCACATACTGCTTGCCGTTCACAGACATCGGGAAGGGCATGTAACCCACATCCTCGGGATGATCCCCCGCTTCCTGCATCTGTGCGTATGCCCAGGAGCCCAGGACCATGGTGCCGATCTCGCCGCGGTTTAACATTCCCTTGCAGCCTTCCCAGTCGGTCGTCGTGTAGTCATCCTCAATGAGCTTATCTGCACAGGCCTGATACAGGATCCGATACAGATTGTAAGCGCCTGCGCCGTTGCCGGGATCCTTGAAGGGCTCCGCCGTGTGCACGAATTTCTGGTTCATGTAGGTGTCATCGCCCTCGGACACGATGCCGATGTAGGCATCCCATGCGCCCATGGTCCAGCCGGCCGCATAGTTGGTGTAGAGCGGGATCGCATCGGTGTTGTCCTTGATGAGCTTCAGATCCTCGAGGAATTCATCGGGGGTCTTCGGAAGCGCCGTGATGCCGGCATCGCTGAAGACCTTCTTGTTGTAGAGCACGCCCTGGGCGTTGGCCATATACGGGATGCCGTAGGCCTGTCCGTCATAGGACCAGGAGCTCACGAAGTTCAGCTCTTTGGAGAGGTTGTCCAGAGAGTCAAAGGGCATGAAATAGGTCGCCAGATCGCTCTTGTCCACCGCCGGGATATGCATGATATCCCCCCAGTCGCCGGTGGTCAGGCGCAGCAGGGAATCCTCCGCATAGTCCGTGACGCCCTCGGTGGTGACGGTGATGTTCGGGAAATCCTCGTTAAAGCTGGCGATCATCGCAGCCATCATGCCGTCTTCCTCGCGGTCGGTCTTGTGATGGATGTACTTGATGCTCGCCGTGAAATCCTTGTAATCATCCAGATTGAGTGTGGTGTAGGTGGGCACACCTCCTGCCGCGGGCGCGGCCTCTGTCGCCTCGGACGTCTCTGCGGACGCTTCCGCCGCGGGCTGCTCCTCCGCCTTCTCCTCGGTCTTTTCCTCTGTCTGACTGCCGGTGTCCGTCGCCGGAGCCGCTGCGGGCTCACTGCCGCCACAGGCCGCCAGAGACGCTGTCATCGCTGTCGCAAGTACCAGTGCCAGTGCCTTTTTCTTCATGTGGAAATCCTCCTTCCGATTTCTGGTTGTCTCACTTAAATAATTAACTTAATTTAAGTAAGCTGATTCTAAAATTAATTATGCACATTGCCATAAGAAATGCAATAGTTTCAGGTAAAATTGGTTGAATTTCGTCATTATGCACAAAGATCGGGGTGCATTTTGGGCATATTGAATAATTAACCAGATTAAATTAAATTTTAATTAAGTGAATTAACCACCGGAATCGGTGATAACGAATCCCTAAGAACGATATTCGGCAGCGCTGTCTCTTACGATCAGCCGGCCTCCCACCACGACGACGCCGCGCCGGTAATTCTCTCCGCGCAATTTATGGAGGAGATTGTGGACGGCACGCCTGGCCATCTCCCGCGTGTCCACATCCCAGGTGGTGATGCCGATGTCACAGAATCCGGGATAGAGGAAGTTGTCATATCCGACAACCGAGATGTCCTCCGGCACAGAGTAGCCATTGGCCCGAAGCTTCCGTATGAGTACGGCCGCAGAGAGATCGCAGTTGCAGACAAAGGCCGTAGGCATCTCCTCCGGGAGGGTGAAATGCCGGTCGATATCCTGTACGCCGGTGCCGGGATCGCGATCCGCAAGGATCCAGTCCTCGCGCACCTTCTGACCATGCTCCATCACCGCGCGGACATAGCCCAGATAGCGGTCCGTGATGGAGCTCGTTGCCAGCAGCGTCCCCACAAAGCCGATCCGTTCGTGTCCCAGAGAATAGAGATAATTGGTGAGCATATAGGAACCATAGAAGCTGTCGGAGATCACCGCATCCGCGTCCAGGACCGGCTCGGTGAAGTCCAGATAGATCGTCGGGATCCCCAGCTGCTCCAGCATCTTCAGATACGGCGCAGATACCTTGCCGATGAGGATCACGCCGTCGCAGAGACCGTCGCCGATGATATCCGGCACCACGGACCGCATCTCGCTTTCCAGGGGGATCCCCTCCAGAAGCATCATGCACTCCCGTGCTGCGATCTCCGCCGCGACCAGCTGCTGCAGATGCGCATAGAATGTCACATATTTTCCGAGGTAGCGCTCCGCGACCAGGAGACCGATGCGAAAGCCCGTCCGTTTCTCCGCGCTGCTCCGACGCGCCGCGCCCTTGACGTAGCCCATTTCCTCCGCTGTCTCAAGGATCCGCGCGCGCACCTCACTGCTCATCCCCTTCTGCCCGGAGAGCGCCTTGGAGACGGTGACGGTGCTGACTCCGACGCGTGCCGCGATATCGCTTAATCGGACTGCTTTGCTCACCAGTTCACGCCGAGGGCGTGAAGCTCCTCGTAGGTCTGCTCACGGGTGTGCCAGGTGACACCCGACCAGCCGATCGCCAGGGCCGCATCGATATTGGCCTGCGTGTCATCGACGAAGACCGTTTCCTCCGCTTTGAGGTCATATCGCTCCATCAGGAGCCGGTAGATCTCCTCATCCGGTTTGATGAGATGATCGCGGTAGGAAAGGATCCCGCCGTCCACATACGCGAGGAAATCATTGGCATCCGGGCAGCCGTCCAGCGCCCTGCTCGAATAGTTCGACAGAACGAGTACCCGGTACCCCGCCCGTTCCAGCGCCTGGATCCAGGGGATCGATTCGTCCCTGTGTGTCAGCATCCCGTCGATGTCGGCAAAGGTACTGCGCAGGATATCCGCGATCTCCGGATCGCTCTCGCAGAAGTGATCCATGATCTCCTCGCTGCTCATGTAACCGCGGTCGTACTCCTTCCAATAGGGATTGTGCACCGACGCCTTGATGACGCGCTTCGTCATCTCCTCATCGTGCACCTTGCCCATGATAAAGTCGTGAAAATCAAAACCCACCAGGACGCCCCCGATATCCAGGACCACCGTGCGGATCCTGCCGCCGGCCTCCCTGCGCTCTGACGCCGGTACCGCCTTACTTCCCATGGCGCGCGCCATTTTCTCCGCATGATCCATTCCTTCCTCCTCCTTATCCTGTGTGAAGCTCGCCACATTCCGCTTCCCGGGCAGACCGCCCACCGCCCACATGAAGAGCCACAGCAGGATCGGGACAAAGATCGTCGCCGCCATCAGACGCACAAACAGACCGTCCTGCCGCCAGGAGCCCAGGATCGCCACCAGCAGCGTCGCGACGGAAAGACCGATCAGGGCAATGACCGCAAGGAGGGCAAAGACTCTCTGCAGCCGGGTATACTTGCTTGATCGCTGATCCTTCATCCGTTTCCTTTCCTTTGTATCCGGATCCTGTGTTGAACAGGGTAGTCCTCGCAAAATCCGGGACCGTCTTTCCGTATCAGACCCTTCGCTCCCGATAGATGATATCCTCCCGCCCGGGGCCGTTGCTCACCATGGTGATGGGATAGCCGATCTGTTCCTCGATGAAATTGACGTAGTCCTGCGCCTCCTGCGGGAGCTCCTCAAATTTCCGGATCCCGCGGATGTCGCATTTCCAGCCCTTAAAGGTCTTAAGCACCGGCTTGCAGCGGGCGAGATCCTTCGTCAGC
>JAFPTK010000162.1 GCA_017400305.1 Lachnospiraceae bacterium | reverse complement strand
GCCAGACAGCTGGATGAGAAGCTCTCCCGCGTCATCCGTACGACACGGGAGGTTTCACAGGATCTGCACGACTCCGGCATGGATCTGGCGGATTCCGCCGGGATCGCGGCGGGAGCGTCCAATCACGTGGTGGACAAGTTTGATGAGGTGATGCGCGGGGCGGCATCTCAGACGGAAAATCTGCGGATGGCGGAGGGGGATATCGCGGACATCCGGCAGGTCATCCTGGAGATCGCAGAGGAAGTGAAGGCGCTCACCGATTACGCGACGCAGGTCGATGCCTGTCTGAACCGGACGATCCGGTCGGTCGACGGGATGAAGGAGCATACCGCAAGCACCTCGGAGGCGGCGGGCAGGATCAATGAGACGGTCCGTTCCACGGGTACGGCGGTAGAGAGGATCACGCATTTCTCCGAAGCCATCACGAAGATCGCCGCGCAGACGAATCTGCTCTCTCTCAATGCGTCCATTGAGGCTTCCCGGGCGGGAGAAGCGGGCAAAGGGTTTGCCGTGGTCGCGGAGGAGATCCGGCAGCTGGCGGAGGAGTCGAGGACCAGTGCGGAGGAGATCCAGGGGATCGTCAGGGAACTGCACACCGGATCGGAGGCAAGTCTTTCCTGCCTTTCTTCTATGAATGACAGCGTCTCGCTGCAGAGAGATGCGATCAGTGATACGGACGCAGATATGCAGTTTATTGCAGACACTATGCGTCGTATCGGGGAGGAGACCGAGCGGATCACAGTGAGGACGCGGGATCTGAACGAGATTCAGGAAGATCTTTCCGCGATCCTCTGTGATCTGTCGGCGATCTCGGAGCAGAACGCCGCTTCAACAGAGGAGACGACGGCTTCGATGCAGGAGCTGCATGCGACCTTTACGGTGATCAGCGAATCGGCGGAGCAGCTGCAGGACCTGGCGGATGATCTGCAGGAGACGATGTCCTTTTTCCGGGGGGCATAGGACGTCCGTCGGTCAGGTATGAGACAGTTCGTAACAAATGTTAAGAAGCTCGGGAACTCGGGGCGGACAGGCGGGAGACTCTGCCTGTCCGTTATTCTTGCCTTTTTCAACGCGGTCTGCACACAGGCGGTCACGGCTCATGCCTGCTTCGGCTGGGATGCGGTCGAGCGGGCCGGCTGGCTGCTGATATTCCTGGGCGGGATCCTCCCGGTCTGGCTGTTCTTTGCGGTGCTGGATCATCTGGGGGATGGCTGCACAGCCGGTGACCCCGGCCTGCCGCGATGGCTTCCGGTCCTGTTCTTTGTCTGCTGGCTGCCGTATCTTCTGGTCTATCTTCCCGGCCTGCTGAACTATGATACGGTGAATCAGGTACAGGATTTTCTGGACGGTGTGGCGCCGGTTCCCTTCGGCTACGCCCCCGGGCAGGAGGAGATCACCGTATGGTTCAATAACCATCATCCCGTCTTCCTGTCGATCATATTCGGCGTCTTCTTCCGATTGGGGATCCTTCTGGGGCACCCCTCCTTCGGACTGACCCTGTATATCCTGCTCCAGATGGCAGCTGCCGCGTGGATCTTTGCGTGGGCGATCCGTGAGACCGGGACCTTCTGGCGGATCGGGAGCCGGCTGCTTCGGAACGCCGTCATCGCGTTTTTCGCCCTGTGCCCGGTGATCCCGTACTATATCTGCATCATGCTCAAGAATTCCGTGCATTCCCTGGTGATGGTCCTGTATGTCTGCCTGTATCTGAAGATCGCGCTGGGAGATCATGTCCTGTCCTGCGGAGAACGGGTCCTTTGGGCGGTCACGGTGCTGCTCCTGCCGCTCACCCAGCACACGGGGCTCTATTTTGTGATCCTGACCGGGATCCCGCTCATCCTGTGGGGCAGAAAGGAGAACCGGAGGGCGGTCACCGCGGTGCTGGCCGGTGCGGTCCTCTTGATGCTGCTTCTCACCAGGGCGGTCTTCCCCGCGCTCAATATCTTCCCGGGAGGAAAGCAGGAGGTCCTCAGCACGTTCATCCAGCAGACGGCCCGATATATCCGCGATCATGAGGATGAGGTCACGGAGGAGGAAAAGGAAGTCATTTCGGCGGTCCTTGATTATGAGGTCCTGCGGGATGGGTTTGAATTCTATTCGACGGATCCCGTGAAAGCAACCTATCACCTCCATGCCACGACGGCGGAGCGGAACGCCTACCTGAAGGTCTGGGCACGGCAGGGTCTGCGCCATCCCGGGGCCTATTTCCGGGCGACATTGCCGATCTGCGGGCAGTTTTTCGCTCTGGGATACGATGTTGCGATCTTTGATCACATTCCCTCCGACAGCGGGATCTTCGCAGAGATCCGCCATGTGATGCCGGAGAGTGTCCGCGCGACGTTTACCGGATGGTATGAATGGCTGCGGGCTCTGCCGGGGGTGGATCTCCTCTTCCAGCACGTGCTCTATACCCTCTGGATACCGGTGTACTGCCTGTATCGGGTGATCCGGACCGGGCGGAGAAAGGTGCTCTTTATCACCCCGTTCCTGGTAAACGCGGTTTTTCTCATCGCCAGTCCCGTGATCTATTCCCGGTATGCCCTTCCGCTCCTCTTTACCGCACCGATCCTCCTGTACACCGTCCTCGGACTGGGGGCGGGACCTGCGGATCGGGAAGATGCTTCGGCGGGATAAAGCCCGCCCTTGCCTGAGACGGAACCGTGTAGTATAATTTATAACCGCTTGGCAGATGCCGGGCGGTTTATTTGTGCATACGACGAGTAACGCGGCCGAGATGGAGCGAAGCGGGATCGAGGGCGCGTTGCCAATCGGCATATGCGACGGAAGATGTAAGGAGAGAAAACGATGGCAAAGATAGCGATTCTCGGATACGGAACAGTCGGATCCGGCGTGGCGCATGTACTGGATGAAAATGTGCCGGAGGTGACGGGGAGCGCCGGTGAGGCGGTGTCGGTC
>JAFPTK010000161.1 GCA_017400305.1 Lachnospiraceae bacterium | reverse complement strand
GAAGAGGAGAAATTCTCGATCAGCCGGTCATAGACACCGCCCTCATATCCGCCGGTGCGAAACCGGAACTTGTACAGAAGGAGGTTCAGCCACCCCTCCGTATAGGACAGCTGTTTCAGCCAGACCGCAAGGGCCGCGATCACCGGAATACCGTAGGAAAGCGCGGTGCGAAGAACCGCCCGGATGCCATCGCGATGCGCCAGGCTGTTTATCATGCGGGCCGCAAAGATAAAAAAGGCGAGGATCCAGAAATAATAATCCGTGAGGATCCCGCAGAAGATCACCAGGATACGGAGGGCTCCGAGAAATGCGTGGAAAGATCTCTGTCCCGCCGATCCCGGCCGGTCGGACGATCGCGTCTCACCGGTGCGGGCATCGGATCTTCTCTCCCCGTTCAGCAATTCCTCCAGATACAGCAGGGCCATCACAAAGAGCAGCACCGTCTGATCGGTGAAAAACACATTGGGCAGGTACCACGCGTTGACCGGCAGCAGGATCCAGAGCACCGTCGAGGAGACCGTGATCAGCATCCGTCCCCCGGGGCCTGTCCGTCCGAATCTTGCCAGCAGGAGCCGCAGATACCCCGCAAACAGGAGTGTCTCGACGGCGAACAGGATCATCTGCAGGTGCTTGACAAAGGAGATGTCGATCTCCTGCCTGCCGCAGAGCTTCGCTGCGAGGTAGACGAGCACCGTGTGCGCATAGGGATAGCTGATAAAGGGGACCCGCTCCGAGAGGGTGGCAAATTCAACGGAATCAAAGTTCTCATAAGCGGTGAAATGGAGCTTCCCCGGGCCCTCCGACAGCCATTCGTTCGTGTACTTGATGGTGGAAGCGGACTGCCAGATGTTGTCGCCGCCCATGTTGTCGTAGCGGATCGGATATTTGAAATGAAAGACGGCGAAGAAGAGACCGAGGATCAGGATCACCTCGATCAGGAGATAGGACCATTGTTTTCCCTGAAACTTATCCGGTTTCTTCACTTCTCCGACCCCTTCTCTGCCGGCTTCATCCCTGTACGGCACCGGTCAGTTCCCTGATCTGCCGGATCCCGTGCCGTTCGGCATAGGCCGCGATCTCATCGATGATCCGCACCATCGCGCCGGGTTCATGGAAGGTCATCGTACCCACTGCCACCGCAGCGGCTCCCGCTAGCATCATCTCAACGGCATCCGTACCGCTTGCGATACCGCCCATCCCGATGACGGGGATGCTTACCGCGTGGGACGCCTCATACACCATGCGCACCGCCACCGGATGGATCGCCGGTCCGGAGAGTCCGCCGGTGCGGTTGGCGAGCAGAAATCTTCTCTTTTCTACATCGATCTTCATCCCCGTCAGGGTATTGATGAGAGAGATGGCATCGGCGCCGCCCTCCTCGGCGGCTCTTGCCAGCACCCGGATATCCGTCACGTTGGGCGTGAGCTTCATGATGATCGGCTGTGCGGCATGCTCCTTACAGGCCTCTGTCACCTCCTTTAACATCACAGGATCCTGGCCGAAGGCGATGGCCCCTTCCCGGACATTGGGACAGGAGACATTGATCTCCAGCAGATCCACCGGCTGATCCCGCAGCCGGTCGATGACGGTCAGGTATTCCTCCACACTGTGCCCGCAGACATTGACGATGATGCGGGTTCCCTTCCCGCGGAGGGCAGCCAGAAACGGCATCTCCCGCTCGATGAAGACATCGATCCCGGGGTTCTGCAGACCGATGGCATTGAGCATCCCGGCGGGTGTCTCCGCGATGCGCGGTGTGGGATTTCCCTCCCACGGAACCGCGGACACTCCCTTGGTCACAAGGGCCCCCAGTCTCGTAAGGTCGATCAGATCCTCATATTCCCGCCCGTTGCCAAAGGTGCCCGACGCACTCATGACGGGGTTCTTTAAGGTCACTCCGGCGATCGTGACCGTCAGATCAGCTGCCATATCCCCTCTCCTCTCTCCTGCTGCCTCTTATCCGCCCGGCATCATCCGCCCCCGGATCCCGCTCTCCTTAAGCGGAATGCCGGCTTCGCGCCGCTCAATCCCAGGCGATCTCGCTCACTTCAAACACCGGTCCCTCGACACAGATCCGTGCGTTGTGCACCCGGCTGTGCTCATCCACGGCAGCCGTCCGCGTCACACAACCCAGACAGGCACCGATCCCGCAGGCCATCCGCTCCTCCAGTGATACATAACACTTGATATCTTTCCCGGTCTGTCGCTGCTCCTCCGCAAAACGCGCCAGCGCCCGGAGCATCGGCATCGGGCCGCAGGCATAGAGGACATCGCAGGCAAGCTTCTCTTCCCGGATCGCATCCACCACGGTTCCGTGATATCCGACGGATCCGTCGTCACTGGCAGTCACGACGCTGCCGAATCTGTCAAAGTCATCCCTCAGAAATACCGTCCTGAGATCCCGGTACCCCAGCACCGCTGTCAGCGACGCAGGCCCTCCCGCGCTCCGATCCGCCTCAAGAAGGCGCATGAGGAAGAGCATCGGCGGGATCCCCAATCCCCCGCCCACGGCGATGACCCGCTTCCCGGCAGCCGCCGTAAGATCGTATCCGTTTCCGAGACAGCCTGTCATCCGCACGGTATCACCGGCCGCGAGCGCCGAGAGTTCCCCGGTCCCGCCGCCCACCACGCGGTAGACCAGCCGGAGCGTTCCCTCCGAGGCGTCACAGATGCTGATCGGCCGAGGAAGCAGCCGCGCTCCGTCCGTGCAATAGAGATTCACAAACTGGCCCGGTTGTGCGTCGTCCGCGAGCCCGGTCTCAAGCACCAGAGAGCAGATCCCCTCCGTCAGCTCCTCCTGTCGGATCACCCGTGCGGTCGCCTCCCGGATCCTTCTGTCCTTTGATTCGTTCATACTTCTCCTCCGTCCTCATACACCACCTGTCCGCCGCAGATCGTCATCTTCACTACCCCGGGCAGGACCTCATTGAGAAACGGTGTGTTGCGTGCTTTGGACCGGAACGTCTCTTCCGTCACGGTCCAGTCCTCATCCGGTGCAAAGAGGACCAGATCCGCCGGCTCACCCTCCGCGATCATTCCGCCGGGCAGCCCGTACACATCGTAGGCTGCGGTCAGCCGCTCCATCGCCTGTGACCAGGTGAGGATCCCCGGCAGCACAAGCTCCCGATACACCAGAGAGAGCGCCGTCTCCAGCCCGATGATCCCGCTGGGGGCCTCCGGAAACGGGCGTGCCTTTTCCGCCGCGGTATGCGGGGCGTGATCCGTGGCGATCATATCGATCGTCCCGTCCGCGAGTCCCTTAAGGATCGCCTGACGATCCTCCTCCTCCCTGAGCGGCGGATTCATCCTGGCGTTGGTCCCGTGAGCCCGCACCGCCTCTTCCGTCAGGGCAAAATGATGCGGCGTCGCCTCTGCGTGGACCCGGACTCCCTCCGCTTTTGCTCTGCGGATGAGCTCCACCGACTCCTTTGCGCTGATATGCTGGATCGTGATCTCCGCACCCGTCCGCGCGGCGATCGCAATATCCCGCCGCACCATGGAGATCTCAGCCATCCGGTCGGCTCCGTCAAGCCCCATCGACTCCGCCACCCTGCCGCGGTTGATCCCGGCCTGTCCGATGTAGACGGGATCCTCCTCGTGAAGCGAGATCACCAGGGACTGCTCAGCCGCCTGCACACAGGCCTTTTCCATGAGCGCTTCCGATCGGATCGGCAGACCGTCGTCCGTTAAGAGCACAGCGCCCGCCGCCCGGAGTGCCGCAAAATCGGTGAGTTCCCTCCCCTGCATGCCGGACGTCACATTGCCCGCACAGTATACACGAACTCCGGTGCGCTCCGCCCGCTTAAGCGCATCCTCGATCCGTCCGGGCGTATCCATCGGCGGATTGGTGTTGCCCATCATGATGACGGAGGTAAAGCCGCCGTGGGCCGCCGCCGCAGCACCGGTCATGATATCTTCCTTTTCCGTGTATCCGGGATCACGAAAATGGACATGCGCATCGATCAGACCGGGAAAGACGATCCGGTTCCTGCCGTCGACCTCCCGGATCTCCGCAGGCACCTCTTTCCCGTGCGGAAAGATCTCCCCTGTCGGCGCCGCCTGCGCGATCCTGCCGTCCTCCAGCAACAGATCGCCCCGCATCAGGCCGACTCCTCCGGGATTGACGATCTGTACGTCGCGGATAAAGATCCTGTCCATGTCAGCCGGCCTTCCTCTTTAACCTTTTTGAGTTGGCGACTGTAATATCCACGCCGAATATGATAAAATAGCACAAAAAACAGAGAAGGGAATATGCTATGGTCCGCTTGATACTCGTCTTATTATTCATCATCCTGTTTCTCCTTGTCAGTCTGCCGATCCTGCTCGTCCTGTGGATCGTCGGTCTGTTTCGTCCGGATATCAAGAACCGTGTCTCCCTGGCGGTGGTCAGCTGGGCCTTCCGCGTGATCCTCTTCCTCTCCGGCACACACGTCACCCGGATCGGCGAGGAGAATATCCCCGCAGACGAGGGGGTTCTCTTCATCGGCAACCACCGCAGCTATTTCGACATCGTGATCACCTATGGCTATGCGAAGCGCGATACGGGTTTCATCTCCAAAAAGCAGGTGGGGATGGTTCCCGTCCTGTCCCTGTGGATGCGCAACCTCCACTGCCTGTTCTTAGATCGCAACGACTTAAAGCAGGGACTCGCCGTGATCAATCAGGCCGCGGAATACGTCAAACAGGGGACCAATATCGTGATCTATCCCGAAGGGACCCGCAATAAGACGGATCAGCCTCTGCAGGAATTCCACCGCGGCAGCTTCAAGATCGCACAGAAATCCCTGTGTAAGATCATCCCGGTGACCGTCACGGGCACGGAGGAGATCTACGAGAAGCATCGTCCCTTCATCCGCCGTGCCGATGTCACCATCATCTACGGGAAGCCCGTCGATACGGCGGCCATGGATGTGAAGGAGCGCAAGACCGTGGACGGTCCTGTGCGGGAGATCATCGAACAGACCTATCTCGAAGCGATCGGGAAAACCTCCTGATCCATTCCCCTGTCTCTGCAGCGCTTTAACGCTACGGATCGCCTTATCGGGTCTTCGTCCCCCCGATCTTCGCCGTCGCAAGGATATTGGTGTCGAAGGCGGTCGTCGTCTTCTGCATCTCGAGGGCATGCTTGCGGGCGAGATCGACCAACCTGTCCAAAAGCTCGGGATACGGGATTCCGAGAGGCTCCCAGAGGTAAAAGGAGAGCGATCCGGGGATCGTGTTGATCTCGTTAAAGTAGAGCGATCCGTCCTCCTCATCGATCATGAAATCGATCCTGGCCACGCCGAAGCCCGCCAGCGCATGGAAGGCCTTCACCGCCGTCTCCCGGATCCGGTCTCTCATCTCCGGTGTGATATCCGCCGGGATCTTTCGCTGCAAGCTTGCCATCCCCTTGGAACCGCCGGCACCGCCCTTGCTTCCCGACCATCCGCTCTTTGTGCCGCCTTTGGCGCCGCCCTTGGAGCCGCCGCTCATATACTTGTCTTCAAAGCTTAAGATCGCCGCATCATCCGAGGGAAGCGGTTCCTCGCACTCGCTGGGCTGAGCATCCTCATAATCACCGAGCACCGCGCAGTTGATCTCCTTGAGTTTCTCGATGGCATGCTCGACCAGCACCCGTCCGGAGAAGGTGAAGGCGAGCTCCAGCGCTTCCCGAAGCTCCCGTTCGTCTCCGGCCTTCGTGATGCCGATGCTGCTGCCGAGATTGACGGGCTTTACGATCACCGGATAGCCGAATCTCTCCGCGATGCGGGCCAGCAGCCCCTCCGGATCCTCCCAGTCCTTCCAGGTCGCCTCCAGGCAGTCCAGAACCGGGATCCCGGCGTCCTTTAAGACGCTCTTCATCATCACCTTGTCCATACCGATGGCGGAGGGAAGGACCCCGGGGCCAACGATCGGCAGCCCCAGCGTCGCCAGATAGCCCTGCAGCGTGCCGTCCTCCACATTGGTCCCATGCACAATGGGGAAGGCGAGATCAACGGGAGTCACCTCGTTTTTGCCAAAGCGCTTAAACGGCCAGGACGCCATCACCACCCGGTCCGGCTCCTTTACAAAAAACACCCGACGGCTGCGGGAGGTCAGCGCCGGGATATCCCGGAAGCTCTCGATCCGCTCCATGTCGGGGTGGGTGTAAAAGAGACCGTCCTTGGTCATGTAGACCGGCAGGATGTTGTATTTTTGATGATCCAGATATCCCATCGCCTGAACGGCGGAAATGACGGAAATCTCATGCTCGGTCGAGTTTCCTCCAAAAAAGACTGCGATCGTGATATTCATAACGTTGCCTCCGCTCTTAATTTCCCTACTCATTATAAGTTTTCTCCCCGTAATGTCAATGGAGTCAGGGGGAGTCAAAATGAGTCAGAAAGAACCGTCCCCTTTGACTCACGGGAGGGTTGTGGTAGAATGAGAAGATAAGCTGTATCATCGGAGGTCTCCATGGAGAAGAAGAAAAACGGGCTCCTGTTCAATTTCGGTCTGATCTTTGCGGTCTTTACCGTCATCACGCTGGCGATCAGCGGTGTCACCACTTATCTGAGCCAGATGGAAGCCTATCAGTCGGAATGCGAGCAGAATATCCGCAATATCGGCGAGTATCTGGAACAGCTGATCCTGGCGGACGGCTCGGATTTTCTCTGGTATCAGCAGTACTATATGGAGCATTTCGACGAGATCGATATCCCCTATGATTTTGACGAGTATCAGAGCGCTCTGCGGGAATTCGAGGTTCTCTTCTCCGAGTATCATCCCGGCCGGAATCTCGGTGTGGATATCCAGCTGGAGGAGCTGGATCCCGAGGTGCAGCGTGCTTATTTCATCTATGACCACGAGTACTGGCTATTAACCTTTGAGCAGGCCAGGACTGCCTTTCACATCCCCTATACCTATTATCTGGTCCCCAAAGAGGAGATCTACTACATGGTCTACATGATCGACGGGGAGCGCACGCGCCGCAAGGACAACGACCAGCTCCTGTACCTGGGGGATGAGTATTACGATGATCCCGCGCAGTATCCGGTCCAGTGGGATGCGTGGTTCTCGGGCAGGAAGCCGGAGGGGTATCAGGTATGGGACAACGAGTGGGGCCACACCTACGCCTACTATACCCCGCTCATCATCGACGGCACCAAGCTCGGTCTCATCGGCACCGAGGTGGAGGTGTCCTCCGTCAACCAGACGATCCTCATCAACACCTTAAAGCAGCTGGCCGGGATCGCTCTCGCCCTCGCGCTCTGTATGTTCATCATGCTGGCGGTGATCAATCATGCGTACATCGAAAAGATCCACCGGATCGAGTCCTCCATCAGCCAGTACGCGGCCACCAAGGATGTGACCATCGCGAATCAGCTCGCTCAGGAGGCCACGGGAGCCGACGAGATCTCCTCTCTGGGCAGCCAGGCCGCCTCCATGATCCACGAGCTGGATGATCACATGAAGACCCTGGTCGAGACCACCAGGGAACTCTCCAGGACCAAGCGGGAAGCGAACGCGATGCAGGCCCTGGCGAATCGCGACGCCCTGACAGGGATCCGCAACAAGACCGCCTATGACAACGAGATCAAGCGCCTGGAGTGGCGCCGTCAGGAAGGGTTCTCGGAATTCGGCATCGGGATGATCGACCTGAATTTCCTCAAGCGGATCAACGACACCTATGGGCACGAGCAGGGGAATATGGCGATCCGCAAGCTCTGCCGGCTGACCTGTACGGTGTTCGAGCACTCTCCGGTCTTCCGCATCGGCGGAGATGAATTTGCCGTCATTCTGGAAAACCGCGATTACCGCAACGTCGATCTGCTGATCCAGGACTTCAATGACTCCCTGGAGGAGATGGCAGCGGACGTCAATCTGGAGATCTGGGAGCGGATCTCGGCCTCCATCGGTTACGCCATGTATGACGAGACCATCGACAAGTCTGTCGATGATGTCTTCCGGCGGGCCGACCACGCCATGTACGAGCGCAAAGCGGAGATGAAGGCCATTCGGACGGTCTGATCCCGCATTGGGATCAACAGAATCTTCTGCCGCTCTCGTCCAGCCGATAGCCGATCGCTTCCAGCTTCTCCGTGATCGCCGCGCCCTGCTCTTTCGTCAGGGCGTGGCTCTTTACGAATTCATCAAACCCTCCTTCATGATCCCTCATCCAGGTATTCGCATAGGATAAGAGCATCGCGGGATCCTGCGGTATCATACCTCTCCTCCTTCCACACGGGCGGTCAGTTCTCCGTTCGCCGCATCAAAGACGATCGTATCACGCGCCTTCAGACGATCCTCCAGAATGAGCTTTGCCGACATGGTCTCGATATTTTTCTGCACGTAACGCTTTAGCGGTCTGGCGCCGTAAGTCGGATCATAAGCCGTCGCAGTCACCAGATCCCTGGCCTGTTCCGTCATGGAGACGGAGATTTCCCGATCGGCAAGCCGGCGGTTCAAGTCGGCAAGGATCAGATCGATGATCCCCCGGATGTTGTCCTTGGACAGCGGCTTGAAGCAGATGATCTCATCCAGACGGTTTAAGAACTCCGGGCGGAACTGCAGCCTGAGCTCATTCATGGCCGCCTCTCTCGCCGATTCCGAGAGCTCCCCCTCCGGTCCGATGCCATCCAGGAGATAGGACGCGCCGATGTTGGAGGTCATGATGAGGATCGTATTCTTGAAATCCACCGTCCGCCCCTGGGAATCCGTGATCCTGCCGTCATCCAGCACCTGCAGCAGGACATTGAACACATCGGGGTGCGCCTTCTCCACCTCATCAAAGAGGACGACCGCATACGGTCTGCGCCGCACGGCTTCGGTGAGCTGTCCGCCCTCGTCGTATCCCACATATCCGGGCGGTGCGCCGATGAGCCGCGATACGCTGTGCTTTTCCATGTATTCGCTCATGTCGATACGCACCATATTGCTCTCATCGTCAAAGAGCGCCTCCGCCAGTGATTTGGCCAGCTCCGTCTTACCGACCCCCGTAGGCCCCAGGAAGAGGAAGGAGCCGATGGGCTTGGTCGGATCCTTGATGCCGGCCTTGGAGCGCATGATCGCCTCCGCCACCAGCGTCACGGCTTCATCCTGTCCGATCACCCTGCGATGCAGCTCATCGGACAAATGAAGGGTCTTATTGCGCTCGCTCTCCGAGAGGCGGGACACGGGGATCCCGGTCCATTTGGACACCACCCGCGCGATCTCCTCCTCCGTCACACGCTCCGCCGCGAGCCGTTCGGAAGGATTCTCCTGCGCCGCCTGTTCCTCGCTCTCCAATGTCTTCTTAAGCTCCGGCAGCTTCCCGTACTGGAGCTGCCCCGCCCGTTCATAATCTCCGTCGCGGGTCGCGATCTCGATCTCATCCCGGACGGCACGGATCTCGTTGCGGAGATTACTCAGGCGCTCACCGCGGGATTTCTCGTTCTCCCATTGTGCCTTCTTCCCATTGTATTCCTCACGGGCTTCCGAGAGCTCCTGCTGCAGGGCCTCCAGCCGCTCGCGGCTCAGCGTATCATCCTCCTTTTTCAGGGCATTCTCACGGATCTCCATCTGGGTGATGCGGCTGCCGAGCTCCGCGATCTCCACCGGCATCGTATCCTTGTCCGTCTCGATCATCGCGCAGGCCTCATCCACCAGATCGATGGCTTTATCCGGCAGGAAGCGGTCACTGATATAGCGGTCCGCCAGCACCGCGGCAGACACCAGCGCATTGTCCGTGATCTGCACGCCGTGGAAGGCCTCATAGCTCTCCTTGATCCCGTTTAGGATCGCAATGGTGTCGGGGACCGTGGGTTCATTCACCATGACGGGCTGGAACCGGCGTTCCAGCGCCTTGTCCTTCTCAATATACTGCCGGTACTCATTGAGCGTCGTCGCGCCGATGCAGTGCAGCTCACCGCGGGCCAGCATGGGCTTCAGCATATTCCCGGCATCCAGTGCCCCGTCGGTCTTGCCCGCCCCGACGATGGTATGCAGCTCATCGATGAAGAGGATGATCTCCCCCTCGCTTGCCGCCACATCCTCCAGCACCGCCTTGAGACGTTCCTCGAATTCCCCGCGGTACTTGGCGCCCGCTACCAGCGCCCCCATATCCAGGGAAAAGATCTTCTTGTTCTTCAGAGCCTGCGGGATATCCCTGTCATCCGCGATCCGCTGTGCCAGCGCCTCTACCACCGCCGTCTTGCCGACGCCGGGTTCCCCGATCAGTACGGGATTATTCTTGGTCTTGCGCGACAGGATCTGGATCACCGCACGGATCTCCTCCTCGCGTCCGATCACCGGCCCCAGCTTCTGCCTGCGCGCCTTCCCCACCAGCTCCTCGCCGTACTTTTCTAACGTATCATAGGTGTCCTCCGGAGAGTCCGTCGTGACGGTCCGGTTTCCGCGCACCTCCTGCAGCGCGCTTAAGAACCGGTCTCTGGTGATCCCGTACTCGCGGAAGATCTCCCGGATCTCGCGGTTCGGATAGCGGAGCATTGCCAGGAACAGGGCCTCCACGGACACGTAGGAATCCCCCAGCGCTTTGGCTTCCTTTTCCGCACCGGTCAGGACCTTATTCAGATCTCCGCCGACGTAGGGCTGCGCCGTCTGTCCCTGCACCTTGACCCGCTTTTCGACCGCCTCCTCGCTGCGCCTCACAAAGGCGGCCACATCGATGTCCATCTTTTCGATGAGCCGGGCGATGAGACTGTCGTCAATGGTCAGAAGCGAGTAGAGGAGATGCTCCTCCTCCAGCTCCTGATTGCCGTATTCCACCGCAATATCGGTCAGGCGGTTGACCGCCTCCTGCGATTTCTGTGTAAACTTAGTGATATTCATGATCACACCTCCCTTCGTTTCGGGATATTTTGTTCTGTTCTATAACGAGTATAACAGCATCGTCATCGATGTCAATTCCCGCTGACTTCATTTTATAAATTGTTTATAAGGGAACCGATGAGATCCAGGGTTTCTTCTCTCCCCTCCTTTGTGACGGAGGAGAAAGGCAGGAAGATGCCGTCAGACGGAAATTGCAGCTCCTCCCGAAGATCCCGGAGCTGTGCCTCACGTACACTGGGTTTTAATTTGTCCACCTTGGTGGCGAGGATCGCAGTGGGGAGATGGTAGTAGAGGAGCCAGTCCAGCATGAGCCGGTCGTCCTCCGTGGGGGCGTGTCTGGAATCCACAAGCAGAAAAATGAGGCGAAGATCCTTCGAATCGGTGAGATACCGCTCGATCATCCTGCCCCACTTCTCTCTCGTCGTCCTGCTGACTCTGGCGTAGCCGTATCCCGGCAGATCGACCAGATAGAAAGCATCGTTGATATGATAATAATTGATGGTCTGCGTCTTCCCGGGATCACCGCTGGTCCGCGCGAAGTTCCTGCGCTGCATCAGCGTGTTGATGAGGGAGCTCTTACCCACATTGCTCCGCCCCAGAAAGGCAAATTCAGGGCTGCCTGTCACCGGCAGACTGCTGGTGATCCCGCATACGGTCTCAAGTTCGACGTTTCGGATCTTCATCGGAGATGAAGCCTTAAGTCACTCCGCCTTTTTGAGCATCCGCTTCGCCGCCCCTTTCGAGACGATGAGCGGCGCGGTCTCCCGCTGTACGGCCTCCTTCGTCATCACGACCTCCGAGATATCATCCTCGGAAGGGATCCGGTACATCGTATCCATCATGGATTTCTCCATGATCGCACGAAGCCCGCGGGCGCCGGTCTTCTGCTCATATGCCAGATCCGCGATCTCCTCGATCGCGTCATCATCAAAGGAGAGCTTCACGCCGTCGATGCGGAACAGCTCCTGATACTGCTTCACCAGCGCATTCTTCGGCTGTGTCAGGATCCGGACCAGGGCTTCCCTGTCCAGTCCCTCCAGCGTCACCGTGATCGGTACACGGCCGACAAATTCCGGGATCAGGCCGAACTTGATGAGATCCTGCGGGGTGACATCCTTGAGGATCTCACTGATCTCCCGCTCATTCTTGTCCGCGATCTCCGCATTAAAGCCGATGGAGCCGCGATCCAGTCTCGTCTCCACGATCTTCTCCAGCCCGTCAAAGGCACCGCCGCAGATGAAGAGGATATTGGTCGTATCGATGGTCAGAAGCTCCTGATGGGGATGCTTGCGGCCTCCCTGCGGAGGAACACTGGCGACGGTCCCCTCGATGATCTTAAGGAGCGCCTGCTGCACCCCTTCCCCGGAGACGTCCCGCGTGATCGATACATTCTCGCTCTTCTTGGTGATCTTGTCGATCTCATCGATGTAGATGATCCCGTACTGTGCCTTCTCGATATCATAGTCCGCCGCCTGGATCAGCTTCAGCAGGATGTTCTCCACATCCTCGCCGACATAGCCCGCTTCCGTGAGGGTCGTGGCATCGGCGATGGCGAAGGGGACATTGATGATCCGGGCCAGGGTCTGTGCGAGATAGGTCTTCCCGCAGCCGGTGGGACCGATCATCAGGATATTGCTCTTCTGGAGTTCCACATCGCTCTCCGAAGCCTCCGGAGCGAGTACCCGCTTGTAGTGATTGTAGACAGAAACGGCGAAGACCCGCTTGGCCTCCTCCTGCCCGATCACATATTCATCCAGGAATTCCTTGATCTGCTGCGGCTTGAGCAGGTTGATGGAATCGTTCTCCTCCGGTTCCGGGAAGCTGTTTTCCTCCTCAAATTCCTCCTCGATGATATTGGCGCAGATCGACACACAGTCATCGCAGATGTAGACACCTGCCGGTCCGGCGATCAGCTTTCTCACCTGATCCTGGGTCTTATTGCAGAAATTGCACCGGACTTCGCCCGGAAATCGACTCATGATGCTCACTTATCCTTACCCTTCTTGTCCTTGTCCTTATCATCCGCGCGCATGGTGATGACGGAATCGATGATGCCGTAATCCAGCGCTTCCTGCGCGGTCATCCAGTTGTCACGCTCGGTGTCCTCCGCGATCTTTTCGATGGGCTTGCCGGTATTCTCCGCCAGGATCGTATTCAGCTTCTCACGGGTGCGCAGGATGTGCTTCGCGGCGATCTCGATCTCGGTGGCCTGTCCGCGGGAGCCGCCGGAGGGCTGATGGATCATAATCTCCGCATTCGGAAGCGCCTGGCGCTTTCCTTTGGCACCGCCGGCTAAGAGAAACGCTCCCATACTCGCCGCCATACCGACGCAGATCGTCGCCACATCGCACTTGATGTAGTTCATCGTATCGTAGATCGCCATGCCGCTTGTGATCTCACCGCCGGGGCTGTTGATGTAGAGATGGATGTCCTTCTCCGGATCCTCCGCCTCCAGGAACAAAAGCTGCGCGACGATGACACTCGCCGAATTGGCATCCACCTCCTCGCCCAGGAAGATGATCCGCTCCTTTAACAGTCTGGAATAGATGTCATAGGAACGCTCCCCGCGGCTGGTCTGTTCGATAACATAAGGGATTAAGCTCATTTTATCCGCCTTTCTGTTGAACCTTTACTTCTTTTCCTTCACCTGCTCCAGGATGAACTTGACGGCCTTTTCGATCTCCGCGTTCTCCCGCATCTCCTTAAGCTGGGACTTGGAGAGCCGCTTCTTCAGATCCTCGAGATCCATCTTGTAGTCCTCGGCCTGCTTCTTCAGCACTTCCTCGAAGTCGTCGTCGGAGAGGGTCAGACCTTCCTTGCCGGCGATCTCTTTTAACACCAGTGCGGACTTCAAGCGCTTGATCACATTCGGCCGCATCTGATCTCTGAGACTCTCCACGGTCTGGCCGGAATACTGCAGGTACTGCTCCAGGGACAGGCCCTGATAGCGAAGCTGCATCGCATAATCACGGATCATCATATCGATATTGGATTCGATCATCGCCTCCGGCAGCTCCATCTCGCTGTCCGCGACGATCTCCTCCACGACCTTGTCCTCACGCTCCTTCTCGGCATCCGCCCGCTTCTTCTCGGAGAGCTTCTTCTTCGTATCCTCTTTGTACTCCTTCAGGGTCTCGAATTCGGAGACATCGCTCGCAAAATCGTCATTCAACTCCGGCAGTTCCTTTTCCCGGATGCCGTGGACCACGCACTTAAAGACGGCCGGCTTGCCCTTGAGGCTCTCCTCGTGATAATCCTCGGGGAAGGTGACCTCCACATCCACCGGCTGATCGATCTCCGCGCCGATGAGCTTCTCCTCAAATCCGGGGATAAAGGAACCGGAGCCGATGGTCAGCGGATAATTCTCTCCCTTGCCGCCTTCAAAAGCCTTGCCGTCCACAAATCCCTCAAAATCAAGTGTCACGGTGTCGCCGTCCCTGACCGGCCGATCCGTCACGTCGATGGAACGCGCATTCAGACCGCGCTGTCTGTCGATCTCCTTATCCAGTTCCTCGTCGGTCACGGTGTCATCGATCTTGTCCACCTTGATACCCTTGTACTTACCGAGCTTGACCGGCGGACGGAGCGCCACGGTAGCGGTGTAGATGAGCGGCTTTTTGCTCTCGATCTGTGTCACCTTGATCTCCGGCATCGAGACGATGTCCTCGCCGGACTGCTCCGCCGCATCGCCGTATGTCTCATCGATCACATCATTCGCCGCATCCTCGTAGAAGATGCCGGCGCCGTAGATCTTTTCGATCATCTGTCTCGGCGCCTTGCCCTTGCGGAAGCCGGGGACATTGATGCGCCCGCGGTTCGCACGGTATGCCTTGTCGATCGCTTTTTCAAAGGTATCCGCATCGATCTCGATGGTGAGGACTGCCATATTGTTTTCCTGTTTTTCGACCTGTACGTTCATGTGTAACCTGACCCTCCTATTGGTTATAGTTCAAAACTCACGCAATCCGGTATTATACCACAAGCCACGGCGGCAATGCAAGCGTTGCACGGCCGTAACAGTTACGATTCACACCCCCGCCCGCATCCGCACACGGTCTGTTCTCACATCGACGGTGGATCGCTGTTTCGCGAAAAGGCAAGATATGCATTGGAATACCGCTCGTCACCGGTGACCTCTTCCCCCAGCCAGTCGGCCGGGCGGTACTTTGCCGCGATCTCCTCCGAGGGAAACTCCACCTCTGCGAGCTTCATCCCCTCATAGGCGCCCTCAAACAGATCCAGCTCGATCTTCGGCGCCTCCTCCCCCTCCGAGGACAGCCATCCCTTAAGCCGCTCATCCGCCGCGATGTCCTCCGGGGAGAAGGAGCCCGCGGGCAGCGGCAGGATCACCCGCTTCTTCTCGATCACCGTGCCGTCCGCCTTGGAAAGGAGATGGGCATAGGCCTCGGGGGTCAGGGGCAGATTGTACTCCACCTGCGAGAGTACCCCCGCCTGACGGATGCCCTTGTAGGTCATGTAGCAGCGGATCTCCTCCGTGCCGTCCGCCGGCACGATCTCCTCCCGCACCCGGACCGCCGGGTGACGGCAGAGATAGCCCTGGGTGATCCGGTGATAAGGAAAGCGCTCCAGGTCCTCCGGAAGCGCTTTCACCAGAAACTTTTTCTCGATCTCAACCCCCATATACGATCCTTTCGGCCATTCCCTTTGCGGCCTCCCTTCCCTGGAAGCACCGGATGATCTCCAGTCCGAAGGGGATCGCCGTCCCCATGCCGCGGCTCGTGATGAAATGCCCGTCCACGACGACCTCCTCCTTAAGGGCGGTGGCTCCGACCAGCCCGTCCTCCAGTCCCGGGAAGCAGCAGGCGTTTCTCCCCTCCAACAGTCCCATCTCGCCGAACACGGTGGGTGCGGCGCAGATCGCCGCCAGATGCCTGTGCGCCTCATCAAACATCCGGATCTTTTCCTTCAACGGTTCGCATTCCTTTAAGTGGTTGGTACCGGGCATGCCGCCGGGCAGGATGATCATGTCCAGATCGTCAAAATCGACCTCCGCGAAGACCTGATCGGCGATCACAGGGATCTTGTGGGATCCGGTCACCTTGTGGTCCTCCGTGATCGACACGGTGCCGCAGCCGATGCGGGCGCGTCTCAACAGGTCGACCACGGTGAGCGCCTCGATCTCCTCGAAGCCCTCCGCCAGAAATACTGCTGTCATAGCCATGGGGTTTCTCCTTTCTTAAGTTACCCGAAGGTCACATCCTCCGTCGGTTTGGGGAGGCGTCCGTAAAGCTTTGTCATGCGCCCGATCCGCTCAGCGAGTCTGTCGGTGAGGGCATCCGGCTCCATCCGCCATCTCCAGTTGCCGCCCAGGGTCGAGGGATGGTTGATGCGGGCCTCATGACCGAGTCCCAGCCAGTCCTGCATCGGGATGATCGCCGTATCCGCGACACTGGCCAGGGCGGCCCGGATCAGGGCGGTCGCCGCATCCTCGGCCGAAAGATCCGGAAGCCCCAGATAATCGCAGGCGTATGTCCGATCCGTCTCGGGGATCTCCTCAAACCAGCTGTCCGTCGTATCATTGTCGTGTGTCCCGGTGTAGACGACACAGTTTTTCGGATAGTTGTGCGGCAGGTAATCGCTCTCCTCCCGTGAATCGAAGGCAAACTGCAACACCTTCATCCCGGGGTATCCCGTATCCGCCACCAGCTTTAACACCTCCGGCGTGAGGTATCCGAGATCCTCCGCGATCACCGGCACCTCTCCCAGATTCCGGTTCAGGGCACGGAAAAGCTGATAGCCGGGGCCCTTTTCCCAGTGACCGAATTCCGCGGTCTCGTGACCGTACGGAATGGAGTAGTAGGATTCGAAGCCGCGGAAATGATCGATCCGCAGGATATCGCAGAGAGAAAAGGCGTGCTTTAAACGCTCCATCCACCAGGCAAACCCGGTCTTCTCATGCTGTTCCCAACGGTAGAGCGGATTGCCCCACAGCTGCCCCGTGGCGGAAAAGGCATCCGGCGGACAACCGGCCACCGCCTGCGGGACGCAGTCCTCATCGAGCTGGAACAGCTCCGGATGTGCCCAGACATCGGAGGAGTCCTGCGCCACATAGATCGGGATATCCCCGACGATCCGGATCCCGGCGTCGTTGGCATATTTCTTGAGTGCCGCATACTGGGAAGCAAAGAGGAACTGCAGGAACGAGTGGAAGCCGATCCGGGAGGCGAGCCGTTCCCTCGCGGCATTTAACGCCGCCTCCCTGCGAAGCCGCAGGGGCTCGTCCCAGTCAAGAAAGCTTTTGCCGTCGTTCTCCTCCTTGAGGGCGAGGAACAGTGCAAAATCATCCAGCCAGGAAGCGTTCTCCACCGAAAAGACCGCGTAATCCCCGCGCATCTTCACGATCCCGGCCGCGGTCTCCTCCCGGGAGACAAAGCGGTCATACGCCCTGCCCAGGAGCTGATAGCGGGTCTGATAGAGCTTCTCGTAATCGATCGCCTGCCCCTCCGGCGTCACGTGCTCCGCCGCCTCTTCCTTCGTCAGCAGGCCTTCCCGGACCAGCGCATCGATATCGATGAAATAAGGATTCCCCGCATAGGTGGAGAAGGACTGGTAGGGACTGTCGCCGTAGCTCGTCGGCCCCAGCGGCAGGATCTGCCAGTAACACTGCCCCGCGTCCCGGAGAAAATCGACAAACCGGTATGCCTCTTTGGAAAAAGCGCCGATCCCGTATCTCCCGGGCAGTGAAAAAACCGGGAGCAGTATCCCTGCAGCGCGCGTCAGTTGGGACGATCCTCTCGCCATATGATCCCCTTCCACTGTTCGAGCTGCTCCGTCGTCATAAAGCCCATGGAGGTTCCCATGTACCCTACCTTATAGGACGCGAACAGCAGTGCCATCTTGATCGCATTGACGGAATCCCCGTCCATCGCGTAGTAATGCAGGAAGCAGGAGTACAGCGCATTACCCGCTCCGACCGCGTTGACCACCTCATTGATGCTGACGGTATTGTAATGGGCATTGAGCCTGAGCTTCCTGTCATATAGCACCAGACCTTTGCCTCCCTGTCCGAGGATGATGACATCGGTGCCGTATTTCTCACCGATCTCCGCGACAAATTCGGAGGGATCCTTGTCCCCGATGTCGTCGTCGCTGAAATACAGGACATTGGCGGCCTTTAAGAAGTCGGCGCTGTACATCTCCGTGCGCTCCGAAAAGCTGCGGATGTTGACCGCGATCTTTTTGTGATGGCGCACCGCCTCCTCCAGGATCGGGCGGCAGAAATTCGCGTTGGCCAGCACCGCGAAATCACACTGCGGTACCAGCCTCTCGATGGTCGCGCGGTCGTAGACACAGTCACGGATATCCTTGATATCCTCATAGATCTGTTCCCTGCGTTCATCATCCACCAGGACGACGGCAAAGGGCGTATCGCCCTTGGTGCGCTCGACATAATTGGTCGGCACCGAGATCTCATGCTTGGGCGGGTTCATCATGGAGATATCCTGATTCTTCCCGAAGAAGGTGAGGAACATGACGTCGTCTCCCAGCCACTTGAGCGCCAGGCTCTCGTTGTAGGCATCCCCGCCGACATCCGTAAAGATCGTGTCCGGTCTGGCCGTGAGCGGTACATACGCCACCGGCACCTTGTCCACCTTGACGATCGTCTCGATCTGCGTGATCCCCGCCAGTAAAAATCGATTCATGCCTCCACCTCTCTTTCTGTATCCCTCTCGGGAAGGTAGCACAACTGCCGCATCATGTTAAGATACTCCGCGCAGGCCCGGTAATACTCCTCCGGCGCCCTGACATTCTCCATGCGCAGGACGTCCCACAGGGTCAGCCGAAAGGCACCGGTGAGCATCCTGCCGACCATGGCGACGTCCGCCTCCGGCCGGAAGAGGGTCAGATCGGCCCTCGCATAGAATTCCTTGGACGCCTCCGCGTGTGCGATGATCTGCGCACCGACCGCGGCGGAAGCCGACCGGTCCTCCTCCCTGTCCGCCCGATCTAAGAACGCCGGCAGATAGGGATACACACGCATGCAGTTCGTCTGCGCCTTTAGGCGCTGTGCGCGCATCACAAAATAGTCCGTCTCATTCTTACCGACGCAGGAGGCGATCTCAAGCTGTTCGAATTTCACGGCGTAATCATACAGAAAGATATACAGACCAAGCTTGGATTCAAAATAGTGAAAGAGGAGCCCCTTGCTCACGTTGGCATCCCGCACGATATCGTCCGTGCTCGCGTGAGCGTATCCCGCCGTGGCAAACGCCTTAAAGGCCGCGCCGAGCATCCGGTCCTGCTTCTCCTTCTTCAGATCAAAGAATTTCTCATTCACCGGCTTTTCTCCTGTCCTCACTTGTTGACCCGATCGGTCGATATTGTCATCATACCACAGTTTCCGTGGCTTGCCTATAGATTTCACAGATTTTTTATCCCGAAAGTCTTTTTTTTCTCCGTGGGATGGGGTATGATGTTCTCTGTGATGCTGTTGATGTCCGGGCGGATCTCCGCGGATCATCCGGACCTGCATGGACGCTGATCATCAGCGGGACGGAGGATATGACCATGGCAAAAAGCGGCTTCGGGAAATTTCTGGCGGTGTGTACGGTTGCAGCAGCGGCCGCCGCAGGCGTCTATTACTACCTGAATAAAAAGGACAGCGACTTCATCGACGACTTCGACGATGACTTTGATGATTTTGATGATTTCGACGAGGACAGTTCCGCCGATTCCCGCAATTACGTGGATCTGGAGCGCGACGAATCCCTCGACCGCGAGGAGGAAGCTGATAAGAAAGAGGCCGGCAGTGATGAGGAAGCCGATGCTACCGCCGATGAGGAGACCGAGGAGGAGACCGATGCTCCCGCCGACGATGACACCTTTCACGTGAATCCGTCGGATACCTGATCCCGCTTCCGCGATTCTTAAGGACAGCAAAAGGACTCCCGCGGGAGTCCTTTTTGTTATTAACTGTTCTGCGAATCGTAACTCTTAATTCTTTCCGGCCTGTTTCTTGACCAGTTCGACGATCTCCTCCTTGAGATCCCTGGTCTTGTCCTTGATGTGGCTGGAAGCCGATCGGGAAGTCAGCACCGTAGAGACCATTTTGGAGGCCGTCGGGAGATCTCCCACTTCAAAGGCCAGCGCCGCCAGCAGATAGTCCGTGGTCGGCTCATCCATGCCGCACATGGGATAGCTTTCCTTCTGTCTCGCGAGGACAAATCCGTCCAGCGCCTTCTGCAGGCACTCCTTCTCGGCAGCTTCGTGTTCCTTGCGCGCCTGCTCATAATCCGGCGCCGTCTGGTCGAGGGCTTCCCTCTTGCCACGCAGCGTCCAGGCCATCTTCAGACAGATATAGGCGATCTCACTGCTCTTGGAGCTCTTGGCGATGGCGTTGCCCAACGCCAGCTGATAGCGCAGATAGGCATCCTCGTAGGAATAACACTCCTCTCCCCATTTCTGAGGTCTGTAATTGATGCAGATGTTCTTGCGCACCCCCTCGATCTGCATCCGGGTCGGGCTGTCAAAATACCTGCCCAGAGCCGCATAACCGCAGTGGGGACAGGCGATAACATCATACTTCACCTGATCCACCGGGGTATAGACCTGCCGGAGGTCACGTTCTATGCGGAGCAGCCGGTTCTTTCCCGTGCGGACGGTCTTATTCTTGAACGGCTCGTCACACACCGGGCAGGTGTAGGTCTTATCGAACAGGAGATCCTTCTCACCAAGCGGGATCACTTCCTTGACCTCCGCAGGTTCGGGACGCTTTACCGTGGTCTCCTTCTCCTTATACAGATCGACCCCGGAGAGGTCTCCGAGACCCAGGCTGTTAAAACTGGAAAACAGATCGGACATGACAAATCTCCTTGCTGCAGATCATTTATGACCGTATAGCATTATACCGCAAGATCAGTTTTTCGGCAATACAAAAGAACTCTTGAGCGATACGATGCGGTTGAACACGGGCGCTCCCGGTGTAGAGTCCTTGAGGTCCGCACAGAAAAATCCGTTCCGCACAAACTGATACTTATCCTCCGCCTGCGCCTCCGCCAGAGCCGGCTCCACCAGAGCATCGGAAAGCACCTCCAGGGAGTGGGGATTTAAGTTGATGGATCCGTCCTCCTCGTTGTAGACGCCCTTTTCCTCATCAATGATATTCTCATAGAGACGTACCGTGCACTTCTTAGCCCCTGCCGCGCTCACCCAGTGGATCGTCCCTCTGACCTTGCGGCCGTCAGGCGCCTCGCCGCCCCGGGATTCCGGATCATAGGAGCAGTGGATACAGGTGATCTCCCCGTTCTCGTCCTTGTCCACGCCGGTGCATGTCACGAAATAGGCGTTCATCAGCCGCACCTCGTTGCCGGGGAAGAGACGGAAGTACTTTTTGGGAGGCTCCTCCATGAAGTCCTCCCGCTCGATGTAGAGCGTCCCGGAGAAGGGCACCTTGCGTGTCCCGAGTTCCGGCACATCCTTGTTATTCTCGATCGTAAGCTCCTCGACCTGCCCCTCCGGGTAGTTATCGATCACCAGCTTTAAGGGACGCAGGATCGCCATCATGCGCGGGGCCTTTTCCTTAAGATCCTCGCGGATGCAGTATTCCAGCATGGCGTCATCGGCGGTGGAATTGGCCTTGCTGACGCCGCAGAGCTCCACAAAGCGGCGGATGGAGGCAGGGGTATAACCGCGCCTGCGCAGCGCCGCGATCGTGACTAACCGCGGATCGTCCCAGCCGTCCACGATCCCGTCCTCCACGAGCTTCTTGATATAGCGCTTGCCCGTGACGACGTTATTCAGGAAAAGCTTGGCAAATTCGATCTGCCTCGGCGGATGGGCAAATTCACACTCATGCACCACCCAGTCGTAGAGCGGACGATGGTCCTCAAATTCCAGCGTGCAGATGGAGTGCGTCACCCCTTCAAAGGCATCCTCCAGCGGATGGGCAAAATCGTACATCGGATAGACACACCACCGGTCGCCGGTGCGCGCGTGCGGGATATGGGCGACGCGGTACAGGATCGGATCGCGCATATTGATGTTGGGAGAAGCCATATCGATCTTCGCGCGCAGCGTCATGGCGCCGTCTTCCACGGAGCCGCTCCGCATCTCTTCAAAGAGCTTCAGATTCTCCTCCACCGGCCGGTTCCGGTCGGGGTCCTCTCTGCCGGGCTCCGTGAGGGTACCGCGGTACTCCCGGATCTCATCCGCCGTCAGGGTGGACACATAGGCCTTGCCCTTCCGGATGAGAAGCTCCGCCGCCTCGATCATCCGGTCAAAGTAATCGGACGCGTAGAACAGACGATCCTCGTAATCCGCTCCCAGCCACTGCACATCCCGGATGATGGAATCCATGAATTCGCTCTTTTCCTTGGTCGGATTGGTGTCGTCAAAGCGGAGATTGAATTTCCCGCCATATTCCTCCGCCAGGCCGTAATTTAAGAGGATGCTCTTGGCGTGCCCGATGTGCAGGAATCCGTTGGGTTCCGGCGGAAATCTCGTCACGACGCCGTCGTACACCCCCTCCTTGAGATCCTTGTCGATCGCAAGCTCGATAAAGTTGCGGGATACGTTCTTTTCCTCTTCCTTTTCCATGTCGGCGATCTCGCCGGCGGTCATCTCTTCTGTCATTTTTTTAACCTCGGTTTCTCCTTGCCTTTTGCGATGTATAATGCCTCAAACTCCTCACGGGAGAGCGGCTGATTGAAGTAAAAGCCCTGGATGTAGCGGACGTGCATCCCCTCCAGGATCCTGTACTGGGATCTCGTCTCGATCCCCTCCACACAGATCTCCGCGCCGATGGCCTCCCCAAGCTCCGCGACCATGCGGATGAAGGACTGGGAATAATTGTCCTCCGCCAGATCCTTGACGAAATTCTGGTCCACCTTGATGATGTCAAAGGGCAGCACGCGGATGTTGTTGAGCGAGGAATATCCGGTGCCGAAATCATCGAGGGCCAGGCGCACGCCGAGTGCCTTGATGCGCTCCAGGATATCCTTGGTGCGGTCCAGATCATTGATCGCGAGCGACTCCGTCACTTCCAGCGTGAGATTCCCCGGCTTGATCCCGGAGGTCCGGATCGCATTCTGCACCACCTCCACGATATCATTCTGGAGCAGCTGGACCACGGAGAGATTGACATTGATGTGGAAGTTATCCGCCCCCATGTCGTTCCAGAGACGGCACTGGGTGCACGCCTGCTCCGCGACGTAATTGCCGATGGGATTGATGAGCCCCAGGTACTCCGCGAGGGGAATGAACTCCGTGGGCGTTAAGAAGCCCATCTGGGAACTGTTCCAGCGGATCAGCGCCTCCGCGCCGACGCAGGGCGAGCCCTCCATCGTGATATCCATGATCGGCTGATAAAAGACCTCAAACTCCTCATACCCCTGATCCGCCGCGTCACGCATGCTCTTTTCCATGTCGAGGCGCCTCGCGGACACACTGGTGAGATTCTCCGAATACGCGGCCACGCGGTTCTTGCCGGACTTCTTGGCCTCATACATGGCGATGTCCGCCTTGCGGATCACATCATCCACGCTGGTGCCGTCCGTGGGGAACTCGATGGTCCCCATACTCATCGTGCAGTAATAATCCGCGTCCTTTAAGAACCAGGGCCTGGCGAAGACATCCTTGACCTCCCGCAGGATCCGGTCAAAGTGCTCATAGCTGGCCGGCGGCACGATGATGACAAACTCATCGCCGCCCATTCGATAACAGCTGTTATGTATACCGTCGATGTCCCGGATGCTGTGCGAGATCGACTGCAGAAGGATATCGCCGTACTGATGCCCCAGGCCGTCGTTGATGTGCTTGAAGTCGTCCAGATCGATGTAGAACAGCCCGCCTTTGGTCCCGTTTCGCACGGTCTCCTCCAGGTATCTGCCCAGATCGCGCTCACAGCACATACGGTTGTACAGGCCGGTGAGGAAGTCCGTATAGGCCTGGATCTCGATCTTGTTCTGATAGCGCTTTTTCTCCGTGATGTCATGGATCGCGAAGAGGGATACCGGAGAACCGTCCACCCAGTTGATCTCCGTCTGATACAGCTCGTACCAGCTGTTTCTGGCCTCGTGGAAGATCTCCCGCGAGCTGCCCGACGGGGTCTTCTTATTGGGATCCTCAAAGAGCGTGGTGAGGGTCCCCTCCTGCAGCTCCCTGGCGAAATTCTCCCGGAGACTCTGATTGGCGAACAGGATGCAGTTGGTCTTGAGATCCCGCACGTAGACACTGCTGCCGACGTTGTCCAGGATCGCTTCCAGAGAGGCAAAGGAGCTCGCTAAGGAGTTGCGCTGGATCCGCCGCATCAGGATGGATTCCAGGATCCGGACGGCATCCTCCATGAAGCTCATCTCGTCGCTGTTGAAATCGCGGTGCCGTCTGGTCTCTCCGAAGCAGACATAAAAGGCGATCTGGCCGTTTAGGAAAAGGGGCAGGACAGCGATCGCGGTGAGGCCGATGTCATCCAGCTGCTTTCTCTTCTCCTCCGAAAGCTCTGTGTGGAAGGAAACATACAGCGGTTTATCATAGCGGAGGAACCAGCCGCGCTCCCTGTCCTGCGGATCCTCGAAGAGCGGCCGCTTGCTGCCGATCGCCCACTGCACATAGTAGTCGATCCGGTCATCGCCGTCAGCGCCCCCGGGGGCTTCCGATCCGCGCGCCGAGGAATCCTCCTGGCGGTGGAGATGCCCCACAAAGCCGTGGGTGATATCGAGATATCCTCCGATGAGGGCCAGCACACGATGCATGATGTTCTCGACGGGTTCGTCACTGTTAAGGAGCTTGACGATCTCCGTCATGGTGGCCGCCCGCTTTAAGGCACTGGGCAGCTCCGTCTCCGAGTGCTGTGACGCGTTGTTCCTTCTTCTCTCTCTGTCCTGCAATGTTCCGGGTCCTTTACTGAATCTTTACTCGTTGACCGAATAGTTCGGCGCTTCCTTGGTGATCTGAATGTCATGCGGATGGCTCTCACGCAGAGCGGCGGCGGACATCTTGATGAACCTGGCGTTCTGCTTGAGCTCCTCGATGGTCGCACAGCCGCAGTATCCCATACCGGAACGCAGGCCGCCCATCAGCTGGAACACGGTATCCTCCACAAGGCCCTTGTAGGCGACACGCCCTTCCACGCCTTCCGGCACCAGCTTCCTGGCGTTCTCCTGGAAGTAACGGTCCTTGCTGCCGTTCTCCATGGCCGAGATGGATCCCATCCCGCGATATACCTTGTACTTGCGGCCCTGATAGAGCTCGAAGTCGCCGGGAGCCTCGTCGCAGCCCGCAAACATCGATCCCATCATGACACAGTTGCCGCCCGCCGCGATGGCCTTGGTGACATCACCGGAATACTTGATCCCGCCGTCCGCGATGATGGGGGTCCCTGTCTTTTTCGCCTCCTCGTAGCAGTTCATGATCGCGGTGATCTGCGGTACCCCGATGCCCGCGACGACACGGGTCGTGCAGATGGAGCCGGGCCCGATCCCGACCTTGACCGCATCCGCGCCGGCCTCGATCAGCGCCTTTGTGGCCTCTCCCGTCGCCACATTGCCGGCGATGACCTGCAGCTCGGGATAGGCGGACTTGATCTCCTTCAGGCACCGGATCACATTGGCCGAGTGGCCGTGGGCTGAATCGAGCACCACCACATCCACCTTGGCGCCGATCAGCGCCTCCACGCGATCGAGGACATTGGCCGTGATCCCGATCCCGGCGCCGCAGAGCAGGCGTCCCTGACCGTCCTTGGCGGACAGCGGATACTTGATCGTCTTCTCGATATCCTTGATCGTGATGAGACCCACGAGATTGTAGTCGTCATCCACGATCGGCAGCTTTTCCTTCTTGGAGGAGGCGAGGATCTTCTTTGCCTCATCCAGTGTGATCCCCTGTCTGGCCGTCACGAGGTTTTCCGAGGTCATGCAGTCGCGGATCTTTTTGGAGAAATCCGTCTCAAACTTCAGATCCCGGTTGGTGATGATGCCCACCAGCTTGTGCCCCTCGGTGATCGGCACACCGGAGATCCGGAACTTCCCCATCAGTTCATCGGCGTCCGCCAGGGTGTGCTCCGGAGAGAGGGAGAACGGATCATTGATGACGCCGTTTTCCGAGCGCTTGACCTTGTCGACCTCCTCGGCCTGTGCCTCGATGGACATATTCTTGTGGATGATCCCGATCCCGCCCTGTCTGGCCATGGCAATGGCCATCCGGTGCTCCGTCACGGTGTCCATACCGGCGGACAATAACGGCACATTGAGACGGATCTTACTCGTCAGATCGGTCGACACATCCACCTGATTCGGAACCACGCCCGAATATGCCGGCACCAGCAGTACGTCGTCAAATGTAATCCCTTCTCCAATGATCTGTCCCATGCGCTTCCTCCTCCTTTTCCTCAATCCTTGCCTGTGAAAACAAAACGGCTCCGCCCCCGCGGGGGAGGAACCGTCAATCCGTAAACACTTTCCTCGGAGCGATGGATCTCACCGCCTGTACCAGCGCCTCCGTGGGCTCGATGATAAGCTTTTCCTTCCCATCGATGATCATCGCGTAGCGCGGATCCGGCTGCGTCTCCTCCGCGGCATAGTCCTTTACCTGTAACTGTCTGTTCTTGTATTCATCCAACTGATGGGAATGGATCGGTGCAAAGATCTCGAGTTTGTTCAGATCGTAGGTGGCCACGTTCTTCCTGCGGCTCTTATTGTAGATCACGTCGACGGTGAGCTCACGGTCGACATACTGATATTCGTATTCCACGGAGGCGCGCAGGCCGAAGAACCAGATGCCCACAGCGGAGAGGATCATGATGATGAAGGCGATGAGGCCGGCGCTGCCGCCGAGGAGTAACCCCAGGATCAGGAAGCCCGCGAAGAGCATGATGCTTAAGATCTTCAGAAACTTCATCAGTGTGACGCTCTTGGGCCGTGACATACACTCGACATACGCATTGACATCCATTGGTCTTCCTCCCGTCGATCCCCATGCCGGATCTTGATGGATATGATATAATACTGTCCGAAAAATATTCATTCCATTTTAACGAATTCAAAGCCGTTTGGCAAGGAGAAATACTATGCGGATCACGCGCGAGGACATCGGCAAAGCCGCCGAAAAGACAGAAGAACCAAGACCGCTGACGGACGAGGAATTGAAAGCCTCCAGGAAGCAGCGGTTTTCCGAGATGACACCCAAAGAGAAACTGCACTGGCTGCGGGATTACTACACACTCCCCGCCGTGTTGACCATCGCGGTCATTCTCTTTGTCGTCTTCCTGACGAAGGACATCCGGAGCAACAAACCCGACGGATTCTATGCGGAATTCATCAACAGCGGTCTCTATGTGACCGAGGAACTCAAAGCCGAGATCGCGGAGGTCCTCTCCGTCGATACCTCCGAAGAATTTGTGACGATCCAGTCCGATCAGCTCTCCGACGGGGCCGGAAATGACAATGCCAACATCTACGCCGCGGAGGCTGTCGCCGTTCGTATCGCGGCCGGCGAGATCGATGTCATTGCGGCCGACGATGCCCGGTTTGAGCAGTATGCGCGCGGCGGGGCCTTTCTGGACCTGAAGGAAGTGCTGTCCCGGGAGGAATGTTCCGCCTGGGACTCTCTGTTCGTCTATGCTAAGGAAGAAGTGGAAGACGGCGTCTTCGGGGAGGAGACCGCCTACGGGATCCGTCTGGACGACGCCCCCGGGCTCAAGGAGCTCGATGCCTATCCGAACGGCGGCGTCATCGGGATCGTGGCCAATGCCAAACACCCGGACCGCGCGGTGACGTTCCTGCACTACCTTCTCGACTGACGCTGCCGTGATCCGGACGGCCATCCGCGGGAACGGATCTCCCGCGCGGAACAGGCCGATCTACAGCTGCGTCTCCACAAAGATCGAGTAGATCGCCTCGATGGCGCGCTCGAAATCATCGTTATCGACACCGATGATGACATTCAACTCACTGGATCCCTGATCGATCATGCGCACATTGATCCGCGCGTGCGCCAGCGCGGAGAAGATCCTGCCGGCCGTGCCGCGCATGGATTTCATGCCGCGTCCCACGACAGCCACCAGCGCCAGCCCCGACTCGATCTCCAGCACATCCGGCTTGGCCAGCCGATAGATCCCGGACACCACCGCCTGCTCCTTGGAGATGAACTCATCCTCATGCACAAAGACGGTCATGGTATCGATCCCGGAGGGCACATGCTCAATGGAGATCTCCTGATCCTCAAAGGCCTGCAGGACCTTGCGCATGAAACCGACCTCGGAGTTCATCATGTCCTTGGCGATGCTGACGCTGCAGAAGCCCTTCTTGCCGGCGATGCCGGTGATGGTGTAGCGCGATTTCTTCGCGGTGGATTCCACGATCCAGGTCCCGTCGTCCTCGGGATCATTGGTATTCTTGATATTGATCGGGATGCCTTCCTTGCGCACCGGGAAGATGGAGTCCTCATGCAGGACCGACGCTCCCATATACGCAAGCTCCCGAAGCTCCAGATACGTGATGGTCTCGATCTTCTTGGGGCGTTTGATGATCCGGGGATCCGCCACGAGGAAGCCCGACACATCCGTCCAGTTCTCATAAACGTCGGCATGCGCCGCACGGGCGACAATGGCCCCGGTGATGTCGCTTCCGCCGCGGGAAAAGGTCTTGATGCTGTGATCCGGCATCGCCCCGTAAAATCCGGGGATCACGGCCCGGCCGGTCTCCTTCAGACGGGCGGACAGAACCTCGTTGGTCCGGTCGGCATCGAATTCCCCGTCCTCTTTGAAGCAGATGACCTCAGCGGCGTCGATGAACTCGTAGCCTAAGTAGTTCGCCATCACGATGCCGTTTAGGTACTCCCCGCGGGAAGCCGCGTAATCGCGCCCGGCCCCCTCCGTGAGCTTCTTCTCGATGGTCTTGAATTCCTCCGTCAGATCCAACTTCAGGGAAAGACCGCGGATGATATCCTCGTAACGACTGCGGATCTCCCGGAGAACACCGGAGAAGTCCTTGCTGCCGGAGGCGAGGCTCTCGCACTCATACAGCAGATCCGTCACCTTGGTATCGCCGGATACCCGTTTTCCCGGTGCCGACGGCACCACATAACAACGCGCCTCATCCGCCCGGATGATCGCACCGACCTTGGCAAACTGCTCCGCATCCGCCAACGAGGAGCCGCCGAACTTTACTACCTTTTTCATGCTTCCGCCACCCGCATCCAGTGAATCCTGTCGCCGAAGCCGGCGACCTTGTCTACCAATGTGCTCTCCTTCATCGGTGCCGTGAGGATCCCCGCGGCATCCCCCGAAGAGACAGCCTGTCCATCCTGGAAAAGTCCCTGGAAACCGGCTTCCCCGGCATGATCCATGCTCACAAAGAACCGCCGCACGGCTTCACCGGTAGGGATCAGCTTCACCTCGCGCTCCTGAAGGGATACCGGCACCGTTCTGCCGGCATTGCGCACGATCTCACACACATCAGCCACAACCGCGCTCGCCGTCGCGTCCTTTCCGGCGCCCTGTCCATAGTACATGGAGGTACCGAGCATATTGCCGTGCACAGCGATCGCATTAAAGACGCCGCGGACCGAGGCCAGCGGATGGGAGAGCGGCACCAGGAAAGGTGCCACCAGGATCTCCAGACCTTCCGCCCCGATCTTCACGCTGCCGAGGAGCTTCACCGTCATGCCAAGCTGACCCGCCATCTTCAGATCATCGGCCGTGATCTTCGTGATCCCCTCCGTGGGCACCGCCTCCGCATTCACGTGGGCGCCCGTCGCAAGGGAACCGAGGATCGCGATCTTGCGGCAGGCATCATGGCCCTCGATATCCGCCGCGGGATCCCGCTCGGCATAGCCAAGCTCCTGTGCCTGCTTTAACACCGCGTCAAAAGAGGAGCCGTCCTCCTCCATCTTCGTGAGGATATAGTTCGTGGTCCCGTTCAGGATCCCCTCGATGAGATCGATCCGCTCGCTGGCCAGGGCTCCCGCCAGGGTCCTTAAGATCGGGATCCCGCCGCCGACGCTGGCCTCAAACAGATAGCTCACCCTGTGATCCCGCGCGATCTGTGCCAGCTCCGGGCCGTGCTTGGCGACCAGCTCCTTATTGGAGGTGCAGACGCTCTTTCCCGCCTCCAGAAGCTGCTTCGTGAAATCATAGGCAGGCTTCACGCCGCCCATGGTCTCGCAGACCACCGTGATCTCCGGGTCCTCCAGGATCTCCCGGAATTCGTGGGTCACCTGCGCCTCATGCGGATCGCCGGGAAACTCTCTGAGATCCAGGATGGACTTGACCGACACCGCCTCACCGGCGCTCCCCGTCACCTCCGGCACATTTTCATCCAGTACATGCGCCACGCCGGATCCGACTGTTCCGTATCCGAGAATCGCTATCTTTGCCATCGTTCTCTCTCCTTATATGTTCCGTCGCATATGCCGATTGGCAGCGCGCCCTCGATCCCGCTTCGCTCCATCTCGGCCGCGTCACTCGTCGTATGCACAAATAAACCGCCCGGCATCTGCCAAGCGGTTATCAATTATACTACACGGTTCCGTCTCAGGCAAGGGCGGGCGCCAAATGCTTATGCTCCCCGGAAAAAGGACATCGTCTCCTGCAGATCATCCGCCAGATCCTGCAGCTGCTCCGCCGATTCACTGATCACCGTAAAGGTCGCATGCAG
>JAFPTK010000160.1 GCA_017400305.1 Lachnospiraceae bacterium | reverse complement strand
GTTCTTAAGCTGCGCGAAGGACTGCACGATCATCTCGAACCAGATCTTACGGGAACGGCCGACGGTGATCATCTTGTCGAACTTGTCGATCTTGGGCATGTTACCGAACTCGTCCAGCAGGAAGTAGACGTTTCTCGGAAGGGAGAGGTCCTCTCTGGCGCTGGCCACCTTGATGAGGGCCTTGTAGATGCACAGGATAAAGACCGCCGCCAGACCGTGACGGGTGTCCTTTTCATCCGGGATCTTAAGGAACAGCGCCGTCGGCTGGTCCGCAAAGGTCCGCGGAATGATGTCCGTGGCGCTGGTCAGGGCGCACAGACCTTCGTCGTTGAACATCGAGAGCTTATCCAGCGCGATACTCATGTAGGAGGAGAGGGTCTGCTTGGCGGCCGAAAGCACCTGCCGGGAAAGGCCGGCGGCCTTGGAGAGTTTGTCACGACCTTCAAAGAAGTCCTTTAACGCCTGATACTCGTCCTCTGAATTACCGATGGCCTTATTGATGTTGTAGAAACAGAACTTGTCCTTGGACATCTCCAGTCTCTCATCGGCCGAATCCTCCAGCATCCCGAGGCAGACCGCCATGATGATGGAACGGGCGCCCTTTTCCCAGACAGGGTCCTTTTCATTCTCGATCGGGCAAAGCACGGAAACCAGGTCGTTTAAGTCTTCGTAGCATTCGTCGTAGATCTTCTGCTTCTCGATGCGGATCTTGTTCACCAGCTCCGGGCCGTCCGCCCATGCCGTGCCGTTCCACTCGTACCATTCCTCCGCCTCGGCGAACATCTCATCGGTGTGCATGCGTTCCAGCTCCGGGCAATCGTTGATATCATCCGTGTGCTCGATGATGTTCTCGCCCATGGTGAGGTACCGCTGATAGTTATCATAGATATCCCCCAGCGGATTCCAGCGGAAGGAGCTGTACGGGTCACGCAGATCCAGGACCATGCAGTTGTAGCCGTGGTCATGCAGCAGCTTGGAATGCATCTGGAACAGTTCCCCCTTGGGGTCCGTACAGACCATCGAAGACCCGGCTGCGGAGTGCCCGAGGATCTGGACCACGGGGTTCACGAAGGTGGTCGTCTTACCGGAACCGGTCGCACCGATGATGATGCCGTGAGCCGGCGAGATGATGTTGATGTCCATGTCATGGGACCGCTGATTGTAGACCGCATAGAGCGGGATGCCGTCCTTCTTGAGTTCTCCCAGTTTATTGAAGTTCCTGTGCGGGAAGAGTTCATTCCTCTCCTTATCCGTCATCCAGCGGGAATTTTCCAGAGCCCCCTCGACCCGATCGGCGTCTCCCGAGGAATGACCCTTTAAGAGACGGTTGGCACTGCCCGTGGGGAGCGACAGGCGGTAGACCAGATACAGCGCAGCAAGGAGAGCCCCCTCGATCAGTCCGTAGAAGAGCTGTACCTTACCGAACATGGACTCCGGCGTCACAATCAGGTCGAAGCCTCCGCCAGCCTGCCAGGTGCTTAAGGACGCGAGCAGGATGCCGGTAATGGCTCCGAGCCCCAGGATCGCCAGGATCCCGATCCCCAGGCCGATCAGTATCTTTTTTATATCAAACCTCTTCTCTTCCATATCTTTTCCCCGCAATGTCTCTCAGTTTCTACTTATCAGCATCATCTGAAGTTGTGTCTATACTGTCATCCGGCCGCATCCGCAGATACAGCACGGCGGTCAGCGCAGCCGCAACTCCGCCGACCAACAGGGTCAGGACCAGTTCAAACACCTCCGACACGTTCATCACGATCTCTCCGGTCGGATGGATCAGGTAGTAGAACCACTGCACCACCGACGGCATATTAAACCCTGCATGCAAAAAGATCCCGTAGAAGATATTTCCCTCCCGGATCGAGAGCCAGCCGATGATCCATCCCATGGCAAAGGCATAGACCATCCACAGGCTTGTCCCGTGCATCAACGCGAAGACCAGGGTCGTCACGATGAGCGCCGGCAGCTCCGGCCAGCGGCGCAGCAGGCGGTTTAACATATAGCCGCGGAAGATGATCTCCTCCACAAGCGGCGTCAGGATCGCGCTCTCAAGGATCGTGAGCACGACATCATAGCGCCGGTAGATCCCCTGCACATGCTCCTCGTACGTGGCAAAGACCCACACCCTCGGGATGAGCGTCAGCACAGAGGACAGGAACAGGGACGCTCCCGCACCGAACAGCAGGCACAGCAAAATCTTCTTAACTGACGTCCCCTTATAGAAGAGCGAGGCATCTTCAAAGAACGCACTGCCGCCCTTCTTTGACTTCCGGTATAAATGCCGGAAGGTCAATATCACACCGACCGCCACCAGCAGGTTGGACTGCTTATCGAGGTAGTCCTGAAAGGAATCCCTTGCCATCCAGCCCGTGAGCGGATACCCCACCAGCGCACAGAGGGTCATGATGATCATACAGGAAAGCAACGGCTTCAGGGCATAGAACACGTCGCCTGCCGCGAAAATGATCCTTTGCTGTACGGACAGCGGCTCGTTGGCTGTGCGGAAGCTCACGGGCTCCGCGTATTTTGCCTTTGCTCCGGATTCCGGTGCTTTCGCGCCTTTCCCGGATCCTTCTTTCCCGCCCTTCCGGGACTCCTGACCTTCTCCTCTTTCTTCTGTATCTTCCTGCGGCGTCTCCCGGTCTTCCCGGGACCCTGTCGCTTCCCCGCTCTCTTCTGCTGTCTTACGGCCTTCCCGGGTTCCTGCTGCTTTCCCGCTCTCTTCTGTTGTCCCCTGCGGCGTCTCCCGGCTTTCTTCCTCCTTAACGCCGTTCGGCTCCCCATATGATCCCGGGTCTGAATCTACTACTTCCTCATTACCGAAGATGTACGGGATCCAGTCAAAGGGATTAAAATTTCCCCTGCTCTTCTTACGCGGACTCATCCTCTTGTCTCGTCGTTCCCCGGTAGATCATCCCGAGCATCGTGATATCGTCAAACTGGGGTGCGTCCTTCACATAGTCATTGAGCCTGCCGCGAATGAACGGAAGGAGTTTTTCCGGATCCACATCAGGCGCGGCTTCCAATGCCTCGAGCAGTCGCTTCTCACTGAAGAGCTCCTCCGTGGCATCCATTGCCTCCGTCACACCGTCTGTATACTGGAAGATGGCATCCCCCGGTGCCAGCGTGACCTTCTCATCCATGATCTCATATCTCCCGGTCAGCTCCTCCATCTCCTCCGGATCGCACATACCGAGCGCGATCCCGGTGTGACCATCCATCAGCTGCCAGGTTCCTCCCCGATACAGGCCAAGGCGTTCGTGTCCGGCGCTCGAATAGACCAGTTCTCCGGTGGAGAGGGTAAGGATCCCCAGCCAGACGGTCACAAACATATTCTCGTCATTCACCCGCGACAGCGCGATATTGGAATTGAGGAGGATATCGCGGGGGCTCATGCTCGACTGTGTCATGGAACGGATCACGGTCTTGGAGATCATCATGAACAGCGCGGCCGGGATCCCCTTGCCGGACACATCCGCCACGATAAGCGCCGCGTGATCGTCATCCATCAGGAAGTAATCATAGAAATCGCCGCCGATCTCCTTTGCGGGATCCATGGTCGCGTAGACCGAGAACTCCGTCTTGTCCGGAAACGCCGGGAATTCATGCGGCAGGGAACCGCTCTGGATATTGGCGGCCAATGCCAGGTCCTCGTCCAGTCTGGCCCGTTCATTCTGCATCGTACGGATGCGCTTCATGGTCGCTCCCGCGTCCTGCTCCATCTCGGACAGGGAACGCCAGAGTGTCTCGATCTCGTTGCCCGTATCAAGCCCCAGATCCGCAAAATAGGGCTCCACCTCTTCGTCCTCGGTCTTGTCGCGGGCCGTATACTCCCTCGCTTTCTCCGAGAGCCTGTCGATCGGGATGATGACCTGCCTGCGCAGGATATGAGCCGCCGCGTGGGCAAATGCAATTACGACGATCAACAGTATGGGGATATAAAAGGCGAGAAAGATCATGACCTCTCGTCCCAGCGTGTTCAGACTGATGTCGGCATAGACCATGCCGATCAGCGTGCTGTCCTCTCCCCTGATATCGATATAGTTGGTGGCATCCCACCCGGAGAGCAGCCCGTAGACGAAATCCATCCGCCAGGGCGAGCTCCGGAGCCAGCCGATCCTCTGTGATAAAGGCTTTCCGTGACTCTTCCCATCGATCCACTGACCGGGAAGATAGGAATTATCCTCGCCGTCCCCGTCCAGCACCAGCACCACCCGGTCATGCTCCTCATCATAGAAGAAGATGCCGATGGCATCGAGGGAGGTCTCTTTCCTGCCCGCCTCGAGGATATCCCAGGCCGCCCAGTAGGCATCCTGCTTGTAAAATATCGGAAGGAAGCGTTCAATGTACGCTTCCGAAAAACAGTCCGCCCGCTCCTCCTCCGGTATGCTGTCATAGACCTCCCGGGTCTGTGCGAAGAGCTCCTTCAGATAGTCCTCATCCAGAAGGGATACCGCAAAGTTCGCTGCCTCCAAGGTTTCCCGCTTGTAGGTGCGCAGGGACGAAAAGAAATACACGAAAATAACCACTGCGGTGACAAGCAGTATCACCGCAATGGATCCGGTCAATATGATCCGGAAGGCCGCTTTTAGGAGCGATCCTTCCTTCTTCTTTTTCCCCTGATCAGTGGTATTTGCCAATGCCACCCCCGTTGGCAAAACTCTTGCCCATATCGTATTTTTCATTTCTCGGCCTATGATCCGGTGTTAGTATGGAATCGCTGTCGATCAACTCAACACACGGATCAGAAACACCTCCGACCACTCTTTCCAGTGTATCATCAGAGATCGCTGTCCTTACCTTTTTCTCTTCCATGTTCTTACTCCTTCCCAGTCTCATCTTCCTACCCCCTGTTCTGCCGGAACCGAAGCCTGCAGATCGTTCTTTTAAAGACATATACCCCTGTCAGTTCTAAAAATCTTTTGTTAACTATATATACACGTATCCGCTCAAAAATCCTCGCACTTTATCTTATATTTTTCATGATAATGCAGCCTTGTGTGCCAAATCAGACACCCATGGCATTATATTATAATACATGAAAATAAAAAAAATAGCAATGTCCTATGTTTATCCGACGCATTTCCCCGGCAAACCGAGTCGATCTTCGCGTAAAAAGCATCGGGATCCGGATAAATCTCGGATCCCGATGCACTCTGCTATTCAAGTATGGATCATTTGCTGTAATCGTAGAAGCCCTTACCGGCGTTGACGCCGGTCTCGCCCTTATCGATCTTCTCCTTTAAAAGCTTTCCGATCTTGTAAACGGTCGTCCCCTCCTGACTGGCCTCCGGCTTCATCTGGTTGATGTTATAGGCCGTCTCGAGTCCGACGATGTCCAGAATCTGGAACGGGCCTGCTGGTGCGCTGGTCGCAAGGCGCCAGGTCAGATCGATCGTCTCCGGATCCGCCACTTCATTGGCCCACAGAGCCTGTGCTGCGGAAAGGAACGGGACCAGCATGGAATTTAAGATATAACCGGGCTGCTCCTTGTGAAGCTTTAACGGCACCATATTGATGTCAGCGGCGAACGCGACCACCTGATCGTAGACTGCCGGATCCGTGCCGGGATGACCCATAACCTCAGCGGTATTGTTCTTCCAGATGGTGTTCGCGAAATGCAGCGAGCAGTATTTTGCGGGACGTCCGGTGTGCTCCGCAAAGGTGCTGGGAAGAAGCGTCGAAGAATTGGTCACCAGGATCGTCTTCTCGGAGAGCAGATCACGCATGGCTTCATAGACCGCGATCTTGGCCTCGGGATCCTCCGACATGGACTCGATCACGATATCCGCATCAGCGACGGCCTTTGCCATATCAAGCTCGATGTGGACATTTTCCGAAAGATTCTTCTTCCCCTGTGCCAGAAGATCGTCGATCGCCTCCGCCGTGATGCCATCCCAACTCTTGATCAACCCGCGCGGATACAGCATGGCTCCCACGGGATTGCCGATCAGCGCCTTGGCCTTGGCGAGATCCTCTAACATCAGTGCGGAATACCGGTCGATCTTCGGCTGTGTCCGCCCGATGGAGCTCTCACTCCTCAGCCAGAATGTCACGTCATGTCCGGTATAAGCACACATCAGACCGATCTGTGTCCCGAGCACACCGCCACCTGCAACGACTACTTTGTTGAACATATTATCCCCCTTTCAACATTAAAGATTTTTGAAGCCAATGCTTATTCTAACATACCCGCAGACACAAGACCACCGGAATCGATCGATCTGAAAAAAGCAAAAAGTGCATCGGGATTTGCACAAACCTCGAATCCCGATGCACTTAAGTAATCAGCGATCTGCAAAAAGAAACGGAACAGACCGGAACAGGATTGCATTCTGGTGACTGTTGTCCAGCGCCAGGGCTTTTTCGAACATTTCCCCTGCCGCCGCTTTATCCCGCAGTCCCAGATAGGCAAGGCCCATGACATAATAGCAGTGCGCCGCATTCTTAACAGTCATATCGGTCTCGAAGACGGACATGTCCGGCATGGAGACGGCAAAGTAGTCCATTCGGAACTCGTCTCTCACGTGCTTTTCCCCGTAATCCAGCAGTCGGTAATACCTGGCATTGGCAGCCTTCCGGTCCCCAAGCTTTTCACAGGCGAGCCCCTGATAGAGGATCATGTCCGCCGGCTGATCGTAGTAGTACATCATGCCGGCCACCTCCATGGCCCCCTCGGTCGCCTTTTCATAGCACTCCCTGGCCTTGGCGTCATCGCCGAGCATCTCCCGGGCAAGACCGAGATGATAATAGAGATGATTATCCCGGGTCCCCTCCAGTCTCCCCTCTCCCAGGTTCTCCGGGTAGGACAACGCCCGCTCAAGGAGACGCACAGCTTCGGACGCATCCCGGTCTGACAGGCACTTCTCTGCCAGCTTAAGGAGCGCGAGCTTATACTGTGCGGTGATCTTCCCCTCGGCGCCTTCCCAGGTCCTAAAGGTATGCCGCTCGATCCTGTCGAGTGCCTCCTCGTGTTTTCCCATGGTGTTTAAGAGGGTGACATACTCCGTGTAGAGATCATCCCTCTTTTCGATCAGGGCAAGATGCGTCTGATAGCGCCCGTAACGCTCTTCCGGAGATACCTGCAGCCTCTGGAGGAGCTGATCCAGTTCCAGGAAAACCCTGGCATCGGAGGGATCCAGCTCAAACGCCCGCTCGAGACAGGTGCGGGCCCGCTCCTTATCCCCGCAATGATTGTACAGGACGATCGCGAGGTTTCGGAACACGGTGGGAAAGGTGTCATCGCGCTTTGCGGATTCCTCCCACAGCTCCGCCGCCTGCTCATACTGAAGCTTGTCGTAATACAGGCATCCGAGATAGTAACCGGCCCTGGCGGCGCTGTCATCCTGTCGGATCGCCGCCTGCAGCACCGGGATGTCTTCCAATTTATTAGGGAAGCAATAGGCGCTGTCCGCACGCTCGCCCTTCAGAAATTCCTCCCGTGCCTCCTCTTCCCTTCCCAGCTTCGCATAATAGGCCCCGCGATAATAACGGATCATCGGCTGATCGCCGGGAAACCACGACAGCACCCGGATCGCCTCCTCATATTGCCCGCTCTCCGCGAGGTCTCTTGCGACCTGCAGATACGTCTCATGGAAATCCCTTGAGATCTCATGGAAATCGGCAAGCCGCCCCGGCTCCGCTTCCCCAAACAGGATCCCCACCGCCATGGACAGGAAGTCAAAGGGGTCCAGCCGCAGATTCTCTTCGATCCACTCTGCGGCGGCATCCGCCCCTCCCAGCCGGTAGAGAATGAGTGCCCGGAGTCCTCTCGCCTTGATGTTGTGGGCATTTTTCACCAGGGACTTATCGATGTGTTCCCTCGTCTCGGCCCACTTCCCCCGGCGGGCGGCGATGACAGCGAGGTAATAGTAACCCATCTCCTGGAGCTCGTTTACCCAGATCGCCTTGTAGAAGGCATCATAGGCCTCGTCAAACCGCTCCTGACAGAAAAGGGACAGGCCCAGATGATAGAAGGGTTCGGAATCATAGGGATTTGGATGCATCTCGGTCAGGCGCTGCAAGGCCTTGCGGAAATACCGCTCCGCCTCCGCAAAGCAGCCCCTCCGGAGGAGCAGCAGCCCGTAGGCGTCGTTGATCCTGATATCTCCCTCATCCCTCTTAAGACCCTCGAGGTAGTACGGATCCGGCAGCCAGGTGGCGTGCCGGTACTGCTCGATATGCTGTCCGGTGAGGTACAGCTCCTCGTTGGTCAGGATCTCCTCAGGAAGCTTAGCCGCTCTGGCGGGCTCGGCGAGCTCCGGGATCCCCTGCTCCTTCTCCCGATAGGAGACCAGCTCTTCGGTCCCGGAAAAAACGCTCACCGTAAGCTTCCCTCTGTCCGGCACCTCCGCCCGGATCTCCCGTTCATACACATCGACCGGCGAGAGCAGCGTCTGCTCGGTATAGATCTCCTTCCCGTCACAGGTGAGTACGATCCTCACATCCTCGTATCGGGAGGTTGCATACGCTCGGACTGCCACGATGTCATTCTCTCCGAACTCCACGCCCAGCACAGCGTGGATGGTGGCATTTTTGACCTGTCCGACCGCTTTGTAGGGCATGAAATACTGCCGGAAGCTTTTCTCCTCGAAGGGCTTAAGCCAGGAGAAATCCGGCTGATTGTCACAGTACATCCCCGTCATCAGCTCGATGTAGGGGCCGTCCTCATCGGTCAGGTTCCGGTCCCAGGCCCTGCCGAAATCACCGCAGCCCCAGGTCCACTGCTTTTTCCCGGGGGAAATGTGATGATCCGCCACATGCAGCAGACCGGCCTTCTTCTCATCGTCATATCCTCCGACGAAATCATACTCGGACCGTTCCGCCATGTAGGAGGTGGGAACGGGGATATTCCGGTAGCGGGAGATGTCCACTCCCTCACTGTAGTCGTGCTTGTAGTATACTCCTGTCGCTATGGGAAAGCGGGAAACCGCCCGTTTCCCGTGGTCATAGACATTGTGCACATCCGGCGGGAAGATGGAGCGGGTGTGGTCATTGACGGAGACGGCCGGATTGGCCCACCAGAGAAAGGTCTGCGGGAGAGGCGTCCGGTTGTAGAGCTGCCCGGTGACCTCGAGGTAAGCTTTCTCCGGATAGAGCGTCAGGGACATGACCTCCTTCGTCCCGTACATCTGGTCCACATCACCGATCAGGACCGAGCGGGAGCCGTCCGGGTGCTCAACGATCCTGTGATCCACGGGGCTGTACGTGGTCGGCCGGTGATGCTGCGGCCAGTTGAACTCGATGCCGCCGGAGATCCAGGGGCCGGTCAGTCCCACCAACGCCGGCTTGATCACCTGATTGTAATAGACAAAGTCATAACCGTTGGTCTTGTCATACGCCCGCTGGATCCTTCCCCCCAGCTCCGGCAGGATCATGATCTTCAGATAATCATTCTCAAGAAAGACAGCGTGCCATTCCTTTTCCGTCCTGGTCCGGCTGATGTCGTTGGTGGCCGGGTACGGGTAGATCTTCCCGGTGCTTCCCTGATACACCCTTTTTTCCAGAAACATCGGATTCCTGTCAGCTGCGCCCACTTCGTAGGTGGGTATGACGACCGTCTCCTCCCAGGCTCTTACTCCGCTCATCTGTTCCCCCGTCTCCTGAATCCCGTTATCCGCCCGTTTACTTCGTCCGGATCTGTGTCAGCGCCACCAGATCGCCCGTCAGAGCGACCAGGACCCGTTCCGACCCGTCGGTGATCCGTGTGGTGGTCTTCGTCTTAAGACCCGCGTGGGTGAACTCGGTGAGGATGGTATCTCCCTTTCGCTTCAGCACCACCTCACAGTCCAGTCCCTTCTTATTCCTGCTCTTCCACTCCTCCCAGCTGCCGAACTCCTCCGTCCGGACCGTCTCGGTCTGATTCACGGCATATTCCGTGTACGGGCAGTCCTCGCCGTCAAAGCGGATCAGGGAGAACTCGCGGTAATCCTCGCAATGCACGCTCCCGTCGGTCGAATCATAGAGGACCACAAAGGGGCAGTGCCAGACCAGCTTGGCGATGGGCAGGCTCTTCGCATGAAACCGAAGCCTCAGCGTATCGGTCAGCGGAAGTCCCTCGGTGGTATCTCTGCGATAACCGTCGATCTGCAGGTTCGGAAGATCCCCCTCCAGTCCGTCGTCGAAACGGATCTCCGGCGCGATCCGGGGGATATCGTCCGGGCCGATCCTGTCCGGATCCCGCTCGACGCTGATGCAGTCGATCATGCAGTGGGCACCGGCGATGGCGATATAGGCAAAACAGGCGCTGTACGGGAGCGCGATGATATGCTCCGCTTTCAGATGTCTGCCGGACAAGGTGACGCGGATGTGATCCCGATAACGGACCACCTCTGCTTCATAGATGGAGGCTGCCGTCAGATCCGCTTCGGGGTCCTCCGGAGAGAACTCCTCCCGCTCCATGTGCAGGGTGCTGATCTGCCGGGCCTTCTCCTGTACGACCGATCCGTCAAAACGGATGCTCCCGTACAGAGTATATTCGGCGGTATTACCCTTTTCATTCGGCGTGTGGACCAGCTTGTCCTCCGAGTCATAGAGCAGCATGACCGGTTCGCTCTCCTTGCCCTCGTATCCCGGATCGGGCTTGGCCCGGAACCGGATCCGGGTCGGCTCCTCGACGACCAGGGCTCCCTGGGAAAAGGTGAAGCCCTGTTCCGTCAGATGCAGCTGCTTCGTCATGGACAGTTCCCTCAGATCCCCGTTGTCCATCATGCGGTAATCCTCATCCAGATCGATGAGCTGCACCATGATCTGCGCGTATCGCGGATCAAACTGCGTTCCCGCCCCTTTGACGATCTCCTCTCTCGCCACCGCCTGAGGAATGGGATTGCGGTAACTGCGGCGGGAGGTCATGGTGTCATAGGAATCCGCAACGGCGATGATCCGTGCCACCGCCGGGATCTTCTCCCCGGAAAGTCCCTCCGGGTATCCCTTTCCGTCATAACGCTCATGGTGGTAATGCGCACCGACAGTCAGATCCGACGCGTGCTTGATGTTGGCGAGGATGTTGCTGCCGATCTCCGGATGGCGTTTCACCAGGGCATACTCATCGTCCGTCAGCCTCCCGTCCTTGTTGATGATGGAATCCGGGATCCCGATCTTGCCGACATCGTGCAGAAGTGCCGCAAAATAGACATCATCGCACTCCTGGTCATTCATACCGGCGAGTCTGGCGATGCGCTCCGAGTACCGGGCCACCCGGGAGGAATGCCCGTGGGTATAACGGTCCTTGGCATCGATGGCACTGACCAACGCCTCTGCCGTCTCCTCAAAGAGCGTGTGCATCTTCCTGCGTTCCTCCTGCAGATAGCGGATCCTCATCTTATTGGCGTTGATCGCCGTATCCGTCAGATCCTGCAGCGCAAAGATGTAGAGCATCACCACCAGACCGCCGGTGGTGAGATTGGTCAACGAGATCCCGTACACAAAGATCTGCGCGATGGAAGCGACATACGGAAGGATCATGAACAGAAGGATCGGCACGCGGATGCGGCCCTGGATATTATCCCGGTTGCGCACCACCACCACAAGCTGCAGTGCCGTCATGACCATCGGGAACAGATAACAGATGATGAAACCGGGAGCCCGCTGGTAGCGGTTCTGATCGTCAAAGGTGTAATAGAGACCGGTAAACTGCGCGATGATGAGCAGGATCACGCCGGCGAGAAACAGAGCCTCCACCGCGATCAGAGGCTTCGGAGCCGTCCGCATCTCTCCGTCCCTGCGGATCAGATCCACCAGATACAGATTCACCGCATGGATCATGAACAGGGTGAAGAAGAAGACCATAAAATTGCTCAGTCTGGTCATGACCAGACCGAGGCTGCTCACATCCCCGCGGTACAGATAGGCCAGCCGGTCAAAGAAAAGCAGCAGCATGACACTCATCTCCAGTGCCACCAGCGCGTGCCGTCGTTTGGGGGAAAGCGTCTTGGTCAGCATCGCCATGAGGGCCAGGATGCCACACACGCCGATCATCACCAACATAAGATCCAGTTGAAAGCTTCTCAGAAAATCCATCATTCCCGTGTCTTCCCGTCAAAATCCGTAACTCTTTCATAATCTAAAACAACGGGTTTGTCAAGGAAACTGCCTGGGGAAAAACTGTTTACTTCCTGCAACAAACCTCCTATGATGGTTCTCATGAATACCGATACGAAACAATACCTCACCATCGGGATCCTCGCGCACGTGGATGCGGGGAAGACCACACTTTCGGAAGCGATCCTGTATGCCGCCGGGGCGATCCGCCGGATCGGACGGGTGGATCACGGGGACGCCTTTCTGGATACCTATGCCGTGGAAAAAGACCGCGGGATCACCGTCTACTCCAAGCCCGCCCGGTTCCCTCTGGGCGACACGAAGGTGACGCTCTTGGACACCCCGGGGCATGCGGACTTCTCTCCCGAGATGGAACGGACACTCTCCGTCCTGGATTACGGGATCCTCCTGATCAGCGCTCCGGAGGGGATCGGCAGCCGGGTCAGGCTCCTCTGGCGGCTGCTAAGGCACTACCGGGTGCCGACCCTACTCTTCGTGAATAAGATGGATCAGCCCGGGTCCGACAGGGACCGGATCCTCGCCGATATCCGCTCCTCTCTGTCCGATGCGGCGGTCGATCTGACAGATGGTACGGACGCAGCGGATGTTCAGGAAGAGATTGCAATGACCGATGAAGTGCTGATGGAACGCTTCCTGTCAGGCACGTCGGTCAACGACGATGACATTGCAGAGCTGATCACCGCCGGGAAGCTCTGTCCTGTCTACTTCGGTTCCGCCTTAAAACAGGAGGGCGTGCAGGAGCTGATCGACGGCATGACCAGACTGCTCCGCCCGACAGCTTATCCGGAAGATTTCGGCGCCCGGATCTACAAGATCACCCGGGAGCAGAACCGGGACCGCTTCTCCTGGATGAAGATCACCGGCGGACGAATCGCCGTGCGTGACCGGATCCCGGAGGACTCCGAGGATAAGGTGACCGCCATACGGATCTATTCGGGGTCCCGATATGAGAGCGTGACAGAAGCTTACGCGGGACAGATCTGTGCCGTGCAGGGCTTAAGCGGCACCTATGCGGGGATGGGGCTCGGCCGGGAGCTGGATCGGGAGGGGCAGCTTCTCACCCCCATCATCCGCCGCAGTGTGATCCTCCCGCCCGACACCGATGTTTCACACACCTTTCACCTGCTTAAGGACATCGAGGAAGAGGAGCCGATGCTCCGCCTGGAATACATCGAAGAAACCCGGGAGATCTTCGCTCAGATCATGGGGGAAGTACAGATTGATATCCTCCGCGGTCTCATCCGCGACCGTCTGGGACTGGAGGTCCGGTTCGGGGACGGGCAGATCATCTACCGGGAGACGATCCGCCGATCCGTCAGCGGCGCCGGTCATTTCGAACCGTTGCGGCACTATGCCGAGGTCCATGTCGCCCTCTCCCCCGGGGAACCGGGGAGCGGCATCACCGTGACGAGTACCTGCCCCCACGACTTACTGAGTACCAGCTGGCAGCGGCTAGCCATGTCCAATCTGATGAGCAAACGGCATAAGGGGATCCTCACCGGAAGCGATCTGACGGATGTTCATATCACTCTGATCGGAGGGAAGGCGCATTTAAAGCACACGGAGGGCGGAGATTTCCGCAAAGCCTCCATCCGCGCCGTCCGGCAGGCTCTGATGAAAGCGGAAAATATCCTGCTGGAGCCCGTCTATGAGTTTCGTGTGGAGCTGCCCATGTCCTCTCTCGGCATGGTGATGACGGATGTGGAAAAAATGTCCGGCCATCCGGAGCCGCCGGAATATGAGGGAGATCGGGCGGTGATCACCGGGATCGTCCCGGTCTCGGAATGGGGAGATTATGCCTTAAAGGTCCGCGCCGCAACCGCCGGTGACGGAGTCGCCACGGTGGTGTCCGCGGGTTACCGCCCCTGCCACAACACCCTCGCGGTCCTTGAGGAACGCGGTTACGATCCCGCTTCCGATCTTAAGAATCCGACCTCCTCCGTGTTTTGCAGCCACGGATCGGGCGTCACCGTCCCCTGGGACGAAGCCGAAGCCCGTATGCACGTTGAGACAGACTGGCAGCCTGACCCCAACGAACGGATCCCGTATCCGGACGCGGAAGCCTGGGGGCCCGGGCATACTCTCAGGCCGTGACTTCCTCCTTCTGCACGCCCGAAAGATCCGTGACGGAATAGGACGGCTTGAGTGTCCTGCTGCCGTTCATCTTGTAGTACCCGCGAAAGATCCGGTCGACCGCGATCCTGACGCCGGCATCGTCGGCGCCGAGCAGGATCACGAGAAACTGACAGGCACCGTAGCGCGTCAGCACATCGACATCCCGGATCGTCTGCCGGATCGACTGCTCCATATCGGCCATGGCTCTCTCCCGCTCATCGATCTCATGACTCTCCGGGGATTCCGCCTCCATGGTGATCACGAGGAGCTTGACCGTGCAGGAGAATCGCTGCTCCAGATTGGCGGCGTATTCGCAGAGTCTGGCAAATTCCCGGTATTCGACATTCATGGCACCCTGATAGTTTCCGCTGGTGTGGATGCTGTCCACGAGCTTGCTCACATCCAGGCGCTGTCCCGCCACATTGTCACTCTCCTCGTGGTAGAAGCTGTAGTTCCCCTTTCCGCCCTGCTTGACATGGTACAGCTCCTTGTCCGCTCTGTTGAAGACCTCCGCATAGGTATCTTCCGGTGTGCACATGACCATACCGGCGGAGAGCGATGCCGGGGAAATCTCTACGTCATCCTTTTTCCTTTCCTCAAATCCCGCAAAGATCTTCTGCACCATGGACGCAGCCTCCCTGCGGGTCACATTCCTTAAGAAGAACAGGAACTCATCACCGCCGAGACGGCAGCACAGCGCATCCGCATTGCTGGCCTTGAGGGTGTCTCCCATCAGATGCAGGATCCGGTCCCCCGCCTCATGGCCGTGGAGATCGTTGATCTTTTTCAGATTATCCACATCGAAGAAGACGAGACATCCCGGTCCTTCCTTCATCGCCTGTGCGATGGCGGCTTCTCCGGAATTCCGCCCCATGATCCCGGTGGTGACATCCAGTTCTTCCCGGGCATTCTGTGCAACAAAGGTCTCGACCACTTCCTGGAGCAGGACCGCCGAGGAACCCACGTTCTCCGGGGTATCCGGCTGCTTCTCAGAGAGATCCATCCGGATGATCTCATCCAGCTGTCCCTGATCCCAGAGTTCAAGAAAGACATCCACAAAATGCGGATCGAACTGCGTTCCCTTTCCCCGGATCAATTCGCTTCGGATATGCTCTCTGCTGCAGGCTTTCCGATACACGCGGTCCGAATTCATGGCATCAAAGGAATCCGCGATGGCGACGATACGGGATTCCTCCGAGATCTCCTCGCCCTTTAAGCCGCGGGGATAACCGGATCCGTCATAGCGCTCATGATGGCTTCCGGCGACATCCTCCGCGATCCGGATCGGGATGCGATCCTTTAAGATCTCCCTCCCCATCGTGGTATGGGATTTTATGATATCATACTCGATCTCGGAGAGCTTACGCGGATTGTTGAGGATCGAATCGGGCACGCCGATCTTGCCGATATCATGCAGGAGTCCCGCAAACTGCAGGTCATCCGTCCGCTCCTTGCTCCATCCGAGGGCCTTCGCCATCCTGGCGGCGTACAGGCTCACGCGGGTGGAATGACCTCTGGTATAGGGATCCTTGGCATCGATGGCGTTGGCGAGAGTCTGGATCGTCTGGAAGGACATCTGCTCGATCTTGTGACTCTGCTCCACGATCATCGAGGTCTGACGGGCCACCTCCTCCGACAGGCGGTTGGCGTGCTCGATCTCAAAGAGCGCGGTCTGATGATACTGGATCATCGCCATGCCCGTGAAGAGGGACAGACAGATATAAAGTAACGGGAATCGCTGCAGGAATTCGTCATTATAGTAAACGCCGATCCGGGCGTTTAACGGTGTATAGAATACGATCAGATACAGGAGGGAATAATAGGCGGAAAGGAGGATCCCGTATTTGACGCTCACAAAGTAACAGATGCCGATGGGGATCAACAGGGACCACAGGATCGCGGATCCCTCTCCGAATCCCGTAAGGATGTAGACCGTGCAGACGATCCCACAGAACAGCACGGGGATCCGGATGGCAGCCTCACGGTTTTTTCGGACACAGACACTGTAAGCACAGCCGACCCCCGACAGAAAGGTCAGGATGGAGGCCCCCAGCATGAACCATTCCTTCGTGATGAGATCGACAATGATAAGGATCAGGCCCAGGAGGGAAGAGACAATGCTCACATAGGCAAGCGCCGTCATGTTGGATTTCAGGCGCTCACCGACATAGATCGTCCGGTTCAGGTTCTTCCAGGTGATCGCGATCGACTGGAGGATTCTATTTAATACTTCTTTCAATGCTCTTCTCTCTGTTTTTTTGACTTCTATATCATACACGAAACAGGAAAGAAATTCACACAGTTTTTGGGGAATGCTCCCTGATTTGATAGGAAGCGCATTCTATGATAAAATCGACAGGTAAACCACCCACAGGAGATGTCATGAATATTCAGGCTATCGCAGTATCCAACGGATTCGGAAGTGTCCTGCTGACCATCCTGCTGATCAGCAGATACTCCACCAGACGGCACCGAAGGCTCGAGGATCATCTGTTCTCGACGATGATCGTATTAGCCATACTGGGCGGTATCGTCGAAACCATGAGCTTCGCGGTGGACGGTCAGCCCGGTCGGCTCAATCACCTCTGGAACGTTCTGGAAAACACCTACCTCTACGCGGCCACCCTCGGCATCTCCACTCTGTGGATCCTCTACGTCGATGTGCGGCTTTATCGCAGCAGGGAACGGCTCCGCATGAAGTTCAAGCCGCTCATCTTCACTTCCCTCCTGATGATCCTGCTCCTCATCGCCAATATCTTCCTCGGATTCTTCTTCACGGTGGACGCCGGGAATTATTATCACCGGATGCCGGTGAGCTATGTGTTCTATGTCTATCTGTTCGCCGCCATGTGCATCAGTGTCTTCATCCTGTACCGATATCGCGTGGAATACGGATATGTACAGTTTTTCCCGATCTGGATGTTCTTAATCCCCGTCATCACCTGCTGCATCCTGCAGGTGGTCTTCTACGGGATCGCTCTGATCTGGGGCGGCATCGCCCTCGGCCTCACCGCGATCTACATCAACATCCAGAGCCAGCAGGCATTCGTCGATCCGCTGACCGGCCTGTACAATCGCCAGTTCATCGAACACACCATGCTCGTCATGAAGACGGATCAGCGCTCCACCTACTACGGCATCATGCTGGATATCGATTATTTCAAGGAGATCAACGACAATTTCGGTCACTCGGTCGGCGATGAGGCGCTCTGCCAGGCTGCCAATATCTTCCGCCGTGCCGCCATGCTGGATGCGCAGGTCTTTCGCTTTGCCGGCGATGAATTCATCCTGATCATGAAGACCGACGACGCCTCCAGCGCCTCACACATGATCGATCGTGTCCGCGGGGAGATGAACCGCTTTAACGAGGCCGGGGAGTATCCGTATCAGCTCTCCTTCTCCATGGGTCTCGCCAAGTTTGATCTCTCCAGTGAAACGATCGACGATTTCATGCACAAGATCGATATGTCCATGTATGAGGATAAGAAGCGCAATCACGAACGGATCGACAGAGAGCGCAGAAAAGAATTTATGCAATAAAAAAAGCTGGAGACGAGACTTGAACTCGTGACCTACTGATTACGAATCAGTTGCGCTACCGACTGCGCTACTCCAGCATGCATGTGCTCTTCACACGCTTTATGAGATTATCATATCCCGTCGCAAAATGCAAGTCCTTTTTCCGGGCCGCCGTGACGGGAGGTTGCGCTAACCGGAACCCGGGACCAGGGAGCATCGATCATGAACTTTCTCCATGCAGAAATCTATCAGGGCACATCCGGCTTCCTGCCGGGCGGTTTTTCGGTGGAAGCCGGGCGCTTTACCCGGATCTTTCCGGAATCCGCCTCCCCTGCGGACGGGATCGATCTCGCCGGCGCCAGAGTCATCCCCGGGCTGGTGGATCTGCATCTTCACGGGTGTCTCAACTCTGATACGTCTGACGGTGACCCGGAAGCTCTGATCCGCATGGCAGCTGCCCTCGCCGACCGCGGCATCACTTCCTTCCTCCCGACCACCATGACACTGCCCTACGACCGGCTGCGAAAAGTCCTGTCGTCCGTACAGGAGGTGCTCCGGAGAGACCCGCCGGGAACATCCCGCATCCTTGGTCTTCACATGGAGGGGCCCTATCTGTCCCCGTCCCGCTGCGGCTCCCAGAATCCCGCATGGCTGCGTGATCCGGATACCGAGGGTTTTCTGAGTCTCCAGGCGTCCTCCGGCGATCTGATCCGGATCGTCACCATTGCCCCGGAGCTTCCGGGGAGTATGGAGTTCATCCGACGCGTGAAAGGTTCCGCCGTGGTCTCTCTGGCACACACGGATGCGGATTACGATACCGCTGTCTCCGCATTTGGATCAGGCGCCTCTCATGTCACCCATCTGTTCAACGCGATGCGCCCCCTGCTCCATCGGGAGCCGGGCGTCATCGGTGCCGCCGCCGACCGGTCTGATGTAACCGTCGAGCTCATCAGCGATGGATTTCATATCCATCCCTCCGTGGTCCGATCGGCCTTCCGTCTGTTCCCTCACCGGATCTGTCTGATCTCCGACTCCCTCAGGTGCCTCGGCATGCCGGACGGCACCTATGAACTGGGCGGCCAGGAGATCCGGCTGCGGCACGGGGAGGCTCGGCTCCCTGACGGCACGATCGCCGGCTCCGTCACCGATCTCTATGACGGGATGCGCAATGCCATCGCCTACGGCATCCCCGCGGCAGATGCCGTCGAAGCCGCCACGGCCACCCCGGCCCGCAGGATCGGGATGGCGCAGGAGATCGGCTCCATCGCTCCGGGCCTGTCCGCGGATTTTGTGATCTGCGACAAGAACTGGAACCGCCTCGCCGTCTATCTGAGAGGCATTCAAGTTAATGGGTGAGTCAGAGGGGACGGTTCAGTTTGACTCACCCTGAACCGTCC
>JAFPTK010000159.1 GCA_017400305.1 Lachnospiraceae bacterium | reverse complement strand
TTCCTGATCGTCGGAGAGCGGATCAACCCGACCGGGAAGAAGAAGCTCCAGGGCGAGCTGCTGGAGGGGAAACTGGATCTCGTCTGTCAGTATGTGTCGGAGCAGGAGACGGCGGGAGCCGCGATCCTGGACGTCAATGTCGGCATGCCGGGGATCGAGGAATGCCAGATGATGCGCTCTGTGCTGAATGAGGTGACGATGCTCACCGATCTGCCGCTGTGTCTGGATTCCAGTGACCTGCAGACCATGGAGGAGGCCCTCCGCTTTTATCCCGGACGAGCGCTCATCAATTCCATCTCTCTGGAAAAGGGCAAGGCGGAGCGTTTCCTGCCGTTAGCCCGCAAATACGGTGCGATGTTCATCCTCCTGCCGGTGGGAGAGGATGGGATCCCCTCTACCACGGAGGAAAAGATCGGAAATATCGAAAAACTCTATGAAAAGGCGAAGGAATACGGTTTTACCCGGGAAGATATCACGGTGGACGGTCTGGTCGCGACGATCGGCGCAGATCCCGCGGCGGCGGTCTCGGTCCTGGATACCGTTTCCTGGTGCCATGCGCAGGGCTTTGCCACGATCTGCGGACTCTCCAACGTATCCTTCGGACTGCCGGAGAGGAGCTATATCAACAGCGCGTTCCTGACCATGGCCATCGATCACGGCCTCACCATGGCGATCGCCAATCCGTCGCAGGAGCTGTTAGTCAATGCGGCGTTTGCCTCCGATCTCTTAAAGATCAAGGAGGGCGCGGATCTTCGCTATATCGAACGGATGAAACGATATGAGGGCATGGTGCGACAGGCACCGGTCATCGCCGCGGCGGCAGGGAGCGGTCAGACGACGACCGGCCCGGAGCCCAAGAGCCCGGCGGAACAGGTCCGGGCGGATGTCATGTCGGGAAACCGCCGGAAGATCGCCGAGGACACCCGGGCCGCGCTGGATGCCGGAGAAACGGCACAGGTCCTGTTAAATGACTATCTGATGTCGGCGATCAATGAGGTCGGCGAGCTGTTCAATCAGGGAAAATACTTTCTGCCGCAGCTCATCAATGCAGCCGAGGCTATGAAGCTTTCCATCGCAGTCCTGGAACCGGTCTTGAAAGAAGCGGGCGGTGATCGGAAGAAGCTTCCGACCATCGTATTTGCCACCGTCCAGGGAGATGTGCACGACATCGGCAAGAATCTTGTGGTACTGATGCTTCAGAATGTCGGGTATGAAGTGATCGATCTGGGCAAGGATGTGCCGAAGGAAGAGATCGTACAGGCTGCGATCGATCATCATGCCGCGATCATCGGTCTCTCCGCTCTGATGACGACCACGATGCAGGAGATGCGCCATGTGGTCGCACTGGCAAGAGAGCGCTGTCCGGAGGTGAAGATCATGATCGGCGGAGCGGTGGTGACGCAGGAATTTGCCGATGAGATCGGTGCGGATGCCTATACCAGGGATGCGGCGGAGGCCGTCCTGGTGGCCGGAAAGATCTTGGGACTGGAACAGACAGAAAACTGATCGGAGGAAGAGGATGACAGGTTCGGATGCAATGGCGAGGAGCCTTAAGGAGGAAGGAGTAGAGGTCCTTTTTGGCTACACGGGAGCGGCGATCGCTCCCTTCTATGACAGTCTGGCGACTGAGACGAAGATCCACTCTGTCCTGGTGCGCACGGAACAGAGTGCTGCCCACATGGCCAGCGGCTATGCGAGGATGACCGGCAGGGTCGGTGTATGTGCCGTTACCAGCGGGCCGGGTGCGACCAACCTCCTGACGGGGATCGCGACCGCCTTCGCAGACAGTATCCCTCTGGTATGCATCACGGGACAGGTCAACAGCGCACTCATCGGCAGTGATGTCTTCCAGGAGGCTGACATCATCGGCGCCGCGGAATCCTTTGTCAAATACAGCTATCTCATACGCGATGCCGCGGATATCCCGCAGGTGTTCAAGGAGGCATTCCACATCGCCGGAACCGGGAGAAAGGGTCCGGTGCTCATCGATGTGCCGCAGGATGTGATGGAAGCGTCGATCGGCAAATTCCATTATCCGGAGTCTGTGAGTCTGAGAAGCTACAAGCCCACCGTCAAGGGAAACGTCGTACAGATCCGCAAGGTCATCACGGAGCTTACGAAGGCGGAACGCCCCATCCTGTGCGTCGGCGGCGGCGTGATCTCTTCCGGTGCGGTGAAGATCATCCGGGAATTCGCGCACCGGTTCGATATCCCGGTGGTGTCCACGATGATGGGGATCGGCGTCATGCCGACCGAGGACATGCTCTATTTCGGCATGGTCGGCAATAATGGGGAACCGGCTGCCAATCAGGCGATGAACGAATCGGATCTGCTCCTGATGGTGGGCGCACGTGTGGCAGACCGTGCGGTGAACCGGCCGGACCTGATCACGGAGAATAAGGTGCTGGTCCATATCGATGTGGATCCCGCGGAGATCGGTAAGAACGTCGGTCCCACGATCCCGATCGTGGGTGATATCCGGCATATCTTCACAGAGCTCATGGAACAGGAGAGCCTTTCCAAAGTTCCCGAGAACCACAGTACCTGGCTCAATACCCTGTACGCAGGGAAGAAGTCCGAGAGATCCGTGCCGGCTGCCTCCGACGAATATGTGGATCCGAAAGCATTCTACGATGCATTATCCTCCGCAATGGATGAGGATGCGGTCTTTGTCGCGGATGTCGGGCAGAATCAGATCTGGTCCTGCCGCTATGTCCGTGTGCGTGCCGGGAGGTTCCTGACCTCCGGCGGGATGGGGACCATGGGGTATTCGATCCCGGCCGCCATCGGCGCCAGGATCGCATGTCCCGATCGACAGGTCCTGGCGGTCTGCGGAGACGGGGCTTTCCAGATGTCCATGATGGAGCTCGCCACGATGCGGCAGGAACATGCCGCGATCAAGGTGATCGTCCTGACAAATAAACGGCTCGGGATGGTGCGCGAGTATCAGCATATGCATCTGCATGATCGATATGAGATGGTAAAGCTCGAAGGGGATCCCGATCTGAAGCTGGTGGCAGAGGCCTACGGTATGCCCTATCACAGGATCGACGGGAAGAGTGCACTGGATAAAGAACTGGGGATCTTTCTGCGGCAGGAGGAAGCCGGCATCCTGGAGGTCATGATCGATCCCGATGCTCTGACACCGCGCTAAGGAGGCTTTGATGAATAATAAGATCTATTCCGTACTGGTGGAAAACCGTTCCGGTGTGCTGTCCAAGGTGGCGGGACTCTTTTCCCGCAGGAGCTTCAATATCGACTCCCTGGTGGTGGGAGAGACGGATGACCGGAATGTCTCCTGCATGACCATCGTATCCAGCGGGGATGAGCGGACCCTTGAGCAGATCGAAAAGCAGTTAAATAAAAAGATCGATGTCATCAAGGTCAAGACCTTTGAGGAACCCTCGGCTGTTGCGAGAGAGCTGATGCTGATCAAGGTCAGGTACAATAAGAGCAACCGCAGGGATATCATGGAGAACTGCGAGATCATGCACGCGCAGATCGTCAATATCTCCAAGTCCATGATGCTGATCCAGATCTGCGATGAACCGGAGAATATCAAAACATTCATTGCGATGATGAAGAGTGTCTCCATCGTCGAGATCGCACGGACCGGGACGGTGGCGCTGCCGAAGTGTGCGGATTGAAGGGAGACCGGGAGGAATGGGGTTTTCGCTGACGATACTCGGATGCAGGGGCTCGGTGCCGGTTCACGGCAGTGACACCATAAGATACGGCGGCGGAACGACCTGTTACCGGATCGATGCGGATGAGCAGGTCATCTTCGTGGACGCCGGCTCCGGCATCATGGGGACGGATCTGGAGAGCCTGAAGGACAAAGGGGTCTCCGTTCTCTTTACCCATCCGCATCTGGATCATCTCATCGGCCTCCCCTTCTTTGCGGCGTTGAGCGATCCGGACAGAGAGATCCATGTATACGGTGCGATACGAAACGGCAGGAACCTGAAGGAGCAGCTGGATGATCTCTTACGGCCGCCTTACTGGCCTCTGGGGATCAGCAGCTATCCTGCGGAGGTGAGGTGGCACGGTACCGATCAGGACATCACCATCGGATCGGTCCGGGTGTCCGCCATGGAGGTCCCGCATCCGGGCGGCAGCACCGCCTACCGGTTGACGCTTGGGGACAGAAGTGTTGTCATCATGACGGATGCCGAGCTGCCGGAGACGCCCGGCGGCGAGATCCTTGATTTTATCGCCGGTGCCGATCTGTTTCTCTGCGACGGACAGTATACGCCGGAGGAGAGCGAGAAGCGCAGGGGATACGGACATACCGCCATGCCGGTGGCGGCGGCATGGGCGGAGGCGGCACAGGTGAGACGTGCCCTGCTCGTTCATCACGATCCCAAGCACGATGACCTTTTCCTGGACGCGATGGCGGACAGGATCGGGAGTGCACGGGTCGGGTTTGCCAAAGCCGGTGAGTGTCATGAGATCGGAGAGGCGTGATCTATGCCGCACGATTCTTCTCAAAAGCTGATCGAGATCGCGATCGCGTTATCCGCGGAAAAAGATATCGACGTCCTGTTTGCCCTGATCCTGCGGGAAGCCATGACCATCGCCAATTGCGACGGCGGAACGGTCTACGTCAAGGAACAGGATTGTCTGCGGTTCCACACGTCCTTTACCAAATCCAAGGGAGGGTCTCTCAACGGCGGAAATGTCAAGGGGATCCCGCCGGTCCCGCTGGATCATGAGCATGTCTCCTCCTGCTGCGCGCTGGAGGCGAGGCTGATCAATATCGGAGATGTCTATGCCTCCGAGGAGTACGATTTTTCCGGCACCAGACAGTATGATGAGCGCAACGATTACCGAACCGTCTCGATGCTGGTCGTCCCTATGAAGGACGATCATGATGAGGTGATCGGTGTCCTGCAGCTCATCAATGCGATGGATGAGGCCGGGGAGATCGTTCCCTTTGATCCCGCCTGCGTACAGGTCATATCCGCACTGGCGGCGCTGGCTGCCATCAGCCTGAACAACCGGCGGCTTGCGCAGGAAGTATCCGATATCCTGCATTCTTTTGTCGCCGTCATGGTGGAGGCGGTCGATACCCGCAGCCCGTACAATGCCAATCACACGCGCAGTATGGCGCGCTATGCGGCGCGATTCCTTGACTGGATGGAGGAGACGGACTGCCCCAGAAAACTTGCCGGAAAGAAGAGGGAGCCCTTCCTGATGAGCGTTTGGCTGCATGATATCGGGAAGCTGGTGGTCCCGCTTGAGATCATGGACAAACAGACCAGACTCGGCTCGTTGGAGGAGAGGATCCTGAATCGTGTGCAGATCGCGATCCTCATGGAACGGATCCGCGGACTCGAGGATCCGCAGGTCAAAGCGGAAGCGGATCAACGGATCGAGGAGCTCAACCTTGCGATCCGGAGGATCCGGGAAGCCAATCGGGCGGGATTCCTGGAT
>JAFPTK010000015.1 GCA_017400305.1 Lachnospiraceae bacterium | reverse complement strand
CTCCGCTTAAATCCGCCGGAGGCGATGGCAAGCTTTAAGAACAGCGCATCCGGAAGGCCGGCCAGAAGCTTGCCCCGCGCCCGTTTCTGCGCATCCGTGAGTTCCTCCGGCTGGGCGTGCATGAGGGCATTCTTGAGGACGCTCCCGCGCACGGCGAACAGGCTGCCGATATAAAAGGCGGAGGCGTAGGTGTCGGGAGACCAGTCCGGTTTGAAATACGGGCCGTCATATCCGCCGTCTGCCATCAGTACATCCTCGTCGCCGTAAACCATACGGCCGGTCGGATGCTCGATGAACCAGGTGTAGATGAGGGCAGCCGCACCCGAGGAGAGCCGCCCCTCCTTGCGGGCAAACAGGACGATCTCTCCGTCCTCGCAATTTAAGAGCTCGCCGCTCTCAATAAAGCGTTCAATGTCGCTGTACAGCACGCAGAAGAGCTCGGGGATCTCCGCCGGCACGGCATCGGCTTCCCCTTCGCGGGAGAGGGATCCTGCAGGGGCGGTCTCTTCCGGCACTTCGGATATCCCGGCCTGTGTGCCCCGGGTCTCGCCGAAGTATCTCACATTGCACGCACCGGCCAGACCGTCGGTCATCTCCCGCTTCTTTTCCCATGCGTCGTGATCCAGAGTCAGCTCAGCCAGCCGCCGCTCGTATTGTTTGTCCTGTCTGTTGACCAGAACCTTTCGTACTTTTTCCTTGATCGCCATAATTATTCCTCGTGATTCCCGCGTCTCGGGCGTTTCAGCTTCGCGAGCAGCTTCCCGTGATTCTCGGGAGCTTCAAAAGGGTTTTCGGGTTCCGCCGCGAAGAGACCGTTGGAGACGGATTCCGCCACCTCGGCAGGCAGCAGGGCTGTGGTCATTGTGATCGTCAGGTGATTCTTATTCTCCCGCTCCGCGACAGCGACACCGATCTCGATCCCCGGGTCATCCATGGAGAAGAGGACGCTGTCAGCGCCGATCCACCGACCGTTCGGATGGATCGTGATCACCGGCGCCCGTTCGCCGACCGGTACGCCGTTCCATCGGATGTCCTTGAGGGTCACGATGCACGGCGAGAAGGAGGGATCCACACGGAGCGCCCGGGTTCCGGGGAGCAGATCGATCTCCAGCGTGATCGAATGGTGTCGGTCATACCGCTCCTGGGCAAAATAGGAATTGTCCTCGGAAAAGCCCTCTCCGATATCCGAATACACCTGGACCGTCAGGGGATCCCGTTCCTGCAGGGTCTCCGTCTCCACCTCCAGTTCCTTGGGAACGGAGGCTCTCCGGCCGATCCCTCGCCAGATCTCCACCAGGCTCTGATGTTCCCCGGTGACATATTTCTGGAATCCGGCCTCCTCCGCGATCAGGCGGTCCACATCCTCCTTGGAGAGTTCCAGCTGCTGGTAGAAGGATCTCGGATCCAGGATCCGGCGTTTCTTATCCTCCAGACGGTAGCAGTACAGGGCGCGGAACGCGATATCTCTGGCGGGGATCCGCTTTCCCCAGGTCCACTCGTAATCGATGACGGTCCAGATCGGTCCGTTCACCATGATGTTGCTGAAGATCAGATCGAAATCCGAGACCTCTTCCTCTTCGCCGTATCGGATACGGCGCAGATACTCATCGAAGAGTCGGTGGAAATTGTCCATGTCATCTTTGAACAGGCAGTAGTCCAGCAATTCCGAAAGCGGGATCCCGGCCGCAAAGGAAAACCGCGCGATCCGGCCGGTGGTGTCGAGCTGGCATTCGCTGATCTCCAGATCGCCCCCGCGGAAGCGATTGGAAAGGGCGGTGTAGGCGGATCGCATTTCCCGGATGTGCCCCACCGCCTGCTCGGACAGCGGATGCTTCTCCACAGTCCTGCGTCCGGCGGCATCGATGGTGATGTCCGTCCGGATGCGGAAAGGCTCCGCGCGATCTCCGGAATACTTCGAGAAGATCGTGGAGAAGCCCGGTCCGATCACCAGCTCAAAGCTGTTGGCAAAGATCGGGTACAGACCGTCGCGGATCAGCCCCTCATAGGCCCGTTTCTCGTTGAAGAGGATCAGGCGGTCCATGTCGTAGTTGTAGACGTTGTCGAGCAGATCGCTCGCCCGGGGCAGATACTGATCCGAGTAGAGCAGATTCATGAACTTGTAGTCCGGGTAAGGATAGTAGAAATGGTAATTCCGGATTCCCAGACTCTTTAAGATCCGGATCAGGCCGCTCCTGGAATGGGTCGCCGCGACGGAATCCGGACGATATCCCTGGATGCCGGAGAAGAGCGTCCCCAGATGATCCTCCGCGCAGCCCGCGAAATACTTAAGTCCCAGTCGGTTCTCGATCGCAATGACGATCCTGCCGCCGGGGGTCAGATGCTTGAAGAGCATCTTCAGGAAGTTTTCATAGGGCTGGTCGGTCCCGATATATCCCTGCGCATACTCAAATACGCCGATCAGGAAGATGTAATCAAAATTGGTCTGCAGATCCGGTTCGATGTCCCGGAAATTGCCGACATGGATCGTCACATTGGGGCAGCGGCTGTTGCGGACCGCGTTGATCTCGCTCCGTTTCCTGGAGAGATCGACGCAGGTGACTTCCCCCGCCTTGGCGGCGAGCGTCCCGGTGATGGCCCCGCATCCGCTTCCCACCTCGAGTACGCGTTCGGTTCCCTTCATGGGGATCCATTCCACAATATTCCCGCGCTCCCTCGACAGATGGTAGAAGACCGGCCAGCTCTTCTCCTTCTCGATGATCGCCTGATATTCCTCCGGTCCGTGCGCGCGCACGATCCCCAGGATCTCGTCCTCGACCTCTCCGTCGCTGTAGAGATCCATGCCGGAGTAATGCTTGAAGTTGAGGGTTACCTCTCCGATCTTGAATAATTCCTGCTGCATTAGTCTACCGTCACCTCTGAATTCATATCGTAGTATCCGACGGTGTTCTTATCCGATACCACCGTCATGGCAAGTGCGTCATAGCGTCTCTCATAGACTGTGAAGTCATCTCCTTCAAACCCCGTCACACCGAAGGAGAGCAGGTAATCTCCTCCCTGCAGATCGATCCGCTGCGAAAAGGTGACGGTCTTCCGGTCGCCTTTTTTCACGCCCGACAGGAAAGCCTTTTCCACCATGGTGTTCGTTCCGGTGATCTCGATCCCCAGGGCGTTTTTGATCGTGAACGCAAAGATCGGTTTGTCGATATCCTTAAGGATCTCAACCTCCATGGTGATCCGGCAGACGCTTCCCTTCATGATCGCCTTGGTCTCTCTTCCCTGCTCATCCTTTAAGGACAGTCCGGTGATCCGGGCGGCACCGTTGCCGTATTTCAGTTCCTCCCCGGCAGGCTGCGCCTCCTCCTCCTTTCGATCCTTTCGGACGGCCTTTTTGGCCTTGGCGCGGAGCATCGTATCATTCAACAGGTTCTCCTCTCCGGAGCCTGTGACCGGTTCCTGACCGACCAGCACCTGCTTGTAGACATCGATCATCTTCTTCGGCGTCCCCTCTCCGAGCTTGCGCCCCCTGTGCAGCAGCACGGCGCGGTCGCAGTACTTGCTGATGCTGGAGAGGTCATGGGATACGAAGAGGATCGTCTTACCCTGTTCCTTAAACTCCTCAAATTTGTGGTAGCATTTCGCCTGGAAAAAGACATCTCCCACCGAAAGTGCTTCATCCACGATCAGGATCTCCGGATCGATGTTGATGGCGACCGCAAACGCCAGACGGACAAACATACCGCTGGAATAGGTGCGGACCGGCTGGTAGACATATTCTCCGATATCCGCAAAGGAGAGGATGTCATCCATCCTGCTCTTGATCTCCTCTTCGGTAAAGCCGATCATCATGCCGTTTAGGTAGATGTTGTCGATCCCGTTGTACTCCATGTTGAAGCCGGCACCGAGCTCCAAAAGCGCCGAAATCCGGCCGTCGACCTGCACCTCGCCTTCCGTCGGCGTGAGTACGCCCGTGATGATCTTTAGGATCGTCGATTTGCCGGATCCGTTGGTGCCGATGATCCCCACCGTCTCTCCGCGTTCGACGGTCAGGTCCACGTGATCGAGCGCGAGGTGCTCCTTGTACAGCTGCTTTCCCGTCAGATGCAGGGCATCCCGCAGACGGTCCGTCGGCCGGTCGTAGAGCTTATATTTTTTGGATACACCGGATACGATGATGGCCGGCGCGGAGGGTTTCTCCATAACTATCCTTTCTTCATTTGATAAATCCGCGCGTGCGCTTGCAGCCGCCTGACGGGGTTTATAATACGTCGGCGAAGTGGATCTTGCTCCTCTTAAAGACCAGTGCGCCAAACATGAACAGCGATACCGACACGATCCAGAAATAGGTCGAGGAGTAGAAATGCTGCCAGAACCACTCCTGTCCGTAGATCGAGATCCGGTAGCCCTCCACGATGTAGGTGACCGGGTTGAGCTTGATGATCCATTTGAACCGGTCATCCAGCATGCCGATATTCCACAGGATCGGGGTTGCCCAGGTGCCCAGCTGCAGCACGATGGAGATGATCTGCGTCAGATCCCGGAAAAAGACGACGACCGCACAGGTCGTATAGCTGATGGCCAGGACCAGGAAGAAGGCGCAGAAACCGTAGTAGAATACCTGCAGGGTATACAGCGTCGGATAATAACCGTAGCAAACGGCGACGATCAGGCAGACGGCCGTAAAAAACAGATGGATAAAGGTGGCGGCGATGATCTTGATGAGCGGCAGGATGCTGATCTTGAACAGCACCTTTTTCACCAGATAATTGTACTCGAGCAGCGCCGTCGTACCGTTCATGAGCGCTTCCTGAAAGTACAGCCACGGCACCAGTCCCGAGGTCAGAAAGAGCACATACGGCACATCGACGCCGCCGGCTGCCATTTCCGACCGGGCCTGAAAGATCCGGTCGAACACGAACCAGTACATCAGGACCGTCACGACCGGCTGGAGCAGTGCCCACACGACGCCCATATAGGATCCGGCATAGCGCTTCTTGAAATCATTCACCGCCAGCCGTGCGATCAGCCTGCGTGAGTGGAACAGCTCCGCCGGCAGGATCATCCAACGGTCATAGAACCCCGTGAAGACAAAGATGGACAGCGCGATCAACAGACAGGCGCAGATCTTTTTCAGCCGCTCGGTATCGGCGTCCGCATAGGGATTGGTGTGCGCAAGCACCGTGATCGCGAGCAGGACTGCGGCCGCGACAAATGCCAGGATGATCCACTTTTTGTAGCGCAGACCGGGAGCAAGCTCCTCCGCGGTCATCTCACGATCTTTCAAGACTCTCTATCCCGCTCCATGCCTGATCTTTCTCGGAAAGATTCAGGGTTACTCCGTCTTCAAACGGCCAATTGATCCCGATGGCAGGATCGCGGTACAGGATCCCGCCCTCATCGTCCGGGTGATAATAATCCGTGCATTTGTAGGCAAATTCCGCACGCTCCGAGAGGACCAGGAAGCCGTGCGCAAAGTTCTTCGGGATGTAGAACTGCTTCTTGTTATCGGCCGAGAGCCGGACACCGAAATACTTCCCCCATGTCGGACTCCCCTTGCGGATGTCTACGGCCACATCGTAGACCTCTCCGACCAGCACCCGCACCAGCTTGGCCTGGGGAAAATTCTTCTGAAAATGCAGGCCGCGCAGGACGCCGCGAACAGATCCGGACTGATTGTCCTGCACGAAGCGGTCCGTGATACCGGCCTCCGCAAACTCCTGTTCCTGGAAAGTCTCCATAAAATAGCCCCGGGCATCCCCGAAGACCTTGGGGGTTATGACCTTTAACCCGGCGATCCCGCCGCAATTATCTTCCACCTGGATTTTCATCTTACGTAGCTCCTTCCGTTGCACTGTTGCTGTTGCCATTCGGCGTATTGTCCGGTGCGCCGGTGCCGGTCTCACCCTGTG
>JAFPTK010000014.1 GCA_017400305.1 Lachnospiraceae bacterium | reverse complement strand
GGGATACCGTCCCGCGGGAATGATCCGGAACAGGGGGGCCAGCAGTGTCACATAGAGCATGTCCTGCCCAAGAAGCGTCATCCCTTCCGAGTAGCGAAACCAGAGCCTGGTGGACAGGTAGTTCCAGATCGGCAGCGCCGGAGGATAGGTCGCATAACGATCCGTCGAAGGCGATCCGATGACCAGATCGTCAAAATAGCGGTTATTCTTGACCGCCAGTGCCCAATGCGCCCAGGTATCCGCCTTTCCGGCGACCACACCGCCCAGATTGATATACAGAAAAAAAAGGAAAAACAGCAGATAAAACAGAACGCCCGGTGACAGCAATACGGTTGTCAGCGCCTTCCTGTCCCGCAGCGCAGTCCGGACACAGAAAACAGTCGCCGCAAGAGCTGCCAATATACAAAATACCACTCCCGGAAGGAATGTTGTGAACATTCCGGAAAGGAGCAGTACCGCGATCATTGCCGTCGTTACCGGCAGCACCGTATCTTCCCATCGCTTCCGGCATATTACCGCGAGGGCCGCTGCGATGGGAAATGCCAGAACAGAACCCATGAAATCTCTTCTCCTGCGTGTGATCAGTCGCTAATATCCTACCATCCGCGCTATTTCTTGTCAAACCGGGTGCTTCCGCCCTCCCCGCTCTTTGGTGCCGGCGACAGAACGGATCCGATCCCCCGGAACACCAGACGGCGAAGCGATTCCAGGGCGGCGCAGACCACAAAGACCGCGATGACGGACACCGCCATATGCAGCGGAAGCCACGGGGAATCCTGCAGGTTTTGGGCTCGGAAGATATCATGCCACAGGACATTCTTCAGATACTCGTTATTGTGAATGAGATAAACTCCCAGCACCGAGGCCGCTGTTTCGTACAGCAGCGCGGTCCCTCCGATCCCGGCCCTCCGCAGGAGCAGGAACAGGGCCGCCGCCGGCAGGAAGAACAGGAACTGATCGATCTCCGACAGCTTTGATTCATAAGGAACGAAAAAACCGACCCGCGGAGAGACCTGATCGATGATCGCGATCAGCAGGCCCCGCAGGAGCAGCGTACCCGTGAAAAGAAGCAGCAGTTTGATCCGGTTTCCGGACAGTTCCGCCAGAGGACCCTGCCCCTCATCCGCGTATCGCCGGATGTAGGTCCCTGTGAGATAGAGCACGACAAACCACGGCAGCCAGCTCCCCGCCGCACCGAAATCCGCCCGCAGAACGGAGGGCGTGAGACTGAACATGCAGATCCCCCCGAGCATGAGTCTTCGATGTGTTTTCTCATCCAGTGTATCCAGCATGCGATTCAGATAAGGCGCCGTCAGATACAGGACGATATAATCCGTGATAAACCAGTATCCGCCGAAGGGTACCGGCAACAGGATCCGCAGCAGTTTCTCCCAGGAGCGGTCATATTCCGTACCGCCGCCCAACAGCAGTACGAAGATGAGGTAGAACAACAGGGAATAAAACAGCGTCACTCCTGCCAGCCGGAGTGCCTTTGACGGCTTGCTTTTCCTCTTCTCCGACAGGAAATAGGCGCTGATCAGGATGAACAGATCATCCCCAAAGCCCCCCAGAGAAAAGAACTGCAGAAACCACCGCCCCGCCGACAGACCGGAGCCATCCGTATAAGTAAATCCGCCCTTGGTCGCATAATGGGACGCGATGATCGCAAGCATCGCCAGGATACGCAGCAGTTCCGGAGCCGCCTGCCTCTTCGTCCTCTCCCTCATTTGCACAGACCTCCCGCTCCCTTTCGGATGATCCCCTTGTCCAGGATCACTTCATCCCGGTATCCGCCGCCATCCACCCGGCGATGGATCCTGGCCGCAAGGCTCACCTGGGAGAGTCCCGCCACCAGTCCGTCACAGGAGGCCAGTGTCATCATATCCCGCAGAACTTCATATCCCAGCAGATAATGATGATCCTTCCGATCCGATACCGCCTTCATGACCGTCTGGTCTCCGTCACTCCGGATCACATCCCGATAACAGGATACCCGCCCCGGAAAGGCCTCCTCAAACAGCCGGACCGCACTCAGGTCATCAGTGGCCAGAAAGATCCGCTGATACCGGTCCGCAAGCTTTCTGACCGCCTCCAGGGTATCCTCCGTGGTCACCATCACGGGATGACCGTGGTAAGCCCTCTTGTAATCCGTCCCCCGGACATGGACCCCCAGAACACCGCCCTGTGGCAGCAATTCGTGTACCTCCTGCGAAAGCTTCTTTCCCACCGTATCATTGCACCGGATATACTTCCCGGCAATGCCGGCCATCGCCCGGATGAACGCCTCGCTCCGGGCATATCCGCTCCGATTTTCCTCCGCCTCCATTGCCAGGACCGTATTTTCCTTTCTGCTCTTTATGACTGTCGCGACACCGCTCATTTCCTTCAAAGATATTCCGGCCGGTTGGAGGAAATAGTATTCAAACGGATTCGTGGTCCCGTTTACCGGATGGTCCTCCGCATAGCAAAAGGCATCCGAATACTCTACCACTGGCTTAAGCCCCATGCGATCCGCAAAGTACAGATACTGCAGCAGGCGATTATAATCGGCGAAGAACCCGGAATCCGAACGTTCCATCGCGATATGATAGATCGCACACGCCGCAGGAGGCGCTGTCTCCGGTTTCTCCAGTGTGACCGTTAACGGCCGCTTCCCGATCCCCTTTACCTCCTCCACGAACCGTGCGTCATTCGCTCTCCGAAAACAATACCACGCAAAAGAAAGGTCCTTCCTAAGGTCTCTCATCTCTGATACTCCTCCCAGCTTCCGGTCAGCTCGTCCCTGCGGAATAACCGGCCCCCGGCCGGACATTCCGCATCATATAAATACTGATAAGAGGGGTCCGTCACATCCTCCCGATCCACACCAAACTCCCTGCTGTTGATGCGGGCCGGCATGACGAGATATCCGAACGCATAGCGCACGTCGCTCAGTCCGTCCTCCGATTTTAACAGATATACCCTGTCTCCGGGTTCAAACAGAATCCCTTCTCTGCGGATATCCTCGGCCAGATCGGAAACCGGCATCTGTCGATCCTCCCGCAGGGTCACTCCCTGCAGGATCCGCCCGGGATTCCCGTACAAAAGCAGCAGGGCGCTTCCCACCGCGAGAAGCACTGCCGCCCGCATCGGTTCCGCCGAGACTTCCCGCTCCATTCCGAATCCGATGAACAGGACCGCCTGCATCACGATCACCGGCGCCAGATAGCGGTCCATCGACGGCAGCGTGACACCGATCGAACGAAAGACCGTGATATAGGCCAGACACAGACAACCGCTGAAGATCCACCCGGCGATCCATCCACCGGCATACAGGCGGCAGAATCTCCGGTCAGCCCCTGTAAATGACCCGCTCTGTACGCGTCTGACTGTCACCACGACCACGACCAGGGCAAAGAGGAACATCATCATGACAAAGGACACCGGCAGGATCGCACCAAAAGGCGTTCTTCTGCTGTCAAACAACGCATAACAATAGGTGCGGAAGATATCCCAGGAAATCTGCGGATCCAGCGTGTTCATCTTCGTAAACACCGTACCGACATGACCGCCGACGGCCGCTTTTCCTCCCGTCGATGCGTTCCCGACGACCACTGTCTGACGGACAGCCTCCAGCCGGGACCACACCGCGAGGTATCCGTACCAGCTCACGATTGCCGCTGCCACGCTTAAGAGAAAGAGGCCCGCAAGCCGGATCCTCCCGGCTAAAAAGCCATGCCGCTTCACACCGGATCCGGCATCCGGCTCCGTCCCGGGGGCGGGAGGCAGGAGCGTCATGGGACCGATCACCGCCAGAAGTCCTGCCAGCACGATCCCCATCTCCTTGGTAAGCGTCAGCAGAAACAGCGCTCCGCAGAGGGAGAACAGGGAAAACCCCTGATCCTTTTCCTCCAGATGCAGCAGCCCCCACAGGATATAGCCGGCATAGAGTCCCAACAGCGGATCCACCATGACGGAAGTGTACCACACCTCATAACAGCCGTTGATGAGCAGGGGAAATGCCAGCAACAGCAACAGGAAACCGGCCGCATCTCTCCCACGGGACTTCCCTGTGCCCGATATGCCAAGCGAAGAAAAAAGCGGCAGAAACAGAGCTGTCTCCAGCATCTCCTGTGAAAAGAACTGTGCGGCAGACGCGTCCGCCAGAGGCGTGACATCTCTTCGGACCAGGAAGCTCCCGTTCCGCGGAAAGAGCAAAGCCCCCAGATAATTCCACAGCGTTGCCGCCGGCGGATAGGTTCCGTTGCGATCCGTGGATGCCGCGATGTTGGAGAAATCCTGATAGTAGAGATAATTCTTGACAGCCAGCGCCCAGTGACCGAAATCATCCCGCGCACAGAACCCTCTCCCGACATTGACCGCGATAAAATATCCGGCAAGGAGCAGAAAGGCGAGCGCTCCGGGCGTGAAGATCCGGGAGATCACCTCCCTGCGCGATTCCGTCCGGGCGACGGGACGCGATACGGCAGTGCCTGTCCCGGGAGATGCTTTGATCAGTCTGACCGCGCAGTAAACAAGCGATGCCGCGGACATGGCAAGACAGGCCGCCACGCCGGGCAACAGTGTGGTAAAGATCCCGGAGAAGTACAGTGCGATGATCAATACAAAGATCGCCGGCGCGACCGTTTCCTCAAAACGTCTGCGAAAGCGAATGGAAAAGGCTGCTGCCAGCGGGAGCGCCAGAAGCACATTCATGCGGAAACCCCGGCGTCTGTGTCAG
>JAFPTK010000158.1 GCA_017400305.1 Lachnospiraceae bacterium | reverse complement strand
CGAAAAAAAACGCCCGCTCATGCAGAGACTAAGCGGTGACCGGGTTTTCAAAGAATGCTATGAGACAGGTCATTACTGCTTTAATCTGTGGGGAAAGCTGTTCGATACCCGTCTGTTAAAAAAGGCGTTTGACCTGGTCGAAGAGATCCCCCTTCCCTTCGGACAGGATAAATACGAGTATTTCATCATCTCCCATCTGGCGCGATCCTATCGGGGGATCGCCCGCAAGCTGTATCATTACTCGGCCGGAAACGGGATCAGTACGATGGAGGAGATGGACCTGCGATCGTTCCGGCGAATCTGCACGATCTCCGAAGTGGCCGATACCGCGGAGCACTATGCGCAAAGCTGTGGAGATCCTCATGTACAGGATGCGGTGTTTGACTTTCGTTATCAGGCTGTACAGGATTGCATTTCCAAAGCTGCTTTTCTTCAGGGGGGCGTATGGGCAGGGTTGGAGACGCTGCTTTCCCGTTTTTCCATGCCGCTGGTCTGTGCCGCCATCGCGCAGATGTATCGGGGGACAGAGAAAAACCTGATCGCAGCCATGGAAGCCCCCGTCGAGGATTTTTCCGCAAATCGCCGGATCCGGACGGTCGCGGCCTTTTATCCCAGTCTTCGCTCCGGCGGAGCACAGCGGGTGACCGCTGCACTGACACGCGTCTGGCAGGAGGCCGGCTATCGGGTCATCCTGTTCACGGAGGAGAGCGGCTCTGCGGAGGATTACAGCATCCCGGACGACGTGACGCGGGTTCTCCTGCCGAAGGTCCATGCGGAGGATGACACCAGCGGCTATGAAAGAGCGCGGCTCCTGCAGCAATCCCTTTGCGATCAGGAGGTGGACCTGATGGTCTATCATGATTGGTTTGGGCGGAATCTCCTGCTGGATCTGATGGTCTGCAAGCTTTGTAGGATCCACTTTGTCATCCATTGTCACAATTATTTTTCCAGGATTTCCCTGGTGGATCCCGATCGATTTGAGAACATGCTCTATATCTACACGCTGGCCGACGGGGTCGTCACTCTCAGTGATACAGATACCGCCTTCTGGAAGCAGTTTCACGACACGGTATTTCAGACGGTCAATCCCATGCAATTCCGTACCGTTGAGGAGATTCCCCAATCCCCCTGTGACGGATATACGGTGATCTGGTGTCAGCGGATCTCACCGGAGAAGAATCCGATGGCAGCGCTTGAGGTATTCGGTCTGGTGCATGATCAGCTGCCGGATGCCCGGATGCTGTTATTGGGGGAGGCCAAGGATCCTGCCTGGGATGAGCTGATAAGATCCTACCTTGCTGACCGGGGCCTCACGGACGCTGTCACCTGTCTCGGTTATCGCAAAAATGTGGAAGCGTATTATCGGAAAGCATCGGTCTGCATCATGACCAGCGAGGTGGAGGGTTTCCCTCTCGGTCTGATGGAAAGTATGGGGGCGGGAGTGCCGGTGGTCATGTACGCCCTTCCGTATCTGACGATCGTGGAAAAAGGGAAGGGGATCCTTTCCGTGCGGAAGCATGACACACACAGCATGGCACGGGAGGTGATCGGTCTCCTTACGGACGATGCCAGGAGGAAGCAGCTGGGGCGTGAGGCCCGCGAGAGCATCGCGGAGATCCTGCGTATTGACCTCCCCGGAAGGTGGACCGGATTCTTTGAGCGGATCGAGTCGGAACCGCATATTCCCCGCCCGATCCCGATCCTGTGGCAGACGATGCTGGAGAAAAGAGACTACATCGGGCGCAACATCATGTGGCATTTCCACTGCAAGGAGAACAAACGCTTCAATAGCCCATCCGACGAGAACATCGTTGACTACCTGAAATGCGAGAAGCGTGTCGAGGACAGGCTCAT
>JAFPTK010000157.1 GCA_017400305.1 Lachnospiraceae bacterium | reverse complement strand
GGGTTTCAGCTCTCCTTCCTGGCCGTACTCGCCATCGGTGTCCTGCTCCCGGCATGGGGGCTGCAGGCAGGCGGGGGGCGCAGGCGCAGACCGGAAGATCCGCCGTGGAAACCGGTTCTCTCGGCGCTCACTTCCGGGGTGTTCAGTTCGCTGTCCGTGGCACTGGTGACGCTGCCGGTCTACATGGTGAGTTACCACACCTTTCCCGTCTGGTCGGTCTTTCTGAATGTCCTGATCCTGCCGGTCATGTCGGTCCTGGTGGGGGCAGGGCTTATGTGCATGCTGTCCGGTCTGCTCTTAATCCCGGCGGGGATCTGTTTCGGACGGATCTGCCATCTGCTTCTGTTTCTCTTTAAGCAATGCTGCCTGCAGGAGAACGCCCTTCCGGGAGCGACCTGGGTGACAGGCCACGCGCAGGTCTGGCAGATCATCGCCTACTATCTGCTGCTGGCCGGATTTCTGATCTTTCGATACCGGATCGCACAGGAGGAGGAGAAGCGGGCGCCCCGGGAGCAGCGCAGACGGGGGATCTGGCTTCGACGGGGGATCAGCGTCCTGTATCTCGGCTTCGCGATCGGTATTCTCTCCTTTCGACTTTCTCCGCCGTGTAAGATCACGGTTCTCGATGTGGGGCAGGGGGACGGGATCGTCCTGTCCGGCGGCGGTTATCATTTTCTGATCGACGGCGGCAGCAGCTCCCGGAGTAAGCTGGGAACCTATGTGCTGGATCCGTATCTCGCATATGAGGGGATCTCGCATCTGGATGCGGCGATCTTAAGCCACGAGGACGAGGATCACATGAACGGTCTGCTGGAACTCCTCGAGGATGACGAGGATGCGCTGGTCATCGACCGCCTCGTCCTGCCCCGTGTGGCTGAGATGAGCCGCGGAGAGAATTACGGGAAGCTCCTGACGGCTGCGGGGGAGCACGGGATACCGGTATCGTATATCGCACGCGGAGAGGAGCTTACGAAAGGGGCTCTTTCGATCCGGTGTCTCGGACCGCCGTCCGGAATGGCTACGACAGAGGCCAATGAGTATTCCACGATCCTATATCTGCGTTTTGGAGATTTTACGGCATTGTTTACCGGTGATGTGGAGGGGATGGGAGAGACGGCGCTCCTTGAGACCCTTGAGAGAGACCCCGCACTGGCCCGGGATCTGACACTGCTTAAGGTGGCACATCACGGTTCCCGATACACGACCGGGGATGCTTTTCTGGACCGTATTTCTCCTGAGATCGCCGTGATCTCCTGCGGACGGGATAACCGCTACGGTCATCCGCACGCGGAGCTGATGGAAAGACTGAGAGATCGCGGGATCCCCGCCTGTGTCACGGCGGAGCGCGGCGCCGTGACGATCGAGGTCTCCCGTGACGGCAGGAACGTGCGGGTGCATGGCTTTTTACATTGAATTGACCGGAGGATTTTGATAAAATAGACAGGTATGGCCTACGCAAAGAAGACTTCGGAATATGCTGACAAGAAAGCCCGCCTGGATCAGGAGATCGCGGAGGGGAAGCGTTACCCCTGCTATCTGTTCTATGGGGAGGAGGCATATCTTCGTGCGCAGCTGACAGACGGCCTGATCAAAAAGCTGGGCGTACCGGAGGGGGATATCAATCACACCCGGTACAACGGCCCGGAGACCTCGGCGGATGAGGTCATTGAGATGGCAATGACGGAGCCGTTTTTTGCCCCGCTCAGGGTGATCTATTTAAAAAACACCGGGTGGTTTGCCGCCGCCGGCGAGAACGGGACAAAGATCGCCGCCTACTTAAAGGAGCCGGCGTCGACTGCCTGTCTGATCTTTCAGGAAAGCAGTGTCAATGGCAGTACATCGGCTTTCAAGGCGGCCAACAGGGAAGGATTTACGGTCAACTGCGATCCACCCACCGGAGACCTGCTGAAAAAGTGGATCAGCGGACGGTTTCATGCCAATGGGATGAAGATCGAGACGCGGGCAGCAGACCGGTTATATGAGCTTGCCACCGGCGGGGCATCCAATGAGCCGCGCACGGATATGAATCTGCTGGAGCAGGAGATGGAAAAGCTCCTTTCCTATTGCTACGGCAGGACAGAGGTCAGGATCGCCGATGTGGAGGCGGTCTGCTCCGATACCGTCATGGACCGCGTCTTCCAGCTGGTCGACTGCATGGCGGAGAGGAACGGGAGCGGTGCCTGTGCTCTCTATCAGGAGATGCTCGCTAATAAGGTCGAACCGTTTCGGATGCTGGCGCTGATCGTCAGACAGTACAATAACATCCTGCAGGTCAGAGAACTGCAGAGGGCGCACCTGTCATCGGAGGAGATCAGGACCAGACTTTCCCTTCAGCCGTTTCTCATCAGGAAATGCACGGAGTGGGGGAAGAGGTACACGGACGCGCAGCTGGTGCAGGTCCTGGGCCTTTGCGCGGAGAGTGAACGGAACGCGAAGCGGGGACGGATGACCGATGTAGCGGCGATCGAGAGTCTGATCGTGGAGAGTACGCTGGGAATGCGCACGGCTTAAGGAGGAGATAATGAGGGAAAGACCGAAGCCACAGGAGATCTATCGGCATTTCAAAGGGAATCTGTATCAGATCGTCACGATCGCTCTGGATTCGGAGACGAAGGAGGAAGTGGTCGTCTATCAGGCGCTGTACGGGGATTTCAGAGTGTGGTGCCGCGAACTGACCCAGTTCCTCTCGGAGGTCGATCACGGGAAATATCCGGAGGTGTCCGCGAAATACCGCTTTACGCGTGTGGAGGCTGTCCCTGTGACTAAGGGAGGTCGTCCGGAGGAGGACAGAACGGTCCGTCCGTCGATGATCCAGCAGCCGGATCCGACGCTCTTAAGGAGCGATTCTGTGGCGGAGATCCCCGTGACATCCGCGCGGATGGGTGTGATGGCCAAAACCATCGAGGAGGAGGCTCAGGAACTGAATATGGACCCGCTGGTGGTCGCGTTTCTCGATGCGGACGGTGCATCCGCACGGATCCGCGTGCTGGAAGAGCTTCGCGGCAGGGTCAATGACGAGATGATCGATATCATGGCCATGGCGGCCGGCCTGGAAGTGGAGCCCGGGGAGCCGTGGCAGCGTTACAACGAACTGATGAGCAGCCTTAGGACCATAGAGAGATTCGAGACCAGCAGACTCAGAGACTGAGCGCGGAGGTGAGAGATGAAGCTTCTGACGGTGGGGGTTCCCTGCTACAATTCACAGGATTATATGGAGAAATGCTTGAGTTCGCTGATCGCCGGCGGCAGCGACCTGGAGATCATCATCGTGGATGACGGCTCCACCGACCGCACGGGGGAGATCGCGGACAGCTATCAGGCGCGATATCCGGATATCGTGCGCGTGATCCACAGACAGAACGGCGGACACGGGGCGGCGGTCATGACGGCGCTTCAGGCTGCGACCGGACTGTACTTCAAGGTGGTCGACAGCGATGATTTCGTCAGGGAGATCCCCCTTCGCAAGATCCTGCAGACCCTCGGAGATCTCGTCGGAGGGGATGAACGGCTGGATATGCTCATCACGAATTTCGTCTATCACAAGAGCGGTGAGAGCCGGCACAAGGTCATGCGCTACGCGCGGACACTCCCGGTGGAAAAGATGTTCACCTGGAAGGATGTCGGCCATTTCCGCAAGGGACAGTATATCCTCATGCATTCCGTGATCTACCGCACCAAGCTGCTGCGCGACTGCGGGATGAAGCTCCCGGAACACACCTTTTACGTGGACAATCTCTACGTGTTCGAGCCGCTGCCGTTTGTGAAGAATATGTATTATCTGGATATCAATTTCTACTACTACAACATCGGGCGGGAGGATCAGTCCGTGAACGAGCAGGTGATGGTCTCGCGCGTGGAACAGCAGCTGACCGTCAACCGGATGATGATCGATTATTTCTCGGAAAATATCGGAATGATCAATTCCGTTAAGCAGCGCTATCACTACATGTTCAACTATCTGGAGATCATCACGGCGATCTCATCGATCCTGCTCATCCTCGACGGGAGCAAGGAGAAACTCAAAGAGAAAGAGGAGCTGTGGCATTACATTGCCAAGAAAAATCCGCGGGTCTATCTGCAGATGCGGTTCGGCATTGTCGGGAACATGGCGCATCTCCCCGGCAAGGGAGGCCGCAAGATCTCGGTCGAAGGCTACCGCCTGGTCAATAAATTCTATCACTTCAACTAAGGGTACGGTACGCTGTTTTCCGGCACAAAGAACCGCCCGCAAGTAAGCTTGCGGGCGGTTGACTGTCTGTGGGTAAAACCTGCGGGTCTTTCAGGAATGCGAACGGGCGGGAAGCGAAAACTCCCTCTCTCTGATGTGCATGGCATTCACCACAAAATCCGACTGATAAGTGATGCGGTAGAAGACGAAAGCCATCACAAAGGCACCTGCCACATCGATCACGGAATGCTGTTTGATGAGCATCGTCGAAAGGATGACGAGAGCGGACAGGATACCGGCGGAGACGCGCACCCATTTATGGCGGTCCAGTTGAGGCACCCGGTTCAATGCGATCACACAGGCGATCGAATTGTATACGTGAATGCTCGGAAAGACGTTGGTGGGTGTGTCGGTCATGTAGAGCCTGGCGATCATGTGTGTGAATACGTTGTCACGCGGCATGACGGCAGGACGGAGCGGCTGCAGGGTCGGGACAAAGGTGGAGAATAACAGGAATACCGTCATACCGGCACACATGAAAAACAGCGCCTTGAAGTAATCCTCCGAACGCGGCAGCAGGATCAGGAAGGTGAGTGTCGCGATCACATAGAAAAACCACAAATAATAGGGGATCGCGAAGATCTCCGCAAAGGGGATCAGATCGTCGAGTTCCGTGTGTACGATCACATAGGAAGAACGGTTCGCATCCTCCAGCAGATCGAACCATTTCAGGTACAGGAACAGATAGGTGAGCGCGGGAATGAGACGCTCCAATAACGTGATATAGCCTTTTTCTTTGCGCGTGCTCCATGCGGTATGGAGTTTTTTTACTGTCTTCATGGCTTTTTCTCCTTAACAAGAGAAATATTTTACGCCATACCGGAGAAAAAAGCAAGTGTTATTACATCATCATATCCAGAGCGCGTGGAAGACAGGTAAGAGTGATGTCGTCGGATTTCATCATGACTTCCCCGTCGGTGTGGACCCACATGGGGATGCTCGTACGAATGCGGATGCTCCCGGCCGTGTAGTGATAGACGCCCGGCAGACCGTAATGCCTGCCGAAATACGCGTGGGGCAGCGCGTAAAACATCTGAGGCTTCGTCATATCTCCGATGAGACACAGGTTAAAGAGACCGTCATCGCTGACGGCATCCGGCGCAAAACGGAAACCGCCCCCCTCATAGGGCTCCAGCATGATCGCGGCGAAGAGAAAATGGTCCAGACTGGTGAGCGGCCGGCCGTCCGCCTCGACCTCGATCCCGATCCAGTCCGCACGCAGAAGGTGTCTGAGCGCGATGGCACCGTAGGTGAGTTTCCCGAGGCCGATCCGGTTGAAGAAATTCTTGGTGTTGGAGGAGAGTGCTTCCTCACAGACTGCGGCGTCAAAACCGATGCCGGCGCTCACGATGAAATGGCGCGTGGATTCCTGCCGATCATCGTGAAGACGGGAGAAATCGTGTGTCTGATGATTGTAAGTGAGCTTTCCGACATCCAGGGTGCGGACCTTCTCTCCGGCTACGATGGAGCGGATCAGCGCCTCTTTGTTGCGGGGGAGCTTTAATCCCCGCGCGAAATCGTTGCTCGATCCGGTGGGGATATAGCCCAGGAGGACGCGGGAATGGTCACAGATCCCGGAAACCACCTCATTGAGCGTGCCGTCGCCGCCCAGGACGACGAGCCTCCTCTTGTCAGGCCCTTCGATATCCGCGGTGAGCTCGCGGGCGACGCGGATCGCGTCGCCGGGGCCGCCGGTCATATGGACGCGGTATTCGATCCCGGCGGATTCCAGCTGTCTCTTCAGTTCATTCCAGAGCGATTTTCCTCGGCCGGAGCGGGAGGATGGATTGATAATGCATTCGTACATGACGCCTTACTCCATGTTATTGAAAATCTTATACATTATACCATAGAAATCGGTGATCGCGTGTGATAAAATGGTGGACGTTGCGGCGTCTATCAGACACAGACAGGAGGGTACCATGTATTCTTTGGAGGAAGTAAGGCAGACCGATCCCGAGATCGCGGAGCTGATCGAGCGGGAACTGGCGCGTCAGAATGATCATATCGAGCTCATCGCGTCGGAGAACTGGACGAGTAAAGCGGTGATGGCGGCAATGGGGAGCCCGCTTACCAATAAATACGCGGAGGGACTGCCGGGAAAGCGCTATTACGGCGGATGTGATGTGGTTGACGCGGTGGAGGAACTCGCGCGTGAGCGCGCCAAGGAGCTGTATCACTGCGACTACGCCAATGTGCAGCCGCACTCCGGCGCACAGGCCAATCTCGCGGTACAGTTTGCCGTATTAAAGCCCGGTGATACGATCCTGGGCATGAACCTGAATCAGGGCGGACATCTCACCCACGGCAGCGCGGCGAATATCTCCGGCTCTTATTTCAATGTCGTCCCGTACGGGGTGGATGAGAACGGATTTCTTGATTACGACGAGATGGAGCGTCTTGCGAAGGAGCATCAGCCGAAGCTGATCATCGCGGGTGCTTCGGCCTATTGCAGGACCATCGATTTCAAGAGATTCCGGGATGCCGCGGACAGCTGTGGCGCGGTCCTGATGGTGGATATGGCGCATATCGCGGGTCTGGTCGCGGGCGGTGTCCATCCGAGCCCGTTCCCTTACGCGGATATCGTTACGACTACGACGCACAAGACCCTGCGGGGGCCCCGCGGCGGCCTGATCCTCTGGAATCAGAGCGCGCAGGATAAGTGGAATATCAACAAAGCGGTCTTCCCCGGGATCCAGGGCGGCCCTCTCGAGCACGTGATCGCGGCGAAGGCGGTGTGCTTCAAGGAGGCGCTTTCTCCGGAATTCAAGACCTACGCGAAGAACATCGTCGATAACGCGCAGGCGCTCTGCAAGGGACTCATGGATCGCGGCGTCCGGATCGTTTCGGGAGGCACGGACAATCACCTGATGCTCATCGACCTGACGAACTTTGATCTGACGGGCAAGGAAGTGGAAGCGTGGCTGGATGACGCGCATATCACGGCCAACAAGAACACGATCCCCAATGAACAGCGCTCGCCCTTCGTCACCAGCGGCATCCGTCTCGGCACGCCCGCGGTCACCACGCGCGGCATGGATACCGCGGATATGGACCGGATCGCGGAGGCGATCGCGATCGTCATCAAATCCAAGGGCGCGGACAATGATCAGGCGCGCGCGATCATCGCGGAACTGACCAAAAAATACCCGCTGATCTGATCCCCTCAAAGAAACAGAAAGTCTGAAAACGGCGCTGCGGCGCCGTTTTCTGCTGTTGTATCAAAAATTTAAAATTTTTTGAAAAATAGTGTTGACAAATGAGAATAACTGTCGTACAATTTGACCATAGCAACAGAGAAGTCGAACAAAAGGTTAAGGTTTAATATAGAAATCAGACAAGTAGTCGCGAGAAGGAGGTACAGTCCAATGGATCGTTAGGCAGAACTCGAAGACGAGCAAATGGAGGGCAGTCCGATGGACACGTAACGTTACACCTCAAAAAATCCGTAGAAAGAGAGGTACAGACCACCGGAAAATGAACTGGCAGTGAATCATACTACAACCCCTTCGGTTCCATGAAGAGCAGTGAAGCGAGCGACAGTCCATCAAATATGAATGGTTTAGGGTCCTGCCACTGCAGCTTGAATAGCAAAGGTGAATGGCGTGAAGGCAGTTGGGAAAAGGAGGTAAGGTCCAATGGATACTGAAAACAGTCCGACGCAGGATGTGTCGGTGGAAGGATAGAAGCGGGAGCTGCGCATAGGACGCATCTCCCGCTTCGTTTTGTGCAAATGCAGAGTCGGACGCCTGGGTGACCGATGGCTGCTTGAATTTTTTTTATAACAATTGTTACCAAACACTTGATATTTATATTTCCTTGTGCTAAATTTGTAGTTGTTGTTACTTTAACCACAAGATATGGACAGCACAAGGAGTTTTCATGAAAGAGGAAGAGATCGGACAGGTGACGGAAAATGAGTCGCTGATGATGTTGGAGCGTGCTCATGTGCGTCATATGCGTCGTATTCGGAATCAGATCATAGCATACAGTGTTGTGGTACTCCTGTTGGGAGCTGCCGTGTTCGGTACGTATATCGGAAGTGTACGGCTCATCGGAGTCATCGCGGAGCGGCGCGTCGCGGCGGAGATGGCAGCTGAGGCGGAAGCGGCGGAGATGGCAGAGGAAACCGAGACCGAAGACACGGAGGAAGCGATCCTCTTAAGTGAACCCGAGACGCTGGAGACACCGGAGACCGTCGAGGAGGAGATACCGCAGGCTTCGGATGAGGAGCTTCTGGAGGACCTGATCACCGAGGTGATCGCGGGGATGCCGTTAAAGGACAAGGTCGCCGGGATGTTTATCGCGACTCCGGAGCAGTTTACCGATGTGGATGTCGCGATCAAGGCGGGCGACGGGACGGAGGAAGCTTTGCAGAATACCGCCATCGGCGGGCTCGTCTATGCGGGAAAGAATATCAAGGCCGAGGATCAGATCCGTG